>DUCD01000484.1:0-5088 GCA_012959985.1 Verrucomicrobiales bacterium | reverse complement strand
CCACTCTTTTAAATTCTCAACTAGCGAAAGTAACTTAGCATGAATCTCAAAAACAACATGTCACCCTTAAAAAAACGCCCCCTCATTTTTTGCTCCGCAACTCTAATGGTGCTCCTAGGGTTGTCTACAACCTTAGAGGCTGCGGTTCAGGCAGAGGATACCAAAACTCTTACCGCGAAGAGCTTGTAATTTTAGACGCTGATGGAAATCGAAGGATAGAACTGAAGGTCGAGGAATTTGGACCAACGCTGTATATTCGCGATTCACAAGGCAATAACCAGATAGATATTGGAATCGAAACTCTCGAGGATGGTCGTGAAGAGCCGAGACTGAGAGTATACGATGAAAATGGAAACATCAAAGTCGTTGTTGATCGGAACAGTCGATATCTCTTTTACGGTGAAGATGCGCCTCATGAAAAACGGAGTCTTGGCAGCCTAATTTCATTTGTCGCAGTGTGTTTTGCCGTAGTCATGTTAGCTATTAACAGCACTCAAGTGCTCCAGCGACTTAAGAAACTCGAAGCAAAACACAATGAATAAGGTGGCGACGATGAAAAGGCACTTACATACTGGAGCAGCGGGTCTGGTTTTATTAGCTTTACTCGGAACTGTTTTCCGGGGTTTGTTCATCCACCGCAGGCTGCAGTTGGATTGACACTTTTGTCGACGACTCACTTTCGACGGCAATCCCCATTGCACTTTGTTTCGTGCGGGTGACGGCCACGTCGTTCAGGGACACCAGCCAACCCAGTTTCGGATCAAAATATTCCTGCCCGGATGTTAACTCGTAGTCGAAATTGAATTCAAATGCCGGTGTCACCTCACCTGTTCTCTTGCCCACAACCGTTTCGGTAATATCAACAACCTGGCGACCGTCATGTTCTTCGGTACCCCGAAAGGTTTTGGTGTAAGCAAAGTCAAACTTAAAATTACCGAACGTCTGATTTCTGGTGTAATTCCACGTCGCACCTGAGTCTACAGCACCTTCAGGCATCGGGTGAAATAAAGCGAATGCATTCTGTTCCAATTGTTCCTGTGTAATCACGGCTGCCATGGAAGGATTCTTTTCCAATCGCTCGGCAAGTTCTGCCGTTGGTTTCACATCGCTAACAACTCCGGCCGTAGTAACCCGATAGGTACACTGAGCGTATTGCATGGGAAGGAACACTTGTCGTAGTCCCTGCCACTGTGGATGATCTGATTCTTCACCATCGGCCGAATCGTAAAGTATGGTTCCGCCGGGCCCCTTTACCTTAAACTTAAACCGGTCATTGATCTGTGTAATCATGGCCGATCCATCAACTTCAACAACGTCCACGGTCACGTGAAAGTAAAAATTCATATTCATTTTTGTCTTTTGATTCAGATTCACTATGTGGTTATCTATTTCCAAGCTCATGATGTAGTCCATCCGCTGTCCTTTTTCAAAACGATAACGAAGCTGAATCCCTTCTGTCTCCGAAACCGGAGGCGGAGCCGTTTCAGTACCGGGGTCAACACCTGCATTCGGGACATTGGTTTCGACAGTCGGCGGGTTAGATGTCGTGACGGTCTCTTCACTACTGCAACCAGTAAAACAAGCCGCTAAAACAAAGGCCGTAAAAATTGCGGTGCGTTTCATCTGTACGTTTCCTTATCTTTGGACAATTTGGTCGCTTTCGGTTGTGTCAGATCCAGTTACTTAAACGGGACAGGGTCGGCATCAACGGTCTGCAGCAAACGGACCGCCTCCGCCTCAATTATATCACATCTTAGCCAGTCATAAACAATAAACGAGGTTCCATCTATTTCACCACGAAACTGATTGAATTTCTGCGCAGTCTGCAGCGTCTTCTGGGCCACATCCGGTTTTCCCAATCGATGGTGACTCATGGCGACAAAGAACTTTGCCAGTATTTTTGCATTTTTCATGAAATAATTATGCGGTGGTACCGCCATATCGCCCAGGGGCTCCAGTAATTCCAGTGCTCTGGCGTACTGCCCTGTACGATAACATGCCATACCGCAGGTCAGCTGTGCGTAATCAGAGTACCATTCTTCGGAGCCTGTCTGAAAAGCTCTCTCGGCAAGCTGCATTCGCAGATCATCGGCCGGAAAATCGAGCGGGTCAAGACAACATGATTTGGCCACCCGTTCAGCAATCACACCGTCGGTGGTTTCGCCGAAGCGTTCAAGAAGAATTTGATTCTCCCGTCGAAATCCCTCAAGGTCGCCCGACAGAAACAACAACATGACATAGTTGGCACGGGTGTAACACTGTTCATCCGGAAAGACCTTTAACAGTTCCTGTAGATTCTCACAGGCCGTATCAAAGTCACCAAGATTCGTTGAGGCAACCGCTGCACGACCGAATACTTTTGATTCCATCCTGATATACGCCTGCAGATGTTTTTGAACGGCGCTCGTATCACCATCCCGTATTGACAGACCATACCAATAGTCAAGCTGTGCGCGCACCTGCTCTGCGGTACCAACGAGACTATTCCCGGAATCCTCTCGAAAAGCCTCCCAGGCCTCGCGCTGTTCGTCAGCATTCAAAGACCGCATTGCACCTGATTCATCCAGGCGGGCAGCACTCAGAAATCGGGCTGTATGCGTCAATTGACCAAGCGTTGCATTGTCGGGTGGTAGTTGCCAAATACGCACCTGATCGGATCTCGTCAGCAGTTGGGTTGAATCCGAGGAGAAGTCCAGAGCAAAAACATGGTCGTTATCCACCAGGTCCGTAGTAACCGACTGTCCGGTCAGCGCATCCCAAACACGAACGACATTAAAATTATCGATCGATTTTTCAGCCGTCGCCAGCAGGAGTCCGTCTGGACTAAATACCACATGATCAAATTTCCCCCCGGTCTGTATCCATGGAGAAACTGCTTCTCCTGTGTCACCGTTCCAGACCCGTGCCTGTTGGCGTGAATACAAAAGCAACCGCGTTCCATCATGATTAAAAGCCGCACCATAAATATTATCACCGTAATTGATTTCAAATATTTTGTCTCCCGTCTGAACATCAAACGCATATGCCGTATAGGAATCGGTCTGATTGATGCTGGGAAGCGTGATGCAAACCAGTACATCTCCTGCCGGGCTGAAAAGACTATAATTTACCGTTTTATAATCCAGCCCACCTCTTCTGGGTTCCAACTGAAGTCCCCCTGCGGTAAATCCTCCCTGCTGGTTCAGACTCCATATCGTCAGAGGACCGGAATCGCTTCTAAGGTCATAGGGATCCGTGCTGAATACAGCCATTTGACCATCCGGATGAAACAGCGCTTCCACATCATGTTCCGGTTTGATCGGATCTCCCAGTGGCTTACCGGAAACCGCATCCCACAGTCGGACAACCTGATTTTCAGTCACGGCGATCAGACGGGAACCATCCTGATTGAAATGAGCTGTGGTCAGTGCGCTGTCATGGATCATCTGGGGTGTCTGTGGTTTTAAGGTAGTCGTGTCCCAAACCCGGGCAACCCCGGCGGCAGTTGCCGTAACCACACGCGTTCCATCGCGATCAAATTCAAAATGGACAATGTCCCCTGATATTCTTCTAATATCCGTAAGGGGCTCCTTGGTTTTGGAATCGAAAAGCTGCAGTCCATCTTCACGATCCGCGACTAGAAGTCGATTGCTGCCCGGAACGAACCTCGCATGTTTGGGGGAACCTGTTTTCAGCGGAACGGGCCTCTGTGCACTAGCTGCCAGATCCCAGAGACGCACCTCAGCAACCGAGTCCCTGGATGCGGGGTCACTGGCTGTCATTAAATGACGGCCATCCGGATGAAACGTGACAAACCTTATTTTCCCGTTTTGACGTAACAGCGGCCGTTGTAAAAGGCCCGTCTTCGCGCGCCAAAACCGAATAAAGCCATCGTCACTGCCGGTGACCACAAACTGGCCATTCGGACTGAATTCCATAACATTCACCCCCTGCGGATGCTTCAGATAGGATGTCAGTGGTTCTCCTGTCCGTGAGTCCCATACACGCACATCCCCGTTGATGCTGGCGGTAGCAATGCGACGATCATCCGGACTGAAAATCGCCGTGAACACATCATCTTCGTGCTGCATGGGCGGGGTGACCGGCATCCCCGTCTTCACGTCCCAAATTTGTGCTGTCCCATCCTTGCTGGCCGTCAAAAAGCGGTCGCCATCTGAATTAAAACTAACTTGCAGGATACTTCCATCCCGATTATGAGAAACGGGAGGGAAAGCTAGCTGGCTAGTCTCAGAATCCCAAATGCGAGCCGACCCGTCGTCACTGGAAGTCAGCAGATAGGCACCATCCGGACTGAAACTGAACAGATCTCCCCCGTACTTTGATGGCCTAGCAAACTCTCTTGGATGCTCAATCGTATCCCCAAGCGACTCACCTGATTCAATATTCCATATATCGATGCTACCACGGGCGCTGGCCGCCATGAGTTGTTTTTTGTGGGGATGGAAAGCAACGAGCGCTGTACCACCATCCTGCCTGTATCTTTCTTTCCCTCTCTTTCCTGTCGACAAATCCCAGATTCGCGTGAGGCCGTTGACGCTTTCCCCTTGAAGGTCATTAATTAAAACGGAGGCCGCCAGTAGATTTCCCGTATGATCAAAGGCGATGTCAGTAACGCCACCTTCGTGATCTAACGGCTCACCAGATAATTTTCCGGATTCGATATCCCACAGATAAATCACGCCATCGGACGTGCTGGCGACCACTTTTTGGAAATCCGGGCTAAAACCAACATTCGTTAGACCGGGATGGTCTCGTCCCAGTGCCGCACTGGGGGTTTCTGGAAACCAAATGTGCTTTGGTCGAAAAGAAACGGAAATCATCTGTGCCAGCCGCTGACGGTGGATACGCTCTCGATCCGAATTCCCCTGATCCAGTCGCAGCGCATCTGCATACCAAACCAACGACGCCGAGAGGTCACCCGCCTTTTGTAGCTGCTCACCCGTCTCAACATTCGAATAAGCCATCCGCTGAAGAGTTTCAAGCCGTGCCTGATCCGCTTCGTTTCGTAATCGATTTGCTAATATCTCGCGAGTTTTTGTTTCGTTCTCTCTTAGTTCTGACAGTTCCGTCAACGCTTTCGCGGCTTTC
>DUCD01000483.1:51858-57078 GCA_012959985.1 Verrucomicrobiales bacterium | reverse complement strand
ACCACTGATCTAAACAAATCGGTGGGAGACCTGAGGCAGGAAATTGCCCGATTCAAAACGGCGGACGATCAGGGCACAACCTAGTGGAATACGGAAAATATCATTCATGAACGGTGTCCTGGGACAGCGCTACCCTGAACAGTTCTTAAATAAATGCTCTGCTTGTATTTTAAAATTGGCGATGAGACCTATGCGGTAACCTGCCGGCAGGTAGAGAGAATCATCCCACTCGTCCCTCTCCGACCTATGCCGCAATCGGATTCCTGGATTCGAGGATTATTGAACTATTCCAATCGCCCCGTTCCGGTCATTGATCTGCCGGCACTGATCCTCAATCGCCCGGTTAGCGAATCGCTTTCGGACCGAATCATCCTGGTCAATGGAAAAGAGTTTTCACAGAAAGATGGATTGATCGGTCTATTGGCTGAAGATGTCGTCACTGTCCATGAGGTAAAGGATGAGGAGATCAACCCTCCGGGATTGGAACTGAAGGAGACGACCTGGCAGGGAGATGTTATTATCCGAAAAGGTAAAATGGTGCAACTTGTCCAAATCAACCAATTAATCCCCGACTCACATAAGGAAATCCTCTTTGATCAATCAACCCTCCAGTCGCTGCTTGAAAACAATTGAGGACATAAAGGAACTGTTGGAAGAACGAACGGGCATGGACTGTTCAAGGCTCAGTCAAGGTTGCGTGGAAGAAGCTCTGGTAAAACTCACCCCCGAAAACAACGATACCCTTTCACCCGACCCTTACTCTCATCCGGTTCAAGATGAAGATTTTATCCAATCATTGATCGATGAAGTCGTCATTCCGGAAAGTTGGTTTTTCAGGGATGAGAACGCATTTTTTTGTTTAAGAGAAAAGGTCATTGAGAAGAAGAGGACAACCCCTGATTCCTCACTTCGGATTCTGAGCGTGCCCTGTGCACGCGGTGAAGAGCCATTTTCGATTGCCATGACACTGCTCGAAGCAGGATTCACTTCAAATGATTTTCAAATTGACGCCGTGGATATCAGTCGTGCATTGATCCAATCAATCGATCATTATGCCTACCGATCCTTTTCATTTCGAAACGAATTGGGACATGACATGAAAAAGTATTTTTCTGAGATCCAGGAGACTTTTCAGATCCGACCGGAGGTGAGATCCTGTGTGTCCTTCCAACAGGGCAATCCCATTCATATCGATTTTCTGGCAGGGCGAGCTACATACGATATAATTTTCTGTCGGAATCTCATGATTTATCTCACCGACGCTGCACGTTCCAATTTGATGGAACATATTTTCCGCCTGTTGAAAGGGGATGGATTCTTGTTCGTTGGCCATGCTGAAGTGGCCCCATGGATAGCCACCCGTTTCCAAGCGGTTCCTCATCCGGGATCTTTTGCTGTTCAAAGAACAAATGACACGGAAAAACTAAAGACAGATCATCGGGAAATCAGGACAGGTAAACATCGAAAAAATGCACTTTCGAAAGCACCGGTAAACGTGAAGGAAGGGTCCCGACACAATGATGATTCTGAACCGCAAACCCTTCAACAAATCCGATCTCTTGCCGATAGGGGTGATCTGGACTCTGCTGAAACGCTTTGCCTGAAAAGATTGCAGACCTGCGGATCCGAATGGGAATTGCTTTATATGCTTGGATTGGTTTACCTCGGAAAAAACAAAGACCGTGAAGCCGAGCGTTCATTCAAAAAGGCCATTTATCTAAATCCAGTTCATACCGAATCCATGGCTCATCTTGCTTTGTTGGCTGAAGAACAGAATAATTCTGAAAAAGCTTCCGACTGGAGAAAACGCCTTGGAACCATTAATAATACGAGGAGTGCCTGAAAAACATTCCACCTGAAACCGATCATTTTATTGCCTGGACTAGAATGAGCAAGAAACCTCAACCAACGACAGCACTGACAACCGAGAAACCACCTCGGGAACGGCCTTCAGAGTGCTGGAAAAAGATTGGGGTTCATGGGGATAACACCTGCTTTGAATTGAAGGAGTTCATCCATTGCCACAATTGTCACATCTTTGCAGACGCAGGCCGCGTATTGTTCCAGCGTAAAGGCAACCCAGCCTATCTGGAGGATTGGAGTCGCGTTCTGGCGACAGTGCCCGAGCAAAAAGAAAAATTCGATCAGTCGGCGGTTGTCTTCAAGGTATCCGGTGAATGGTTGGCCATCTCCTCACAATTCATTAATGAGATCCACGATGTCAGCCCCATTCACAAAGTTCCGCATTTAACTGGAAAGGTATTTCTGGGTATGGCCGGGATTCGAGGTCGTTTACGATTGTGCTTTTCGATGAAGGGTCTGCTTGATATTGGAACCTATTCCAACAATTCAGACCATTCTGCAGAGAAAGCAAGTGGACAACCTCGCATGATCTGCATGGAGGGCAACGAGGGAAGTTGGGTTTTTACGGCGGATGATATTCATGATGTCGTTCGCTTCTCTCAGGATAAAATTCAACCCGCACCCGCCACAGTTTCCAAATCGCCCAAAGCCTTCTGTAGGGGGTTGATCGAAATTGATGAAAAATCCGTCGAACTCCTCGATGAGGAACTTGTCTTTCATCACCTCCGAAAAGTCACTGCCCAATGAGCGATGACCTAAGTCAGTTTTCAATGATGGATCTCTTCCTGATGGAAGCGGAGACCCATTTGCAAACTCTGACTCAGGGTCTGCTGGAACTGGAGTCCAATCCATCGACGATGGACAGCATTGATGAGCTGATGAGAGCCGCTCATTCCATCAAAGGAGCGGCAAGAATCGTCAATATCGAGGCAGCGGTACAAATCGCACATTCAATGGAAGATGGTTTTGTGGCCGTCCAAAACAAGGAAACGACACTTTCAAATGAAGATATCGATATTCTGCTCAAGGGAGTGGATCTCCTGAAGGCCCTTTCTGAAACACCAGAAAAGGAATTGGAAAAATGGACAAAAGAACAATCCACTGAAATACAGAAACTGATAGAGCAACTGGAATCGGTCAAATCATCCAATAAAACTAAAAATCCCGAAACCGACCCCCTCCCGATCATCCCTGCCTCGGAATCTCTCGAAATGGTTTCAGAACCACTGCCACCTTTACACTCTGAGGCTAAAGAAAACTCGCCCCCAGGCAAAGCCACGGAACAATCCAAAGATTCCACCGCTCATCGCGCAGACCGTGAGAAAAGTAATCAACCCTCCC
This sequence comes from Verrucomicrobiales bacterium, assembly GCA_012959985.1. Classification (GTDB taxonomy): domain Bacteria; phylum Verrucomicrobiota; class Verrucomicrobiia; order Limisphaerales; family DUCD01; genus DUCD01. The sequence continues at coordinate 53,874 of DUCD01000483.1, read as the reverse complement.
TCCTCCCCGACACCTCTAGTAGTTCCCGACATCAGGGTGAAAAATCCTCGATCCGAATTACCGGCGAAAATTTGAATCGCTTGATGGAACTGGGTGCAGAATCACTGGTGGAGGCAAAACGGCTTGAACCGATCTTCAATTCTCTCATTCAACTGAAATCGCATCAAAATGCTTTGGAGTCCACCATTGAGGATTTGAGGGAGCGGACGGAGGAGTCAGCCGATTCAAAAGGAATACAATCCTCCATGACGCAAGTTTTCAGAGCATTGGATTCTCTTAAAAAGGAATTTTTCAGCCGGCTATCACACTTGGAAGATTACCACCGTCGAACTTCTTTAATTTCCGATCAATTGTACCATCAGGTCTTGGCAACTCGAATGAGACCGTTTGGTGATGGCTTGACCGCCTATCCAAGAATGGTAAGGGATATCAGCCGTCAACTCGGAAAAATGGTGGAGTTTTCTATCCGTGGTAAAGAAACTCCCGTCGATCGGGATACTCTGGAAAAGCTGGATGCTCCCATCAACCACATGGTTCGCAATGCGTTGGATCATGGGCTAGAGACGGGTGAGGAACGTAAGGCAGCCGGAAAACCGGAAAAGGGATCACTGAAAATTCAGGCCGCACACCAGAGCGGCATGCTTCGAATCACCCTCTCTGATGACGGGAGAGGTATTGATCTGAATGACCTGAAAAACAAAATTCTTGAACGCAATCTGGCTGCAGCGGAAATGGTGGCCACCATGCGCGATCATGAACTGTTGGAGTTTCTGTTTCTCCCGTCATTTTCCACAGCAGACAAGGTCACCGACATTTCAGGCCGGGGTGTCGGTCTGGATGTGGTTCAGACAATGGTACAAAAGCTGGGAGGAAAAACCCAGATCACCACACAGGCAGGGTTGGGAACCACCTTTCATTTGCAGTTACCGGTCAGCCGGTCAGTCATGCGTTCCCTCCTCGTTGAAATAAGTGGTGAAGTCTATGCGGTGCCACTTTCCAGGACGGTACATGCCGTAAAACTGACAGCAAATGAAATCCTTTCAGCGGAAGGAAGACAGTTTTTCAAATGGGATCAAAAGAATGTCGGACTGATCCCTGCATGGCAAGTGCTCGAATTACCCTTTCCCGAAATTTCATCCGGTGATTCCCCTGTCATCATTCTCAGCGATCACACCCACCTTTATGGGTTGACCGTTGATCGATTTCTCGGAGAAGAGGATCTGGTTGTGCGCCCCCTTGATCCCAGACTCGGCCAGGCGCCGGACATCAGTGCCGCCGCTATCGGTGAGGACGGAGAACCGGTGCTGATCCTTGATGTAGATGATTTGGTCCGATCCATTGAAAACCTATTGACAACGGGAAGGCTGAGAAGAGTTCCCTCCGGTTCTCAATCAAGTGGCCCCGCCGCAGAAAAGTTCAAGACAGTTCTGGTTGTCGATGACTCGATTACGGTGCGTGAACTCCAGAGACAATTACTGGAAACCAGAGGCTATCGGGTTGATCTGGCCATGGACGGGGTCGAAGGTTGGAATGCGCTTCGCCTCGGAGAATACGATCTCGTCGTCACCGATGTGGATATGCCTAGAATGACAGGGATCGAGTTGCTTCAGAAAATCCGATCGGAAGAACATCTGAAGCAATTGCCGGTCATCATTGTTTCTTACAAGGATCGTGAGGAAGACAAACTCCAGGGCATGGATGCCGGAGCCGATTACTACTTGACCAAGAGCAGTTTTCATGATGAGTCCTATCTGAATGCAATTACAGAACTGATTGGATGAGCGGTTTGTGTGCCCCTCCTTATTGAATGAAAATTGCCATTGTAAATGATCTCAGGATGGCCGTGGAGTGTCTTCGGCGAGTTGTCGGTAGGTTCGAAGAACATGAAATCATCTGGACGGCAGCGGACGGCGAAGGAGCCGTTCAAAAATGCAAGGAATCATTGCCGGATTTGATTCTCATGGATATGAGTTTGCCGGGAACAGATGGTTGGCAAGCATCGGAAATTTTGAAATC
>DUCD01000483.1:50313-51848 GCA_012959985.1 Verrucomicrobiales bacterium | reverse complement strand
CATGAACGGTGTTGAAGCCTCACGGCGGATCATGGAGGAATCTCCCTGTGCCATCCTGATAGTCACTGCATCGGTCAGTGCAAACACGTCTCTGGTCTATGACGCAATGGGATATGGCGCTCTGGACGCAACCAAAACTCCTATCATGGCCAATGGTGGATTGTGCTCCGAATCGAAAAATCTACTTCAGAAAATTGATGCCATTGCTCAACTCATAGGAAAAAAGGTGACGCAACCCGTTACCTTCCAATTCGGATCCACGCCAAAGGATGTATCGGAATCTCTGCCCCACATAATAGCAATAGGCGCATCCACCGGCGGGCCTCAGGCCGTCGCCTTGATCTTGAATTCCATTGAAACACTGCCCAATGCAGCCATCGTCCTGATTCAACACATCGATGCCGAATTTGCAACCGGTTACTCGGAATGGTTGAACCAAGCCACTCAACACTCGGTTGAAATGGCCGCGAACAACGGCACCCCTGAAGCGGGTAAAGTTTATCTGGCAGACTCCATCGCACATTTGCGGCTGAATTCCTACCGCCGATTCATTTATGATCCGGAACCTGCTTCCATCGCATACCGTCCGTCAGTGAATGTATTTTTTCATAGCCTGGCATCACTTCCCGTGGGAGAGGTAACCGGGGTGCTGCTGACGGGCATGGGAGCAGATGGTGCCGAAGGTCTGCTCTCACTCAAAAACCATGGACAACATACGATAGCCCAGAACCAGGAGTCCTGCATCGTTTACGGAATGCCCAAAGCGGCGGTCGAACTCAATGCGGTTTCTGAAATCCTCCCCCTGAATCAGATTGGCCCTGCCATTCGCAATTGTATGTCGGCGTCCACCTCCTGAATCAGATTGGCCCTGCCATTCGCAATTGTATGTCGACGTCCACCTCCTGATTAATTTATTATGGCTAAAAAGGAAAACAGTCCCCTTCCCGAGCATCAGTTCAAAGTGCTGCTGATCGACGATCAACCGATGATTGGTGAGGCCGTGCGGCGCATGCTGCTTCCTGATGAGGATATCCTCTATCAGTATCTGCAGGATCCGACGCGAGCCATGGAGGTCGTCAAGGAATTTACCCCCACCGTGATCCTGCAGGATCTGGTCATGCCGCAGATGGACGGAATGGAGTTGGTGAAAGCTTTTCGAAATTCAGAAGAGTTTAAAAATATTCCGCTCATAGTCCTGTCCACCAAAGAGGATCCAAAAGTAAAGGCAGAGGGCTTTGCTGCCGGGGCCAACGACTATCTGGTCAAACTTCCCGACCGCATCGAACTGGTTGCCCGAATCCGGTATCACTCTATGGGCTATATTAATCTGCTGGAAAGAAACGAAGCTTATCGTCGACTGGAATCCGCACTGAAGGATCTTGAGGTTCGAAACCAATTTATTAGAAAAGTGTTCGGACGCTACCTGACCGATGAAGTGGTGGAAAACATTCTTGAGTCTCCAGATGGTCTCAAGGTGGGCGGTGAGCGCAGGGAAATCACAGTTCTCATGACCGACCTCCGGGGGTTCTCCGCGC
>DUCD01000483.1:0-50293 GCA_012959985.1 Verrucomicrobiales bacterium | reverse complement strand
ATCGGAAACGCTTCACCCCGAACAGGTGGTCAGCCTACTGAATAACTACCTCGGCGTCATGACCGATGTCATTATCAAATACGAAGGCACGATCGACGAGTTTATCGGCGACGCAATTCTGGTCGTGTTCGGCGCTCCCATCTGGAAATCGAATCACGCCGAACGGGCGGTGGCCTGCGCCCTGGAAATGCAGAACGCGATGGAGGAGGTCAATCGCCGTAATTTTGAACTCGGTTTTCCCGAAGTGGAAATGGGAATCGGCATCAATACCGGTGAAGTGGTCGTCGGTAATATCGGATCTGAAAAACGTGCCAAGTACGGGGTGGTGGGACGTGAAGTGAACATGGCTTCACGCATCGAAACCTACACCGTGGGAGGGCAGATTCTCATATCAGAAAGTGTTTACAACAAAATCGAATCCATGGCCACCATCAACCAGGAGATGGTAGTGGAACCGAAGGGAGCCAAAAAACCGATCACCATTTACGATGTCGTTGAAATGAAAGATCCATGGCTGGTCAGTATTAAGAAAACGCAGGATGATGCGGTTCCACTGAAAAAGGAACTGGCCATTCTTTATATCGTTCTGGACGGAAAATCGGTGGATCAGGATTCAAAACAATTGATAATTTTAAGAAAGCTATTCAATGGGGAAAAATTTATTGGTGTTTATAAAAGCAAGTTGCCCGCCTTTTTTGGTGATTTCCATTCCTTTTTCAAAGAAATACTCCAAAGCGCGGATTGACCCAATGACACCTGTCTTGTCCAATATCCGCCTACAGTTGACTCATGCCGATCCCGCCCTGAGCAATGAACATATCTACGCCAAGGTCATTCAAGCCGATCCTGACAACGATGGCTGCGTAACCTTGAGATTCACTTCGGTACCCAGCCCCATCTGCGATTACTTTAAAAGTCTTGAATGCTGAACTGGAAAACGAAGCTACAGAGGACAGGAGAGGGGAACGGAAAGAGTTGTTTTTATCCTGATGTCAATGTCAGCTAATTTGCCATGGCAGCACTTACTGGGTTTCTTCCCGCTTCGCGGGGAAAAGGATCGTTTCGACTGGGTTGGGGAAGGCCTGGCACCTAATGGATTGAACCAGCAAGCACTGTCTCACCCTAATTCCGGCAGGGGCTTGTAATGGTTCTCGACCAGATAACGAGGCCGACCGTTCAAGTCGTTGACGGTGGTCCGATTTGCATCAATTCCCATACTGCGATACAGGGATGCAAACACTTCCTGAAAATGTACCGGACGGTCTTCCGCTTCTCCTCCTAATCGATCGGTGGAGCCGATGACCTGACCGTGGTTCATCCCTCCACCCGCAAGAAGTGCACATGATACCCGAGGCCAATGATCCCGTCCGGCATTGGAATTAATCTTGGGTGTTCTTCCGAATTCCCCCCAAGTGATGACGGTCACGTCCTTTTCGAGACCGCGTTGATGTAAATCCTCGACCAAAGCAGTGATCCCCTGATCCAACATGGGCATATCTTCACGTCCACGTTTGAAATTGTTTCCATGCCAATCCCAACGGCTGAAGGCCAAAGTCACACAGCGCACACCGGCTTCCACCAATCGCCGGGCCATCAGGAATTGGTCCAGCAATTTGGGCCCTCCATCCGACTGCAGATTGGCACTTCCCCTGCCATATCGATCCCGCAGTTTCGGATCTTCTTTCTCGATATCGAGGGCATCCGCCAGCTTGCTGGATGTCAATACTCCGAAAGCCTGCTGGCTGAAAGTGTCCATGCCTTCCATAAGCCCGGAAATATCCGCCTTACGCCGAAACCGGTCAAAACTGTCCAGGAGTCCTTTTCGGTCCTGGAGCCTATCCAGACTGATCCCCTCCAGAATCATATCGTCCTTACCTGCTCCATTGGGATTGAAGGGGCCATGGGAAGGACCGAGAAAACCAGGTTTACCGGGATCAGACCAAGGCACATGCCCCATTTTTGGAGCTAAGCCTACAAAAGGCGGAACAGCGGGATCCGCGGGCCCATTCAGTTTGGAAAGGACGGCTCCCATAGACGGCCAGCCACCGGGCACTTTCTCACGAGGGCTTCTACCTGATAAACATTGCAAAGACCAATGAGAATCAATCGCTCCCACCATGGAACGGATCACAGTGAACTTGTCCATCATTCCAGCCAGCCGTGGAAACATCTCGCCGATTTGGATGCCTGGGACATTGGTGGAAATTGGATTGAATTCTCCCCTGATCTCAACGGGCGCGTCCGTTTTGATATCGAACATGTCCTGATGGGGTGGCCCACCGGGAAGAAAAATCATGATGATGGACTTGTGCGGCAGACGATGGCCCGCCTGAGCCTGTGCGCAGAACAAATCCGCCAATGATACCCCCCCTAGACCTAAAGCCCCGATCCGAAGGAAATTCCTTCGTGAAACACCATCGCAAAAATCTGAGCTTTGATTTCCGGGAATAGTCAGCATTTTAAAACCCTTCAGGTATGTTGCTGTTAAAAGTAGACAATTTAAACTCCCTGACAGGTAAAGTAAAGGAGAATCATTGAACTCAGAATCCGGCAATTCTGAAAAACACAGCCCCTAAGACGCCGCCAAGGATTGGGCCGACCACTGGGATCCAACTGTAATTCCAGTCGGAATCTCCTTTTCCCGGGATGGGCAGAAACGCATGAGCAATTCGAGGACCAAGGTCCCTGGCCGGATTAATGGCATATCCGGTTGGGCCTCCCAGGGATAAGCCAATTGAAAACACCAGCAATCCTACCAATAGAGGAGCAAATCCGGAACTGAATGCAGAAGCAAGATCTCCCACCTGGGACTCTCCTCCCACTTCGCTGGCGTTGGCACCGATGGCAAGCACTCCAAAGACGAGCATCGCTGTCCCTACAATTTCGGTAATAACATTAGCCCCCTTATGCCTGATTGCCGGCGCAGTACAGAAACAGGAACGTTTCAGCGAAGCCTCTTCCGTGATATTCCAATGTGGATAATAAGTCACCCAGACCAGGCAAGCTCCCACTATCGCTCCAATCAGCTGACAGGCGATATACCCGGGAACAAGCCCCCATGAGAATTCTCCAATGGAAGCCAAGCCCACCGTAACCGCAGGATTCAGATGGGCACCTCCGATTCTTCCTACCGAGTAGACGGCCAGGGCAACGGCCAAACCCCACCCGGCTGTAATGACGATCCAACCGGATTGATTACCCGCAGTTCTGGACAGAAGGACATTGGCGACAACCCCGTTACCGAGAAGAATCAGTATCGCCGTACCGATGAGTTCTGAAAGATAGGGAGACATTGCGGTGACTCTGAACCGAAATCACTGACTTGGCAATATTCAAGAGTGAGAACTTACTGCCCGGGCTGCGATCAAAAGTGAGGAGAGAGAGAGCGTCCTCGCGAGCCATTCATGGATTCCTTCATACCTGGAAAGGATGACAAACAGGAGTGGCTACTTTTCTGGCTACCTACTTTTCTGGCTACCTATTTTTCGGCTCGCGGGGACGCTCTCCCTCCCTTCAGTTTTATTCGGTATCCATAGGCTCGAACGGGTGCTGAAGCCACACTTGAACGGAATTTCAAGTTGGTAAATCTGATCCCTCGATTCAGCCATTTTACTGAGTTCAGTGCCTATATCCCCGCACTTTTAATCGCACCCTACTGACCGTGATTGAACCACAATCCAGATAGGATATGGAATTGGTTAAACGGTCCCCCGGGGAGAATTCCGTCTGAGCAGGTGCAGTTGATCCTTTGCCACCAAGTTTTCCAGGAAATTACAATTTTTTTCAAGGGCCTCCATGTAAAGATTGGGACCATTGAAGTGGGCAGCGGCGTAAGAATAGACCTTGTGGAATGATTTTTTCAAACGATTCTCCACCGTATTTCGAATGAAATCGGGAGTCGCAGCCAGCAATTCGTCGGAGGAAGAATAAACGACTTCCTGTTCCCCATCCGGATTCGTTCTGGTGAGAACGCCTCCCAGTTCAAATTCTAAAAAAAGGTAATCCCGGCACTTCTCCAGATACATCCGGTCCGACATTTGGGCGATCAAATCTGCGGTACCCAACATCCAACCCACTCGATTGTCATCAGGATCATCGAATTCAATCTTATCCAGCGGGATCTCATAACCCGTGTAGTGAATCAGACGGGTGACGAATGGAATGTTTTCCTCCAAACGGGTTCCCAGAAGATACTGCTTCAAGTACTGGGTGCTGCGAGTCACATGTGTTTTGGTATATTCGGCTCCATTCTTATGCACTTTATCCTGCCGATGACGAATATAACCTGAATCATGAAACAATGCGGAAAGAACGGTCAATGTGACCCTTCGCTGTCCAAGTGAGGAAGCCCCATCGCGGGATTTCTCGTAACCGTCAATCAACCGCATCGTCGCCAAGGTGACGTCCATCACATGTTGGTAATCATGATAGGGTGTTTCAGCCGCATGATAATCGGGGAGTTTCCCATGATAGAGGGAATGGCAATAATCAAAGGCGTCATTCAGGAATTTGAAGGACGCCCGTGGAAAAAGCGCATTAAACAGAACCCGACCTGCATCCTTGATACATTCGACGTTTTTTTAGTTTACGCAACCGGTTACGTCGTAACCAGAGCGCTTCCTGTTATTCAACGTGGGCCTTGCCATAGTCGATCCATGCCCGGAACAAGACATGGTTTATACAATAAAACCCGCCTAATTTCAATTCTTTTATGGCCCGATGGTTCGTAAATGTCTTTAATGCAACAGGATTTCACAATGATTACGAATCCTTCATACTCAAGGTAAGGATCACTGAACAGAGCGATTTTTATGGCAAGAATTTAAAGAAAACCTTAATAATCAACGCGAAGTTCAGACAATAAACTTGGTGGATACGGCCCATTCAGTTTCCTCATATAGCAGAAGACTCAAAATTATGGAAATGGAACGTGTGGAAGTCAACAAACTGGAGAAAGACAATCTCCATTTGAAGGACACGATCCGCAGTCTCAGGGACCAGATGGAACGATTCCGGTTCCGCGAAGAACAAACGGTTCAGAAAGCGGTGATGGAAGGGGTTGCTGAGATCAAGCAACTGAAGAAAACCATCGACTCACTGAGGATGAACCTGGAGCAGTTCCGCGTCGCGGAGGAAGATCGCATTCAGGCAGCTCTGGCCACCTTGAGTCAGGAAAACAACCAGTTGAAAAAAGCCATCAACTCCCTTAGAGATGAATTGGAAAAATCCCGAATCGGTGTAGAATTACGCATTCAGCAATCGGTGGTGGACGCCAACAATGAAATTATCCAGTTAAAGGAGACCGCGAATACTCTTCGAGATGAACTGGAGAAAATCAGGTTCGACGCCCAGCAGAAAAGCCAAAAGGTTTTGGCTGACACGGAGGGAGAAATCAAGCAATTCAAACTGGCCATCAATAAGCTGAGAGATGAACTGGAAAAACAAAGAATTCAGACGGATATCAAAACACAGAAAACCTTCGCGAATTCACAGCTCGAAGCCAAGCATCTGCAACAGACCATTAATGAACTCAGGAATCTTCTGGATAAAAACCAACCCCTGATAGCCGGAAAACAATCTTGATGACTGAGATTAAGCACATCCATGGCTGAACGAAAAACCAGATCGAAGCGATCCAATCAGAACAAGCAGTTCACGCGAACTCTGAAGTTTGCCCAAATGCTGTTGAAGGTCACCAATGAAATGGCCTCATCAAAAACGTTGGATGAAGCCTTGGAGATTCTGGTCAATATCACCACGACCACTATCGGGGCGGAACGGGGAACAATTTTACTCAATGATTCCCAAACCGGGGAACTTTATTCCCGAGTGGCTCAAGGGCAGATCAGACGGGAAATCAGGATTTTAAATTCCTCAGGCATCGCTGGATGGGTGTTCACCAAGCAGGAAGGGACGATCATACATGAGGCATACAAAGACAAACGCTTCAACCGGGAGGTAGACGAAAGAACGGGATTCAAAACCGCAGGCATTCTCTGTGCCCCCTTAAAATCCACGACCGGAGAAATTCTAGGTGTTTCTCAAATCCTGAACAAGCTGGAAGGTAGATTCACAGAAGTTGATCTCGCTTTGCTGGAGGCCATGACTGAACAGGCTGCATTCGCGATTCAAAGCAATCTGATGGTGGAACGGATGGAGGCAACCCGGAAACAGGAACTGGAGTTCCTGGATGTTGTTTCACACGTTTCCTCCGAACTGCAACTGGGTCCCCTGCTCCAGAAAATCATCAAGACCATCACCAAAATGCTCGACGCCGAGCGTTCTACGCTTTTCATCAACGACGAAAAAGCCAAGCAACTCTACACCGAAGTGGGAGAAGGTCTGGGAAAAACCCAGATTCGTCTACCCAATCATGTAGGCATCGCCGGAACCGTCTTCACAACGGCAAAAACGATCAACATCCCTCACGCCTATGCCGACCTGAGATTCAATCCTGCCTTTGATCGAAAAACCGGCTTCTTCACCCGCTCCATGCTGTGCATCCCGGTGGCGAATAAAGCGGGTAAGGTAATCGGTGTCACTCAGGTTCTCAATAAGCGTGGAGGGCCCTTCACCAACGAAGACGAGAAGAGGTTGACGGCTTTTACTTCTCAGATCTCAATTGCCATCGAAAATGCGAAACTGTTCGACGACATACAGAACATCAAAAACTACAATGAAAGTGTTCTGGAAAGTATGTCCAATGGTGTGATCACGATCAATGAGGATGGAGAGATCGTAACCTGCAATGCCTCTGGTTACCGGATCACAAAAGTGTCGACTCCGGATGACATCCTTCAGAAAAAAGCGAATGAATTCTTCACCGGGCAAAATGCCTGGATCATCGAGAAACTGGAAGCCGTCGAAAAAGGAGGAGAGGTGGAACTGGCCTTCGATGTCGGGTTGGAATTCGGAGGAGAAAAACGATCCGTCAATGCCAGCTTTCACCCACTGGTCAGCAGTAAAGGACAGAAACTCGGGTTTCTGGTCATGATCGAGGACATCAGCTCTGAAAAACGCATGAAGTCCACCATGGCACGATACATGGACGCCGATCTGGTCGACAAAGTGATGGGAGAAACCAACCTGGGAGGTCAGACCGGTGTTGCAACAGTGTTGTTTTCCGATATTCGCAGTTTTACAACTTTGACCGAAGAACTCGGGGCTAAAGGAACCGTCAGTCTTCTGAATGAATACTTCACCATCATGGTGGACTGCATTCAGAACGAAAGCGGTATGCTGGATAAATTCATCGGCGACGCCATCATGGCGATTTTCGGAATGCCGATTGCCAACGCGGATCATCCGGACTGCGGAATGCGTGCCGCCATTGAAATGATGCGGCAACTTGTGGATTATAATAAAAGACGTGTGGACGAAGGGAAACGTGTGATCGACCACAGCATCGGTCTTAATTCCGATACCGTCTTATCCGGAAACATCGGTTCTCCAAAACGGATGAACTACACAGTGATCGGAGATGGAGTCAATTTGTCTGCACGTCTCGAAAGCGCATGTAAACAATACGGCGCTCATATTCTGATCAGTGATCTAACTTTCAAAAGCCTGAAGGCGACCTACCGCACACGCGAAATTGACCGTGTCATTGTCAAAGGCAAAACCACACCTGTGAATGTCCATGAAGTCCTGGATTACCACGACGATGAGAGCTTCCCTAATGTCATTGAAGTCCTGGGGAATTTCAATAACGGGATGGTATATTACAAACAGGCAAAATGGGATCAAGCTATCAAAATGTTCAAAGAAGGATTGAAACTCAACCCGGACGACACTTGTTCCAAAGTCTACGTAAAACGTTGTGAATTGTTGAAAAGGAACCCTCCAAAGGGTCAATGGGATGGTGTCTGGGTCATGAAATCAAAGTAGATTCAAATCCGTTTCAAAAACATGAAATTGGATCTTCACAGGATCTTTGTATACGGGGCACAATCGATTGTCATAGGTTTGTGCTTATCTGGACCCGTGAAATTAAAGGCACAGACCGCGGACGGGATTCCCAAACTTCAGATGAAGCAGCCTCAGGAAAAACAGCACGAATTCAAGGTGTCGTCACCCTTTACCAGCCAGCCAACCGACTCTTTTTCGTTCAAGATGAAACCGCCGGAATTTTTGTCGATTATTTTGATGACCTGTTCCAAAAAGGCGACCAAGTCGACATAGAAGCAAGAACGGCACAGACCAGCCATTCCCCTTTCATTCAACCGGTTAACATAGTCAAAACAGGCCGAACAAGCTTACCTCCTCCTTCGAAAAAAACAATAGCTTCCATTTCAAGTGGAGGAGGACAATCCCGCTATGTCGAAACCAGTGGAATCATCCAGCGAATGCACGGACGATTGGGAAATATTGAAGTCATCATCGCCGATGGCAATTCCAGAGTGCGGGCCTCCTGGCCATCAACAGACCCTGTCAAGGAATCCGATTATGTGGATCGGCGTGTGACAATCCATGGAATTCCTACAATCGATGAAACGTGGAAACCGGATAGTTCCGGATTCAGAATCCGAGTTTCCGATAAGAGTGAGCTATTTATTATTAGTGGCACATTTGAGGATCCGTTCAGTCGATCTCCGATCCCATTGGATGAGTTGAGTCTATCCCAACCCTTGAATTCAGAAGGGCATCGGATTCATATACAGGGAACCGTGACCGCTGACCGACCCGGTTATTTTTTCGTTCAAACCGATTTCCAGGCGATTCAGGTTCTAAAGCGTCATCCCCAAACTTTTTCACCGGGAGACCTTGTAAAGACAGTAGGGTTTCTAAAAAGATCCCGAATGGGTTACCTTCTGCAGGAATCCCAATGTATTAAGATCGGCAGAGGAGATCTTCCTCCCTCAATATTGGTAACCGGACAACAGGCTGCTTCCGGCACCTACGGAAATCTACTGGTTCGCTTGAATCCAACGCTCCTTCAACCGGTGAAAAAAGAACTTATATACGTCGATGCAGATACTTCAACCATGGAAATACAACTGCAGCTTAGAGCTGGAGAATTCTTATTCTCGGCTTCATACCCTTGGCCTGAAGGAAATGAGTCCTATAGAAAATGGACCACAGGCAGTCATTTGCAGTTAACAGGAGTCTGCCAAAACCTCTCCCTTGATTCTGAAATGAAGCACGCCGGGTTCAACATACATGTTCCATCTGAGGAGTTCATTACTTTATCATTTGTTTCTCCTCCGAAAAAAAGCCGCTTCTTAATCGGGTTCCTAACGGGTTCAGCAAGTTTTCTGAGTATGGTGATCGTATTGTTTCTTTTAAAGACTACCTCTCTGAAGAAGCGAAAAGAACTCACTGGGATCAAGGAGGCCAATCTTGAAACACAATTGGAAAACCTATGCAAAGAAGCCTATGACATTTTTTATACCCATGACCTTGAATTGAAAATCATATCGATGCACCTCATGGTGCAATCCCGATCAGGTGAAGACCACTTAATAAGGAATAGCCCTTCATTTAAAACTTTCCTGGTCGAAAGTTTTGCGAGTGACTATCCTGAGACGATGGACAGGGTTGTTCAAACCGGAAAACCGGAACGCCTGGTTGTAAATCTCCAAAGCTCCGAAGAAAGAGAAACCACGTGGGAAATAATTCTTCAACCCATCTCCATTCAGGGTGAAACAGATAGAATCCAGGGCTTGGGCCGCCATATCACCAACCAAATACAACGGGAAGATGCATTTAGGAAATGCGAACAGCAACTTCTTGATGCCATTCAGGACAAAAAATCTCTGGGTAAAGAGCTCCATGACGGAATCATTCAATCCATTTTTGCCGTCGGACTCCAATTGGAAGACTGCAGATTAAGCATTCCTACAGAGACCGATCAGGGAGGAGTCCGTGAAAAAATTCAACGGGCAAATGATCAACTCAATAAGACCATCCGGGGCATACGCAATATAATCACCGGTTTGGATCTGCATGCCCTTCAGAATAATAATTTTCCAACCGAAATAGAATCTCTACTTCTGAGTATGGAAGAACAGGAAGAATTCAAATTCCGCGTCGAAATCGATCCCGCGACAGCTTCGGGCCTAAGTGATTTTCAATCCGTACAACTCTTGCAGATAACTCGGGAGGCTGTTATCAATTGTATACAACATTCAAAAGCCGATCAAAAAGAAATCCGCCTCAAGAAAATCGACGGATTACCGATGCTTGAAATACTGGACAATGGGATCGGTTTCGATCCATCATTACCCGGTCTCTCGGGGTATGGACTGCAAAATATGAAAACCCGCATCGCATCAATGGGAGCAGGTTTGGAAATCAATTCAGAATCGGGCAAGGGAGTCCGGCTGACAATACGAATTCCGAATAATTCAGATTCTTAAGATATATCATGAGTCAACAAACTATCCGGATACTGTTGGTGGACGATCACGATATGCTACGCATAGGTCTTCGCACCATACTGAACAAATCCCCGGAAATCGAAGTCATCGGAGAAGCCAACTCCGTTTCCACGGCAATTGAAGCTACCCAGAGCCTGCATCCTGATATGGTCTTAATGGACATTCTCTTGCCAGACGGAAAAGGCTACGAAGCCTGCCGCGCAATTAAATCTCAATCCAAAGATATCAAAGTGATCATGCTTACTGCTATGGCAGACTGGGAATTCGTATCCGAATCTCTTCAGGCCGAAGCTGATGGATTTATTCTGAAGGAGATTTCATCCGAAAATTTGATTTCATCCATCAAGCAAGTGGCCAAAGGGGTTACTTACCTGGATCCCGCCATCACCCCGGACGTCATTTCAATCATCAGGGAGAAGCCGGGAGAGTCCCCCAAGGAGCGACTGGCTCTGCTTGCCAAGCAGGAAAGACGTGTGTTGGCGTTAGTTGCAGAAGGGAAAACCAACAAGGAAATTGCTGTCGATATGGGTCTGAGCGACAAGACAGTGAAGAATTACTTCAGCAATACTCTGGACAAATTGAAGCTCAATCGCCGCTCCCAGGCTGCCGTCTTCTTTGTGCGTCATACTTCCTGATCAAGGTCTTACAACCTTCCACCTGTTTCAAGAGGGATGGAAATAGAGCCATAAGGCCCCACCTCTCGTAGACCCTTCATTTTTCACATCCATTCTAGCTTTCTCAGTAACATAATTGGTATGGTTAGTGCTCAATTGCATTTAGAAGAGACTGATCGGTATGAGGATTAAAAGCTCAGAATTAAGACAGAAATACGAGGATGCCTTTACCATCATTGAAACATTAGTGGCGGTAGTGATTTTCGGCGTCGTCTATATCGCACTCTACACCGGTTTGTCGTCAGGTTGGACCATCATCCGGGCCGCAAGGGAAGATCTGAGAGCCACTCAGATCATGCTTGAGAAACTGGAAACCATACGTCTATACAACTGGGACCAGATCAATGATACTAACTTTATTCCAGAGTTCTTCGTAGAGGCCTATTACCCCACCATTGAAGGAACCAACTCACAAATCCCCTTTCCCGAAAGTTATGACTTGTCGTATCTTGAAGCCAACAGTCCATACAACGACAATGTCTGGTACCGAGGCCAAATTACAATCAATGCTTCAACGAACATCACCGAATCCTACAGTAACGAATTAAGACAGGTCACCATCGAATTGACTTGGAAACAGGCAGGTGAGGGGCGAACCCGAGAAGCAACAACATTCGTATCAAGCCGTGGACTTCAAAAATACATCTATTAAAAAGAGTCACCGTCGAGCTCTGGGTGGTCAACATGGATTCACCATGTCGGAATTCATGATCGCCGTCTTAATCGGAGGGATCGCCCTTTCACTGGTCGCCTCCATGATGTGGTATACCGGCAGGACCTACGCCGCCGTTTGGAATTACGTCGAATTGGACATGCAGAGCCGGGTAACACTGGACACCATGATCAATGAAATCCGCCAGGTAAGACGACTAAAGACAAATACCGTCTACAGTCTCACTTTTGAGGACAAGGACGGTGGGGACTTGGTGTACGTATACGATCCGGTAGCCGACCTATTAATACGGAAGAAGGATGGAATTGATAAAATCCTTCTGGAAGGCGCCGAATCCCTGGAGTTTCAAATTTTTCAGCGTACTCCGATCGGTGGAACTTACAATCAGTACCCAACAGCCGATGCCTCGACGTGCAAATTAGTGCAATTGAAGTGGACATGTGTCCGCGACGTAATGGGGCAGCGAAATACGGAAAGTGTTCAATCAGCAAAAATAGTTATCCGAAATCAATAGGAGATATCATGCGACGATCAATCCGAATATCCAATGCAGGGAGCACATTACTGGTCACTGTTTTTACTTCTGCCATTCTCGGTATCATCCTTGCAAGTTACCTGACCTTAGTAAGGAATCAGCACCGTTCAGTGGTCTCCTCGCAGTATTATAATATTGCACTGCCACTGGTGGAAGCCGGAATCGAAGAAGCCATTACACATATCAACGTCAACGGCATCGGTGGAATAGGCAATGACGCTTGGATAATTAGTCAGAATGGAGATTACAAAAAAAACCGAACCTTTGACAATGCCACTTTGGAGATATCAATCGACCCCAGTTCCCCACCGATCATTGTTTCAAAGGCTTCCTTTACCACTCCCTATTCGGATGGGCTCGTGACACGATCGGTCCGGTGCGGAACTTCCCGTCAATCCTTGTTCATGAAAGGCATGGTTGCCAAAGGCACCATTGATTTGAATGGAAACAATATCCTTTCCGATAGTTATAATTCATCTGTACCATCCATGAGCGGACCCGGGGGAATTTATGACCCTAATAAGAGAAGTGACAAAGGCGACGTGGCAACCAATTCGGGATTAATCAACTCTCTGAGTCTCGGAAATGCCACTATCTTCGGTAAAGTCTCTACCGGCCCCGGTGGCAGTATCGCCGTCGGTCCAAATGGCGCCGCAGGCAGCTTGGATTTCCATAATAACGGTAACTCCGGCATCCAGACGGGCTGGTCAACGGACGACATGAATTTGTCGTTTCCCGATGTAGAGCTTCCCTTTTCCGGGGGGGGCACTACCCCGCAGGCATCGACGGTTTCTATTAAAAAGAAATATTTCATTCCCGGATCCAATTCCAGCGCTACAGTGAATGTGGATTTTGATTACACCATGGACACAGGAGATTATGTACTCTCCTCCTTTTCTTCAGGAAGTGACATGATTTTGGTGACCGGTAAAGCGGTTCTTCATGTAGCGGGAAATTTCAAAATGTCAGGCAGTGCTCAGATTGTAATATTACCGGGGGCTTCGCTGGACCTCTATGTCGGGCAGGAGTCGGGAACAAGCGAATCCACAACGCAGATTTCAGGAAATGGAGTGGCCAACCATTCCGTACAAGCCTCCAGTTTCAGATATTGGGGTCTGAAAACCAATACGAAATTCTCGGTGGGTGGAAACGCCAAGTTCATGGGAACCGTTTATGCTCCCTATGCAGCCTTCACGATGAATGGCGGGGGGGGTAGGGATCCTTACGATTTTACCGGAGCCAGCATTACGGGTTCCGTACAAATGAACGGAAAGTTTCAATTTCACTACGACGAGGACCTACAGACTATGGATGTAGGCGCATCCTGGCAGGTCACCAGTTGGGAAGAAATCTGAAGGCTTCTCCGTTCTCCTTCCAATATCTTTTTGACATCTTCCGATTCCTGTAAAGAATCAGGGATGTCTTGGATTTCCCCAGATAGTATCTGGCTGTTGTGGGCCGTCATGGTGGCGGGAGTCGCCCTGAGCATTCATTTAGAACAGACCCAACGCTGGGCAATGCGGATAACGGGGCCGATTCTGATACTGATCGGCGCAATGGCTCTGTCGAATACCGGTATCATGCCTGTCGATTCGCCGGTCTACGACTTCATCGATAATTACCTGGTGCCGCTGGCCATTCCTCTTTTACTTTTTAGAGCGGATGCGGGCCGGATCATCCGCGAAACCGGTTCGTTGATGAAGTCGTTCCACGTCTCAGCTTTGGGCACATTCATCGGCGCCTTACTGGCAGCCTTGCTCCTGAACGGAAAGATCGAACACCTCCCTGAAGTCATTGGCATCATGACGGGCAGCTATACCGGAGGCAGTGTCAATTTCGTTGCGGTAAAGAATTCCTACGACATTCCCTCAGAACTAGTCAATCCGTTGATCGTTGCGGACAATGTCATCATGGCGGCAATGTTTGTAAGCCTTCTGGTCCTTTCGGCAAATCCGTTTCTTGTGAAACTGTATTCAGAAAAACATCACGCCGGAAAGCAGACTGATTCAGCACAGGAAACGGGCATTTCTCATTGGAAGCGGAAAGAAATCGGCTTGAAGGATCTGGCAGCAGCCTTGGCGGTTGCGGGAACGATCACGGCCCTGTCGATGGAGGCATCGGGATGGATCAAGAGCCATTTTGAGTCACGCTTAGTTCATGCAACTCTGGGAAACGTTTTTTTCTGGATGACCGGGATCACCGTAACAGCCGCGACCCTATGCCGCCGCCAAATGGAAAGAATTCAGGGTTCCGATGAAATCGGCATGTATTTTCTTTACCTGTTTTTCTTTGTCCTTGGCCTGAGGGCGGACTTGATCGAAGTCATCAAAAACGTTCCATTACTGTTTGTCCTTTGCCTGATCATGGCCATCACCAACCTCATTGTGACACTTTCACTGGGCAGATGGTTGAAGCTCCCCCTCTCGGAGTTGCTTTTAAGTGTTAACGCCACCCTCGGAGGTGCTCCATCAGCAGCGGCAATGGCGATCGCCAGAGGGTGGTCGCACTTGGTATTACCGGGACTTCTGATCGGTATCTGGGGTTATGTGATCGGCACCCTTCTGGGTGTCCTCACCGCTGAACTTCTCCTGAAACTGCTCTCCTGAAACTCATACAAAGGGAATGCGGGTAGGGCTCGCTGTCCTCAGCGTGCCGCTTTACTTTTCGCAGTTCAGCTTTCCAACGGCTCGCTGTCCTCAGCGAGCCCTACCAGCCAGAATAGGATCGAATGAAAAATGAGGATTTCAATTTGGCAATTCCGATCTCTCGATTTGGTCAAACCACTGAGTTCCGGGGACGCTCATACAACAACTTTCACTGAAAAACAGACCTGGCTCTGTGAATCAACCGGAAGAATTCGAAGATTCAGTGAACCGCCTTCTTCAGATCATTTCGGATCTTTTCGATTCGAACAAACGGATCATCATAGTGCTTCCCATAATCGAGGATCGCCTGAGACAACCGTGCAACAATGTGTCTATAATCGGGATGATCTGCAAAGTTGGTTAATTCGTCAGGATCCTTCTGTAGATCAAACAACCATGGAGATTCCACTGCGGAGTAGATCAATTTGTATTGTGAAGTAACGGCGGAAATCCATCCTCCCTTTGTTCCGGTCGAACGTAAAAAAGCCACATCCTCCCATTCGAGATCCTTCTGTCGACTGACGAACAAGGTGGAAGCGTCCCTGCCCTCTTCTTTGCCGGAAAGCGATTTGCCCATCATGGTGAGAATTGTCGGCATGAAATCCACACAACTCAACGCCTGATTCACCACCGTTCCCGGCGGCACCTTTCCAGGATAATACATCAGAAACGGTATTTTTGCAGAGGCTTCATACGGAATACCCTTGTTTTGTTGATGATGCTCTCCTCTCAGGTCCCCATGGTCAGAGGTGAAAACAATGATGGTCCGGTCCATCATTTTAAGTTCTTTCAGTTGGGTGAGCAGACGTCCGATATTATCATCGATACACTTTACCATACCGTAATAACTGGACATTTTGTATCCACCCTTACCCGGTTTCGCCCACTTCGGAATCACCGAATCTCCTATCTCAAATGTTCGAGGCTTCTGATAATTCTGATGGCTGAACATGGAATCGTAGGGTGCTCTGACGGTATCCGGCCCATGTGGATCGGGATAACTGACCCAGTAACAAAAAGGTTTATTCGCATGTCCCTTGATGAACTCAAGGGTTCGGTCCGTAAGAAAATCTGTTGTAAAACTCGAAGCATCGGCTCCTTGCACCGAATAATTGGGCTGACCTTTATTGTTGAACCCCGCCACCTTTGGCCCCTCGGATGTTAACTTCAGTTTTTTCCAATGACCTCGATTGAACATAAATCGATTGTCTTGAAAACCAAATTTCCGCTTGGGTGCCCACTGTGGTTTTCCATCACCATCCAGATGCCATTTGCCGGCATAACCGTTTGCATAGCCCTGCCTTCTCAGGATTTCTGCAAAGGTAACAATGTCCCCGTTCATTGGAATATTGTTGGAAACCACATCCGTGTTCTGTGGATAACGCCCGGAAACCAAAGCTGCCCGAGAGGAGGAACAGACCGGAGTTGTAGCATAGAAACTCGTGCAAAGCGCCCCGTTATGAGCAATCCAATCGATGTTGGGCGTGGTCACGACAGACGGTCCCCACATGTAAGCCTGCTCAGGCGGCAAGGTTTCACGATAACAACCTAAAGTCCTGAAATTGTGTTCATCAGTCTGAATGATCAGGAGATTCGGCGATTTCAAATCTTCGCCTTCCAGGGGAGCGACAACAAGGCAACTCCAGAAAATCACCTCTAAAAGCCGTCTGGAACAGGGAATGATCCGATCCAACAAGTATGAAATCCGATTCAAAGTCATGATCAATCAAAATTAAGTGATTGTCATCGCATCCACCATTGAAATCGATTTCGATTTCGATTTCGATTTCGATTTCGATTTCGATTAAAAAATTATCCAACCTGAGAACATTTTCATCATCCTTCTTTAGAATGCGATTTGACGGACAGGAAACCACAGCTTAGGATTTCCCGTTTCCTTATCATTCATAGAATACCCATGAAAAAACGATTCTTGTCCATTGTCTTCCCTTCCCTGCTCATCGGTCTTTTCCCCGGGCTTGTCTCTGCCGAGATCGAGAAACCGAATGTCATACTGATTATGGCCGATGATATGGGATATGAGTGCCTGAGTTGCAATGGCAGTAAATCCTATCGGACTCCCAATCTGGACCGCCTTGCCCAGGAAGGGATTCGGTTTGAACATACTTATTCGCAACCCCTGTGCACCCCATCACGGGTAAAAATCATGACCGGAAAATATAATTTCAGAAATTACGAGGAGTTCGGATATCTCAATCCGAAGGAAAAAACCTTCGGGCACGTAATGCAGAAAGCCGGCTACCGCACCTGTATTGCCGGCAAATGGCAGTTGAACGGCATCTACCATGGCGCACAGGGAAACCAGGATCCAACCCTTCCCCTGAAAGCGGGATTCCATGAATCCTGCCTTTGGCAAGTCACCCAGGGCAAAGGAAAAGGAGAACGCTATGCAGATCCATTGATTGAGAAAAACGGAAAACTGCTTCCGAAACTTAAAGGTGAATACGGGCCGCAAGTCTTTGCCGATTTCATCTGTGATTTCATTCGCCAGAATAAGGATCAGCCATTCTTTGTCTACTATCCCATGGTGCTGACGCACGATCCCTTTGTCGCCACTCCGGATTCCCCGGAATGGAATCAACCCGGTCGCTACACAAAAAACAATGTCTTCTTTGCCGACATGGTTAGGTATACCGACAAGATTGTCGGGCAAATCGATCAGGTTCTGAAGGATTCAGGAATTCGCGAAAATACCATCCTAATGTTTACGGGGGATAACGGGACTCATCGAAGCCTTTCGTCGGATATGAAAGATGGACGATCTATTACTGGCGGCAAAGGAACCACACCGAATGCCGGAACACATGTGCCGTTCATTGTCTCATGGCCTGGCCACGCTCCAACGGGTAAGGTCAATCGGGACCTCATCGATTTCTCTGATTTCTTCTCTACTCTGTCCGAAATCGCCAATGCTCCCACCCAAGCCAGTCAAAGTGATGGGATCAGTTTTCTTCCACAATTGAAGGGTGAGAAAGGTAAACCAAGGGATTACATGTTTTGTCATTACGACCCCCGATGGGGGAATTTCACCAAGCAGAGGGGCCGATTTGCCCGGGATCAAGTCTACAAACTCTACATGGATGGACGCATGTACCACGTTCCCGGAGATGTATTGGAAAAACAACAACTGAATCCGAAAGATCTGAATTCAGCCCGTGCCCGAGAGCGGTTGAAGCAAGTTCTGAATTCAATGCCGGCTTGGAACCCACCACCCCCTTTACCCAAGAAGCAATAATTACTTTTAATCGAAGAGATGTGACGGCGGACGATTGGGTCCCACGTAATCTGCCGCTCCTGGTTTCCCCTTGGAATCAGCCACCGCTGAGTAGGCTGGATTGGATTCTGGAGTGTCCTTCGGGGCAGTGATGTAGCCGTGAAATCTACCCATCCAATAGGCAAGCAACCAACCGGAAGGATCCGCAACATCTTTTCCTCCAGTCCCACCGTCAGCCTGCATCGCCCAATGATCCCAACGCATGGGCTCCGTCTCGCGCGGTGAAAAGGTCCGCGTTCCCGCTTTGTAAGAAACATACCCGTCGGGAGTATCCAGATCAGCTCGATGTGAGTTTTGATACGACCATACTCTCAAATCCAAAGGCCAGTCCCGCAGGTGAGCAATGGAGGGCTGCAATTCAATTTCATTTCCCGTCAAGGCTCCATAGAGAAAGTTGAACCAGGGATTCTGCTCGATACGGACAATTTCATAGCTTCGTTCCAGGCTGCGGCGATAAGCGGACCGTAGTTCGGGAGAAGTTTCGAATCGAATCAGATTCCAATAACTCCACAAACCGAGTTCATCCAGAAAGTGCAGTACTCCATCAGGCGGAAATGTATTGCGCTGTCTCAAAGTAAAGGATGGATAATCGAGATCGACCAGATCCTGATAGGCTTGAACATACTTCGGGTCTTCGGAAAACTCCGTTGCCGTCTTCATAAAGGAAA
This sequence comes from Verrucomicrobiales bacterium, assembly GCA_012959985.1. Classification (GTDB taxonomy): domain Bacteria; phylum Verrucomicrobiota; class Verrucomicrobiia; order Limisphaerales; family DUCD01; genus DUCD01. Next base: position 31,424 of record DUCD01000483.1, on the reverse strand, counting down.
GTAATTGCAGGCACTGCAATCCCCGATCATACAGTCCTTCTTCAGTTTGAAAATATTCGGGGTCCCACCGTCCCCATCGGGTCGGTTCTCCGTCCCTGTCGATCAATTTCCAACCGTGATCTATCAGGTGAGAGGCGATCCGAACTAAATGACGCTTCGCCTGTTCGACTTCTTCACCCATGGCCACATGTTCGAGGAACAAAGAAATCGAATAATAATGGGAACAGATTTCATCGCTGGAAGTATCTCCTTTCCATTCAAATAATCCATCTTGTGAATCGTGCCATTCGGCATGCGGCCCCCCAGATCCATGCATGGCCTGGTGTCCCCGTTCTCCTTTTGCCCAAATGGACCGGGCAGGGAATCCGGGTATCCCAGTGATGGCTTCAAGCCAGAGTAACGCCTGAAAAGTATTGACTGCCTCCGCTCTGGCTGCCGGATCCTTGGTAACCGCATAACGATAGGATTGCGCAGCCAAATAATTTCCACTGTAACCTCCGTCATTATCGCTGACTTCACGGACGTAATCCTTCAACTCGGAATCCCATTCGAGCTTATGGATAAACCCCAAACGTTTCTGCCCCCAGTCCTCCAAGTGTTTCTGGTAATAGCCCGCCTTTTGATGAAGAGTAAATGGCTGATAGGAAATAATCCCGACTCCTTTGTCCGTGGCGATATAAACAGTCCGATCGTTCGTGGCTATACCGTTTACACGATCATCGGGTAACCAACGCTGTCCGGCAAAATAATGGTAATCTTCACCGGTCTTCCGCATCGCCCCGCGAGTCGTCCCAATCCACAGATCACCCTCAAACCCTTCTGAAAGACTTGTACAGTCTTCATAACATAAGCCCTGCTCTCCTTTGATGGAAGTCATCGACATCCCCCGTAACAATCCCAGTCCGCGATCCGTCGCCAGATAAAGCCGACTGCCCTGACTTAACAAGTCCCGCGTATTTCTGGATGGCAGTGAACCCCAATCCCACACTTGATCCGAAGCCCAATCATAGACATTCTTGCCCCCGATTTCTTTTCCATTAAATACGGTCACTCTCCCTGCTCCCATCAGATATAGAGTTTCACAATGCGACGCAAGCCGCTGAACAGAAAAAGGAGACCTGGAATCTGTCATCAATTGGAATTTGTCATCCTTCAGTTTCCAGAGACCGGTTCCGGAAGAGACAACCACCTCACCAAGGTGCAGGGTTAAATCACTCGCAGAGAGATCGGAAATTTTTGTCCAGTCCCCCTTCTGAAATCGATGAATTCCCGTACTCGCCAAAACCCAAAGGGCGTCCGAAACCGAAATCAATCGCAGGACATCTTCCTTGAAACCGGACATCCTCAACAATTGGTCATCCTCAATCTTAAAAAGCCTGTGCCGTGAACCCACATAAACTGTTTTGTCTAAAACAGCAATGGAAGTGATCGGTTCCTCTGTAATGATTTTCCGGATTGTTTCCTGAAGATAGACTTCGTCTTTGTCCGGGGCCACGTGGTTCCCAGTAAAAGGCTCACCGATCGAGAGAATGACCGAACTTAGGAGGATGCTGAATAAGCTCAAGGACAAAGGCGCAATCAACCCCCTGAACCTTTTGAATAGTGTGGATGGAAAATTCAAGAATAAAAAAAATAATTTATTTTAATAGTAACAATATTAAGTCAAGAAAAGCTGTAGGGGTATACGTTTATTGAAGTTGCCCCATCCCCGCACTGTTAACAGCACTCAAGCTTTTCTTGAATACTGAATTATCAGTGACATAAGTTCCGGAGCAGATTAGAATCATTTTGTTCCAATGAACATAACCAACCTCACACTCATTAAACCAATAAAAGACAAGTCTGAAAAATGATCGAAGCTGTCATCTGGAAAAACGATCATCTGGACCTGCTCGACCAGACATTGTTGCCTGAGCAAACGATCTACCTGGTATTAACGACTTCAGAACAATCGTTCGAGGCGATTCGCAATCTGCGAGTCCGAGGAGCGCCCGCCATCGGTATTACCGCCGCTTATGGATTGTTCCTGGGAATGAATCACTCAATGGCGTCAACCCGAGAGGAATTCCTCGCGGAGTTGGATCAAATGATCGAATACCTGTCTTCCGCCCGCCCCACGGCTGTTAATCTCTTCTGGGCACTTGATGAAATGAAGAAATCGGTGACGGCTATGGGTTCGACGGATGTAGATACTCTTAAATCGGTATTGTTGGTCCGGGCCAAAGCGATTCACAAAGACGACCGGCAACGTTGCCAGGATATTGGAGACCACGGAAAATCATTGGTACCGAACTCGGCGGGCATTCTGACTCATTGCAACGCAGGAGCCCTTGCCACAGGAGGAATCGGGACTGCCCTCGGAGTCATCTACAAGGCCCACAGTGAAAACAAGGATATCATGGTTTACGCCGATGAAACACGCCCCATTCTTCAGGGCGCTCGTTTGACGGCATGGGAACTGAATCAGGCTGGGGTTCCCGTTGAATTGATTTGTGACAGTATGTCCGGGACCTTGATGCAACAAAAGAAAATCGATCTAGTCATTGTCGGAGCTGACCGGATTGCAGCAGACGGATCGGTGGCAAACAAGATCGGCACTTACAATGTGGCCGTGCTTGCTGCTCACCACAACATTCCCTTTTATGTGGCCGCACCTTTATCTACATTCGACATGAACTTGGATTCCGGTGATTCGATTCCAATCGAAATCAGGGATTCGGATGAAATCAGGAACTTCGCAGGAAAGGCAATTATTGCACTTCCGGAAATTGACTGCTGGAATCCCGCCTTCGATGTCACCCCCCCAGAACTGATTACCGGCATCATCACCGAAAAGGGAGTCATTAAACCGCCCTATAAACAGAACATCCGTCTAAAAATGGAAAGCGCCAATTGAATACAGGTAGGGCCTGCTGTCCCCAGCGCGCCGTGCGGAATCGCTGTGTCAGCGCGCTGAGAATCGGCCAATGACGCCAATCGCAAGCAAGCGGCTCGCTGGGACAGCGAGCCCTACCTCAGGCTCGCACAGTATATCAGATATAATGAAATCATTATCAGTCAAAATTGTATTGGCAATACTGTTGACGATTCCAACAGGATCTGTCTTTGCAGAAAAATCCATATTCTCTCCGAGAGCCCCGGGGCATTCCGACCTGTTTCACTTCCAAAATCAGGAGGGAAAGAACCTCGAAGTCAAAACACAGTCCGACTGGAAGAAAAAGCGAAAACAGATCCTACTCGGCATGGAAAAGGCGATGGGAGTATTGCCTCCAAGAAAGGACCTTGGGCTATTCTATGAATCCTATTCAAATGTATCTATTGGAAATGGTTTCAGGCGCTATGAATTGTCCATCGCTTCCGGAGAAGGAGACCGTATTTACTCGCACCTCTACATTCCCGATGGTCTTGAGGATAAGGAAAAACGACCTGCCCTGCTGGCGCTTCATCCGACATCTCCGCTAGGCAAAGGCATCGTGGCAGGATACGGACCACTCCCGAATCGAAACTATGGAGAAGAACTCGCACAAAGGGGCTATGTGGTCATGGCTCCGGATTACCCTTCCTTCGGAGATGCTTCTGACTACGACTTCACGAAAGATCGTCACGCATCCGGAACCATGAAGGGAATTTTCAATCACATGCGATGTGTTGATTTCCTCCAGAATCACCCCAATGTCCACCCTGAAAAAATAGGCGTCATCGGCCATTCCCTAGGTGGGCACAACGCGATGTTCCTCGGAGTGTTCGATGAACGAGTCAAAGTCATCGTCTCCAGTTGTGGATGGAATCCCTTCCATGATTATTATGGTGGAAAGATAAAAGGTTGGACCAGTACCCGCTACATGCCTCGACTTGAATCGGAATACCACCTGGATCCGGATTCAGTTCCTTTCGATTTTTATGAAGTAGCGGCTGCTCTGGCTCCTCGAGGTTTCTTTTCCATTTCACCACTGCGAGATCGGAATTTCGAGGTAACCGGAATCATGAAAACGGAACCGAGGGTCGAACGCGTCTATGATCTTTTGGAAGCATCCGGAAACTTCCGGATTCAATACCCGAATGCAGAACACGATTTTCCACCGGAAAACAGAAGGCAATCTTATCATTTCATCGATCGTCTTCTCGGTTATACTCCGAATGCCGATCAGTCGAGGATTCCAGCGACGGGAATCCACCCGGATGAACTGTCTGAACATTTCACTGGTCCATGGGATGATACTGATTTGTTTGCCCTACCTGAGGCGGTCTGGGGAAACCAAACAGGACAGGTTCGTGAAGTCTATTACGAAGGCGTTCCTTTCAAAGGAAAACCGTCTCGCATCTTTGCCTACTATGCCCACCCGGATATCCTCAATGAGCCCGTGCCTGCCATGGTTCTGTTACATGGCGGCGGAGGCAAAGCATTCAGAGTATGGGCTGAGCTTTGGGCCAACCGAGGTTACGCCGCCCTTGCTATGGATCTCTCAGGACGTGGAGCAGATGGAAACCGACTCATGAACGGTGGTCCCGAGCAGTCGGACGAGGGGAAATTTGGAGAATTCACGATGGATACGGCAAAGGAAATGTGGACTTACCATGCCGTCGCCGCCGCGACTCGGGGACATTCACTACTTGCATCCTTGGACGAGGTTGACGGAAGTCGAATCGGAATCACCGGGATCAGTTGGGGGGGGTACCTGACGGGCATTGTCTCGGGTCTGGACCACCGTCTGAAGGTATCGGTTCCCGTTTACGGCTGTGGATTTCTTCATCAGAATAGTGTCTGGCTACCTCGATTCAATACAATGCCCCCGAAACAACGGGACTTATGGGTCTCGTGTTTCGATCCATCCATCTACCTTTCCGGTATTCAATGCCCTATTCTGTGGGTCAACGGAACCAATGACTTTGCCTATCCGATGGACAGTTATCAGAAATCCTATGACATGGTTCCCGGTGAAGTGAATCTTTGCCTCCGTGTCAATATGCCTCACGGACATCCCCAGGGTTGGAACCCCATGGAGATCGGCCGTTTTGTCGACAGTCATTTGAAAGAGGACAGAAGTTTTCCACAAATCAGTGAAATGAAAGTTGAGAAAAACACAGTAACTTCCATCATTGAATCTCAACTGAAAATAAAGGAAGGCAGTCTTCATTTCACAAAAAATAAGGGTCCATGGCAGCACCGAAAATGGCAAACTTCACCCGCAGTTCTCGATGGAAATACCGTGGTGGCTCATCTACCCGATGAAAGGCCCATTGTAGTCTATCTTTCGATAACGGATGACCAAGGTGCATTGGTCAGCACACCCCACCAAATTATATTATGAAATTATTACTGGATCTCTGTATCATCCCAATGGGAGTAGGAGTATCTGTCTCCAAATACATCGCTGCCTGCGAATTAGTTCTGCAGGAGGCCAAATTAAAAACCCACCTGCATGCCTATGGCACCAACATCGAAGGTGAATGGGATGATGTCATGGCCGCTGTGAAACGTTGCCATGAAAAGGTTCATGAAATGGGGGCGCCACGTATTTCCACCACCATCCGAATGGGCACACGAACGGACCGGGACGAAAGCCTGGAAGCTAAAGTCAGAAGCGTGAATGAGAAACTTTAATCGCCCGCCTGATGCAACCACCGAAAACCTGTCTGCTTTTTTCCGAAATTGGTTTATAGACGATTCGGAGTCATTCACGCACTCGATTTTGTCAGGTTATGTTAGAGTCGTAGATGCGGAGGACGAGTTCGGTAGCGAGGCGAGCTGAGGAGGCAGGAACAGCGGGTTCCCGGTTTTCGCGGATCGCATCGACGAAATCCTTAAGGATGGCCTCGTGTCCTGAGGTATCAGCGACCGCAGCGGTATTGGAGCCACTATGAACCTGAAAGGCTCCTGATTGCGAAGGATTCTCCATTCCCTCAATCGCCCAGGTTTTGATTTCATCGTTCTCCATAATCACCGTACCTTTGTCTGTATGGATCTCGAAGACGGGTGGAAAACCCGGACGGGTGGCAGAGGAAGCGGTGAGCGTCCCGATCATACCGTTTTCATATCGCATCAGCGCCACACCGTGATCCTCCACTTCGATATCGTGAGCGAATGTCCCGAGCATGCTCACAACACTCAGAGGCATTCCGAAGAACCAGCAGAAGATATCGACGTTATGGGCGGCTTGCTGCATGAAGGGTCCACCACCGTCAATTTCGAAACAGCCTCGGTAGGGGCCAGAGTTGTAGTAATCCATGTCCCGGTAGAATTTTACACGCATATCTGCAGCGAACACTTTACCGAGGACGTCTGTTTCGAGGAGTTTCTTGATGACAATATTGTCGGGACTCATTCGACGCTGGTAGCTGACGGCCAACTTGACGTCGGCATTCCTACAGGCGTCCATCATCGCATCCATATTGGCGGGATTAATCTCGAGCGTTTTCTCGGTAAGGACATGTTTGCCAAGTTGTGCGGCTTCGATGGCACCTTGATGGTGAAGACCGTTAGGGGTACATAGGATGACAGCGTCAAAGGGCAGGTTGACAGCAGAAAGAGAGGAGAAGACGGGAATGCCCTCGGTGAAATGTTCCGGTCGCCGTTGTTGACGGGAAACAAGTCCAACAACAGAAACGGAATCGAGCTGATCGATGGCATTGGCATAGGTACGGCTGATGTTTCCGGAACCGACAATGACGAATTTGAAATCTTTAATCATAGGGAGAGAAAATGAAGTTTGAATCGGATATCTCAGGGAGCAGAAATTCTGACTTTCACCGGGCTGAGTTTATTAAAATGGGTGATATTATAAGTGTACAATCTGGAACAAGCCTCCGTCTCTGGACATGCCAGATGTAACGCATCGTAAATTATTCCGCTCACAAGCCCCAAGGTGCTAACTCTGTCTATGGACTGAAAATATAACTCTTCACTAATCGATACAACCGTCAGTCTCCGAGACTATGTTTTATCAATTAAGGATTTGGCCTCGGCGGGTTGAATCCTTCGTTTCAATGGTATCGCAGTAAGATTACTGCATAGCACTCGACCAATGCGTGAGTGGGGCAAATTACTTGATGCTTTTTCTCGGTATACCGAAGGAAGCAATCCAATGAAGTCTCGTGGTTCTTTAAATCTGACACCACCGCCGCCACAAGAACGGATGTATCGAACAAGACTTTCATTTTGTACCATTGCCGGCTCTTTGCATTCGCTGTTGATTGATAAAATCAGGGATATTGATATCTGAAACTCCTGTTCCGTCGAAAATGTGAATGCCGCGCTTTTCAACAAGTTTGGTCTCCGAAGATGTTGTAGTGAGACAAATCCCAAAGCCTGTCACTTCGACTTCGAGTTCTGAACCGGTGACGAGATTCAGTTGATTCCGGATTTCTTTTGGAATCACTACTCTACCCGCTCCGTCGATGGTAATTGTCATGGTTAAATGGTATTTACGATGGTGTTACCTGTCAATTTTTTTAAGCTGCCATTGGAAATTGTTATTAAGCGAGTTTTCGGTCACTTACTCAAATCGGATAGATCCAGGATAAAAGCGTATAACATAGCTGTTTTACTATGACGTTTAAACCGCCCTGTGGCACCCCCGTGACCCGCATCCATATTGGTCTACAATATCGCCCGTCTTGTTTGCGCGCAGCTTGGCGACCCATTTGGCCGGTTCCCAGTAATGGACCTGTGAATCATGATGGCCTGCTGTGACCAGATGGTGGGGATAGGCTTTGGGCTCCACATTATCGTAGGGAGAATACGACAACATATATTCATAAGCCTCTTTTTGGTTCGGATTACCCCAAGTTCACAGTAAGTCTTCCTGAGAGAGAACCCTACGGTAGATTTGCTCAGATGGGCTTGCCAACGAACCCCAAAATTATATAGAGTGATCAGATGAAACTCCATAGCGCGAATCGGCTGGTTATAGCATGTCTAATTGCCTCCTTTCTGGCCCCGGCAAGTAATGTTTTCAGTGCGTCCAAGCTCATCCATGCCGGACCGATGTTGGGACATGTCAGCGATTCACAGGCATCGATCTGGCTCCGTGTAAAGCAGGACTCGGTAATTGCGGGAACCGCCGAGCAAAATGGCCACATACACAAGTATTCCTCGCTGACCCACTTGGATGATAATTTCTATCTTGTCCATTTCTCAAACTTGGTTCCCGCGACTGAAACCCATGTCGTGCTGACCATTAATCGCAATAAAAGCGACGATAAAACGACAACTCTGTCGTTCAGAACAGCGCCTGCGCCTGCAGAAACCGGGAAAGTTCGCATTGCCTTTGGGTCTTGCAGCAAGTTGTCGCAATATGGCCCCGGGCCCATTTACCATTGCATGGCAAAAGAACGCCCGGATTGTGCGATTTTCGTGGGTGACAACGCTTACTTTATCGTCGCTGACGGAAGCGATAAACACTTCGGAACCACGGGCAAAACAGGTGACTGGAATTTTGAGGAATCAATGATCACTCGACATCTTATCACTCGAGTTCATCCAGATCTTGAGCCCTTATTTCGGACGGTGCCCAGTTATGGGATTTGGGACGATCACGATTATGGACCGGATAATGCAGACCGCGAATTCGAACTCAAAGAGGAAGCTCTACGCGCCTTCCGAAAACTTTGGGCCAATCCCGGATGGGGAACACCGGATACACCAGGGATTTTCAGCAAATTTCGGGTGGGTCCCGTAGAAGTTTTTTTAATGGATGATCGCTACTATAAATACTCACCTCAGCGGCATGACGATGTCACAGTGAAAACTGGAAAAATATGGGGTGACTCTCAACTCCAATGGTTACTTGAGGGATTGAAGAAATCAAGCGCTCCAGTCAAAATCATCGCCAACGGTACTCAAGTTATTTCCGCAGGAATTCGTGGAGAAGGCCACAACCAAGAAGCGCAACACGAACGACAACAATTGTTGGACTTCCTGGCAGAACACAGAATTGGCGGGGTCATTTTTATCAGTGGAGACCGCCACTACAGTGAGGCCATGCAGTGGCAACAACCCGACGGCACCTTGGTCGTGGAGGCCACCAGTTCGCCGCTGCAACAAGGACAGAAGATTTCCTATTTCCCCAGAGCCCATGACAATCAGTTATGGGCAATGTCCGGCAATAATTTCGGATTGATAACCGTGGATGTCACCGCACCGGATTCGGGCAAAGTCCGTTTTGAAACTCGCGACGAATCGAATACCGTGCCTTCCATCTACGGACAGCCACGTGCAACCACCTGGACACTCTCACAATTGAACTATGGGGGCAATGACGCAGTGCCTGCAACGTGGACTCCAATCTTCAATGGCAAGAATCTCGACGGCTGGACCCAGAAAAACGGGACCGCTTCTTACCGAGTGGATGGAGGCGTCATCATTGGCACAACATCGGAAGGCAGCCCGAATTCATTTCTCTGCACAGAGAAAAATTACAAGGATTTTGAACTTATGTTCGATGTGAACGTCCACAAGGAACTCAATTCCGGTGTCCAAATTCGTTCCGAGAGTTGGAAGGATTACAAGAATGGACGTGTCCATGGACCGCAAGTTGAAATCGAGGTGAGTCCGGGAAATGCAGGGTATATTTATTCAGAAGGAACGGGGCGCGGCTGGTTAAGCAAAGATCGTTCGAAAAACGCTTTTCGAAATAACGGGTGGAATCACTTTTATGTTCGTGCAGTGGGGAATCGCATTCAGACATGGATCAACGGCGTGTCCGTCGCCGACTTGGAAGAGGAAGAGATATCCCAGTCCGGATTCATCGGATTGCAGGTTCATGGGATTCCCCGAGGAACGGGGCCCCTCGAAGTTAGGTGGCGAAACCTCCTTGTCAAGGAACTGAAGAAATAAATGCGTTCTCTTTGTTAAGGAGCATTCAAGAATAATTTCACCCATTAATGGAGCTGAATGGGGTTTCCGGCAAGACCCGACAAAAGAGCAAACTCAGCCCTCATGTCCTCATGACTATTCATAATTTTTTAATCAGTTTGCTTTTTTTGAATTCATGGCAATGATTCAGCGCATGCAGCAACAGCAGCTTAATCTTCAGGTAACCACCGTTCTCGGTTTGGAAGAACTCCTCAAAGAGGAACTGGAAGACCTGGGTATTCGAGACCTCCAACAGGCCTATGGAGTTGTCCATTTGACCGGAACATGGGATTCAGCAGCAATGATCCTTTTGAAGTCACGGATCGGATCACGGGTAATGGTCAGCATTGCCGAATTTGCCGCACGCCATCAAGCCATGGTCTACAGCCAGGTCAGGCGGATTGACTGGCCAAAATGGTTTTCTCCAAATCAGACTTTTTCTGTTCGGGTCTGTGGTGATTTCAGTAAAACTGATATTCCAAGAACATTTGCTCCTTTAAAAATCAAGGATGCCATTTGCGACGAATTCAGGAAACGTGTGGGAGCACGGCCGTCGGTGGCACGCCACAATCCCGATGTGCCGATCGTCGCATTTTTCAGGAAAGGCCGATGTGAAATCTCTTTGGATTTATCCGGTGATCCGATTCATCGAAGAGGATACCGTGTTGATACCGGCACCGCTCCTATTCGAGAACATAGAGCCGCAGCCCTTCTTCGTTATTTGGGATATGACGGACAACGACCCTTTGTAGATCCGTTTTGTGGAGCGGGAACAATTGCAATCGAAGCGGCGATGATTGCCACCGGACGCCCCCCCGGCCTTTTAAGGAATCCTGATCAGTACACGGTATTCAATTTTTCAGAACCAGGCAGGTTGGCTGTTGAAAACGCCTGGAACGAGGCTGAAAAACAAACCTACCCCAAACCTGCCCACAAAATTGAGGGAAGAGACATCGATCCGGAATGTATTGATCAATCGAGGTCAAATGCGGAAAGGGCAGGTCTTAGCGATCTGATTGAATTACACGTTGCGAACGCCAAGGAAATTGAAGCTCCCCATTCGGATATTGTCTGCAATCCACCCTATGGTGAACGCATGGAGGACACCGACCAAGCCATTGAGCTTTTGCAAGATTTCACTTCCAGAGTCAAAGACAAATGTCCCGGTTCACGACTGGCACTGGTCCTGCCACATGGTCCCATGACACGTGCCACAGGTTTAAAGGCAGATCGCAGGCTACCGGTTGAAAGTGCCCCTTTGGAATTGAGATTTATGAAGTTTTCGATTTTTCATGAAAAATCTATACCTATCACGGAAACCTCGCGCAGAGGCACAAGGAAGAGATTTGAAAAAGATTGAAAACAATCGAACAACTACTCCAATCGCAAAATAGTCCCGGCAATGTGGCGCGTTCCATTGCCAAGGTTGAAGTAGTAGCACACTAAGATCCGCCCGTCGGCCATCATCGTGGCCCAAGGATATCCCAAGTCACTGCCACCACCATCTTCACGAAGAATGATCTCAATGGAATCCCTGTAGTCCGTGCACTCTGCGTTCAAGATGCGGGCACGTATACCCATAGGCTTGTGACGGTAACCGTAAACTAGAAGTACGCGGCCGTCCGGAAGCTTCAAAGGGAAATGAGGGTGACCCTGAAAGCCGGCGTCCTCCCATGTGAAGTCATCCCCGCCGTTGGTAGAACGAGCCACCACTGTGTGGTCATCAAAATTTGCGGTGCGTATAAAGGTAACGATATCACCCTTAGGCGTTTCGTAAATGGAGGCCTCGTTAAACACAACCTTGGGATCCTGTGCGATGGGTGAACGATAGTCCCAAGTTAGACCCCCATCGTCCGAAGTGAGTAAGTGATTTTCGGTCCGGCGGCGGCCATCGTCGCCAGACACATGACGAGCAACTGCCCAGAAGATACGCCCACTCCTGCCTTGGTACATACTACCGCGATTATAGGCAGGCATCGGGGTATTGAAAACCGTCTTCATATCATTCCCCGGTAAGGTGGGCGGGAGGATGATTTGCGACCAAGTATTACCACCGTCTGTCGAGCGAACCAGGTAACCACCAAAGAAAACGAAGTCTCCCGCATTAACCACGTTGCCCCATGTCTTCCAATTATCACCTCGAGGCAATGCCCAACCATAACTTGTGCAGAGAAGGGACTCGTCCGTCAGTTGAATCATGCACGGATCCTGTGACCCCCCAAAAGGGTGAGCCAGAATTAGGCTAGGAGCTGTCGTCCAGGTGTTGCCGTTATCCATCGAGCGCACTTCGACGAGATAACTGTTGGGACTCGTGTGGCCGGTTCCTTTCTCTCCAAACACCTTTCGATCCGGAGCACGACGGAAGGCCACAATGAGCTCTCCGTCGGGACGTCTCACCACGGACGGAAAAGCACTATGGAACTGGTCATCCGAATAAATAACGATGTCTTTTTCCTTAACCAAAGCGGGAGGGTCCGCCACGGCGTGGGAAAACCATATTACCGAGAGGACTAAAATTAAAATAGTTGAGTTTAGTTTCATTTTTGGACTTTTCGTTCCTGGAAATTGATGAAAATGAGAACAACAACCTACAATAATTCCCTTCGAACAGCCAATGATAAACTCCCACTAATCAGTGAGATCAATGCAGAACTCTCGAAAGACAGCGAAAGCCAAAAACTCTGAAATTTAGGAATCAGTAAATGCCGATGACAGGGTTTACTTCAGTCAATTCTTCTTTTCCAGAAGCTGCTCGATGCGATGCAGCGAATCCCGAATTTCAAGCAGTGTGACCACATGCTCGGGCATCGAAGGCGGAGCGGCCTGTCGTTCCACAGTTCCCGGGTCAGTGATTAGATCGCGTTGAGCCAGAACGGCGTCTCGAAATCCAACCGCGTTGACAATCCCCGGAAGCGAGGCTTGCCCCATGTTCGTTCCCGCCCCGCCACCAGCCGTCTCGACACTGAGTGTGCACAATCCTAGATAACGCAGCACCGGGCCTTCGTTAACGGCGAGATCCGTGATCTTGTCCAGTGGGATGTTTGTCTGCGTACGGAAAAGGAATCCTCGTCGGATGTTGAGTGCCCTCGGGGTGAGTTCGCAGCCCAGCGACTCGTACTGCCGCCGATGGATGTATAGGCCGAGTCCCATAAGCCAGAAAAGAAGGAATGGGATCCCTATGAACGTCGCTGCAATGCTAAGAGACGATACAAAAAGGAAATATTTCGGTAGACGCGCATCGAACTCTGCGCGAAGTAGAATTGCCTCACCGAATGTCATGCTTTCATTCATCTATTCGCAGCTCACTTGGCACTTCAAGATCCAACCATCCACCTACACAACGGTCAAGCCCCTTTCCCTGCGGGGTATTCCTCTTTCATCGAAACTCAAACAATATTCGTTCCTTGATCCTCAGACGGATTTCAAGGGAAGGCGAACAATAGGGTTAGATGTATTATGGTAGAATACTACAGCATTTTGAATAACTTTTCCACAAACAATCGAAAACCTACGCTCGACCGATGAACGATCGGACGGCTATTTGAATGGATTTTTTGTGTTGCAGAACACTACCTGCTTCTTTAGTTTTTATGAATTGAATATCGGCCTATTTGAAATATTGATTATCGTAGTCGTTCTTGCGTTCGTGGCAGGCGTGATCAAGCTGATACGCGGCAGATGAGGTGGTTTGCTCGGGAACTTTCCCGGCTCTCAACCAGGAAAGTTCCTGCTTGGCAACGCTGTGACTTGATACCCCTTCTTTTCTAGACCATTACGACTGAGTTTGATAATTGCCTCGTCATCATTGTAATTTTCAAGCGTCGGTGGAACCACCCTGCCGGCTCCGTCCATTCTCTTGAATGACAGTCAGTTGCTTTCACAATATTTACGGGTTTTCAATCTTCTGTCTTGATGGCTATTATTCCTCCTCCGAATCAATTTCTGTGTCCTTTGATAGTTTTTCAGAGACCGTAATATCGTGACTGGTCGCAGTGCTTTCCCTATCAACTATTAATCCACTATGCGTAACTGGTTTTGGCGTATGGTTTTTTCCGGTATTTTGATGATATAGGTTCTATTCAGAGTTAAAACCAAATGCAACCTGCTCACTTCAAAAGATTTACGTTCTGTCGATCAACACCTACTGATGGAAATACCAACAAGAAATCTCGTTAAGAGATTACCCAATATACTTGCTTCACCAATACGAAAAACATACCGTTTCCTTCTACCAATTCAGGACATTTCCAAGCAACCAATCATGCCTACGATAAAACCTTCACAAGCTGCGCAAGAATACGACGTAGCCATCATCGGCTCCGGCGCCGGTGGCGGCCAGATGGCCTATACGCTGACCTTGGCCGGTCTCAAATGTGTCATGCTTGAATCTGGCCGGGATTACGATCCTGGCACGGAAACCCCCATGTTCCAGCGCAAGGATCAGGCGCCGTTGATGGGAGCACCCACTCCGGACAAACATCTCGGTTTTCATGATTCCACGATTGACGGAGGTTGGGAGGTCCCTAACGAGCCCTACACCCAGTCGAACGACAAGGAGGAGGAACAATTCTGGTGGTGGCGCTCACGTATGATGGGGGGCCGCACGAATCACTGGGGCCGCATCTCCCTGCGAAATGGCCCGTATGACTTCAAGCCGCGTTCCCGCGACGGACTTGGCTTAGACTGGCCATTGGATTACGAGACGGTCGAACCCTATTATACGAACGTGGAGCGTCTTATCGGCGTTTACGGCTCCATTGAGGGCTTGGAGAACACACCGGATTCGCCGCCCGGGGTCCTGCTTCCCCCGCCGAGAGGACGCGCAGCGGAACTGCTCGCACAGAAGCACGCCAAAAAGGTCGGCGTGCCCATCGTGCCGATTCACCGGGCCGTATTGACCAAGCCGCTCGACGCGGAAACGATTCCGGCAAAGCTGCACCCCAACAACAAGTGGGCGCAGAAAATCGTTGCCGACTCGATGCGCGCCCGGGCCGCGTGCTTTTGGGCGACCCCGTGTGGTCGAGGGTGCAACATTCGCGCCAATTACCAGAGCACCACTGTGCATCTACCTCCAGCCCTTGCCACGGGAAATCTCGACATCATACCCGATGCCCACGCCCGCGAGGTCACAATCGACCGCAATGGCAAAGCCACCGGCGCGCTGTTCATCGACAAGACGACCGGGCGCGAAGAACGAGTAAAGGCCAAGGCCGTCGTGGTGGCTGCCAGTAGCGGCGAGACCGTTCGTATCCTACTCAATTCAAAGAGCAAGCGGTTTCCACAAGGTTTGGCGAACCGCTCTGGATTGATCGGAAAATACATAATGGACACCGTTGGCGTAGACCTTCGCGGACATATTCCTGCCCTGGAAAATCTGCCAGCGCACAATGAAG
Source organism: Verrucomicrobiales bacterium (assembly GCA_012959985.1). GTDB lineage: Bacteria > Verrucomicrobiota > Verrucomicrobiia > Limisphaerales > DUCD01 > DUCD01. The sequence continues at coordinate 16,178 of DUCD01000483.1, read as the reverse complement.
ACGGCGCGGGCGGCTCTCATTTCTACGCGCCATGGTGGCTTTACCGGGAACAGCAGGCCGGAAAACTTGACTTTGCCCGTGGCTATCATGTTGAGTTGGGAGCCACCCGCCGCATGCCCGGCGGGAGCCTGCCCGTGTCGGCAAGTCTTGTTCGCGGTGCATACGGAAGCCAACTCAAGAAAGAAGCGCGGCGCTATTATGGTGCCTCGCTCAGTCTCGCGTGTCGTGGGGAAATGATTCCCAACGAGAATTCGTACGCTGAACTCGATCCAAACGTAAAAGACAAGTGGGGCATTCCCGTCATCCGCTGGCACTGGCGCTGGAGCGACCACGAATTCAACATGGCCACCCATGCGCTGAAAACTTTCACATCGATAATTGAAGCCATGGGCGGTACTGTCACCAGCAATAGGAACAAGACCGGCCGGGAGGTCATCCGGCCGGGAGGCAAGACCAAACACGAGGTTGGCGGCGCGATGATGGGGAACGCACCGTCGAATTCTGTATGCAACAAGTGGAACCAGACCTGGGACGTGAAAAACCTATTCGTCAACGACGGCTCGTCCTTCGTCTCCAATGCCGACAAGAATCCAACCCTCACCATCATGGCCCTGGCGTGGCGCACCGGTGACTACATCATTGAACAGGCGAAAAAAGGAAATCTATGAGCATAAAAAACGTACAAGCGCCCGATTCGGCCAAGCTCGGATCCCGATTATCTCGCCGCGAGGTCCTCAAATGGTTTGCCGCCGCGACCGCTGCGATGCAGTTGGACCCTATTGAGAATCTCAGCCTCGCGGCCACGCCGGTGACTTCCGACAAGGGCTACGGTACAGATCCCGACCTCACCGGCCATTACGAGCCGGGCGACTTCTGGCCGCTCACCTTCAATGCTGCACAACGTCAGATCGTCACCGCATTGGCCGATCTGATTCTGCCAGCGGATCAACTCGGGCCCTCCGCCAGTGAACTGCAAGTCCCCGACTTCATCGACGAATGGGTCAGTGCCCCGTATCCGAGTCAGCAGGCGGACCGTGAAAAGATTCTGTCCGGTATTGAATGGCTGGAAAAAGAATCCCACACCCGTTTCAGGAAGGGATTCGCCACGCTCAAGGAAACGCAGATGAGCGCCCTCATCGACGACATTTGTTGGCCGCCCGACGCCAAACCCGCCCATAAGAAGGCCGCCGGTTTTTTCCAATCCTTCCGCAACATCGCTGCCGGCGCTTACTACTCAACCGAGCCCGGCTGGAAGGCCATCGGCTACGTTGGTAACGTATCGCTCCTCGGTTTCAATGGTCCGCCTCCCGAAGTGCTCAAGAAACTCGGCGTCGAACAAACGGTCAAGTCCGGGCCCGTCTTCAAAAACGAAATCTTCGAATGAAGCTGTTCCACAATCTGGCCTTTCAACCTGAGAAGGCAAAGAACACTCCACGTTCTCTACATTCCTTGTTTGTTCATTCACACTTAATGACGGAAGCACCGTTAAGACGGCCAAAATCGCAATTGAGCTTGACACGAATACACACTTCGATATTTTAGTTTCTTACCCAAGAAATGCCGACAAGACGATTGGAATTGTCGATGAAATCCCCTGACCTCTATGGGGATCAAATGGTTCGCATCCGTACCGTCGAAGCGCTGACCAGGCAGGCCGATTTGTAATCGATAAATCCTGATAGAAAAAGGCGTTTCTTCCCGGGACGGTGCGCAATTGCCGATCTATGTTTCCAGTGTGGCATCACCCCCAGAGATTATTGGTGGTTAAATCAGATAGGTAGGTACTTGAATTAGTTCATTTCGAAACAATATAATTGTCACTATGTATAAAAAATTATTAATTCTAAAAGTATCGGCCTGTCTCTTATTTACAGGCTTTTCACTGAACGCCGGTGTTCTTGAACAATTGTTCTGGGATAACGTGTTCAATTCTGAAGGGGGTCGAACGACCGCGGTCGAGGACCTTAGGGCCTTTCCCGGTTTTCCGGATTCGCCCGTTGATTCCCTGGACTTGGATACCGCCGTGGGTTTTTCAACGCCTCGTGGACAGGGAGATGATTTCGGAAGCCTCATTAAAGGCTACATTGTTTCTCCGATATCCGGGGACATCACTTTCTACACGGCCAGTGATGACAACTCGGAATTCTTGCTGAGTAGCGATGACGATCCAGCCAATCTCCAACTATTGGGCAAGGAAACCGGTTGTTGCACCGGCCTTTTTGACGGAGCACGTCTTGACGAGCGTAGTGGCACGGTCACTCTTGAGACAGGGGGGATCTATTATTTTGAAGCCCTCTACCAGGAAGGCGGAGGCGGTGACTGGATGGATATCGGTTGGGAATTGCCCGATGGCACCCAGGAGATCATTCCCGTGGGCGCCCTGCTTCCCGCCCCAAGCCCTACCAGGCCGGCCGGCCCCCCTCAAGCCGACTTTCTCCACTTCCCGGTTGATCATTTCGTTTCTGAGTCCACTCTCGTTTCTTTCCGAGTGGATCTCTTCGGTTCGGTCGCTGGGATGAAGTTCCAATGGAAGAAAAATGGAGCCGATATTGCCGGCGCCACTTTACCATGGATCACCCTCATTGCTGAATTGGCTGACGATGGGGCACTTTTCACACTGAATGTGAAAAGTGATGCCAGTGGCGCCAACGGCGTTGATTTCGATGGAGGATCCATTTTCGTCGAAGCGGACATTGATGCACCGGAAATCCTTGGGGTCAACTCTTCCGCCGAACCGCATGGCTTCATCGTTCAGTACAACGAACTGGTGACCGAAGCGACGGCGACCGACCTGGGAAACTATACCTTCAGCGGCCAGACCATCGACGTCCAGGGCGTGCGTATGTTGGACGGCGCGTCAGTGGTAATCGAGACAGCCAACTTTACAGACGAAGCCACTTCTCTGCGAATTTCAGGAATCAAGGATTTGTCAGAGGCCGGCAATACAGTCACCGCGACGACCATAGATATCGCATTTGCATTGCCCGGCGCCCTTTACCTGTTTTACGAGGGCAATCCGATCAACATGTACCCCGCGGCGGACCGTGGCAAGGGACTGTATCCGCTGACATTCAACCCGTTTGATGCTTCGGTTATGGGGAATCAAGACAATTTCAGCGCGCGCGCTTCGAGCACAATGCCGTATCTTGAAGTTCCCAACACCGGTGATATCACGGTAAACCCCGATGGCAACGTTCAGGACCAGTACGGGATCCTGATGATCGGTTATATCGTCCCCAAAGTAACCGCGACCTATCACTTCTATATCGCTTCGGACGACAACGCGTTCCTCTATTTGTCGACCGATGAGAATCCTGAGAATACGATTGAAATTGCCCGCGAGAATGTGTGGAACGCGGTTAGGGACTGGAATGGCACGGACGGCGATGTGAACAAATCGCCCACCGAACACCCGAACGGATTCGATCTGACAGCCGGTCAACGCTATTACTTTGAGGCCATCAACCAGGAAGGCGGCGGCGGGGACAATTTCGCCATCGCGTGGAACACAACCGGCATTGCCCCGGAGACCGGGGATGGCTCGCAAATCATCACCGGCGAATTTCTACAATCCGCCGTGAATTCCGGCGAGTTGAGCATCGATGTTCAACCTGTGAGCACGGTCGGGACGGAAGGCAAGGCCGCGACGTTTTCAGTGCAAGTCTCCGGATCGGATCCCCTCGCGTTCAACTATGTCTGGTATAAAAACGACGAGCCGGTCAGGGGCGAGACGGAAGCGGAGTACACCCTTGAGGTTCTCGGTCAGGAGGATAATAACGCCCAACTTCGTGTAGAGGTGTTCAACACAAACGGCACTTACAGTCGCCTGGTGAGCGATACCGTCGAATTGACAGTCGACAATGACGTCTTAGCGCCGGAAATCGTCACTGTCAACGCGGACCCGCTGAAGGCTAACGTCATCGTGGTCTTCAACGAGGATGTGGACGCGGCCTCCGTCGAAAACACCGGCGCTTACAGTATCATTGCCGAAGACGGCAGCGAGTTGAGCGTCACCGGGGCAACGTTTGACGGCACCCGGCAGGTGGTCATCAATACCGCCGAACAAGGTGACGGTGTGATCTACACATTGACCGTCAACGGCGCGACCGACATCTCCGGCAACGCCAATTCAGGCAATCCTTCGAAAAACTTCTCGTCTTACAAGTTCGGTCCTGGCGGACTGACAGTGCTTTTCTACGAAGACGGGGGCGCCGGGATCACCTTCTACGATGAGCCTCGCGGAATCAATGTATTTCCCGAGAATTACAATCAGTTTGGTGCCGCATCCCCCCCGGGCGAAGGGACCATCGGAGCGATCGCGGCCCGTGAGAGTCATGTGGCGACTTATTTTGAAACACCTGCCACGGGCAATATCGATACCGCCCCTCAGAGCGACGTGTCGGACAACTACGGAGCGATCCTCTTCGGCTACCTGCAACCCGAGGTCACGGGCACCTACCGCTTCTTCCTGGCGGTGGACGACAATGCGGAGTTGTATTTGAGCACTGACGAGAATCCCGCAAACTCGCAACTGATCGCCGCCGAAGCCAGCTGGTCTCAGGTGAGGACCTGGGCGAACCGCGAACCGGCGAAGGATGAGCTTTTTGACGGCCCAGAGGGGACAACGTCCGATCCGATCGACCTTGTCGCCGACCAACGTTACTACATTGAAGGTGTCTTCTCTGAAGGCGGCGGCGGCGATAACTTCGCTGTGGCGTGGTCGTTCACCAGCGATGGTACCGATCCGGGCCGTCCGCCCAACGGAAGCAACCCGATCCCCGGGGAATTCTTGTTGTCGAATCTGCCCGTGTTCCTGACCGATGACGACGTCATCATTGACATCACTCAACAGCCAATCGATCAAATCGGAGTTCTGGCGTCTCAGGGCCTGCCCCTGGTCAGCAATGATTTCAATTCCAGCGACGGAGGATACACCGTGGAAACCGAAGGTGAGGTGCCCGGACCGTGGGTATACGACGCGGCTTCCGGATCAGATCGCCGATGGCAGCGAGAGCGGCGGCGGCGGACCCTACCATTTACTATTGAACAGTTCTGAAATCCCGTTGTCGGAATCCTGCGCGGTCACCCTCAATTTCAGCCATCGCTACGCCTTTGAAGGCGATTTGTGGGATGGGGGTCAGGTGCGCATCAGCGTCAATGGCGGTGAATTCACCACCGTTCCACCCGAGGCGTTCAGCGCCAACGGGTACGCCCCCGGCGTCCTTCAAGGCAACGGGCTCCTGAACGGCCAAAGCGCGTTCAATGGTCCATCGGCGGGATACTCTGAGGGTGAATTCATCACCAGCACAGCCGCGCTCGGCAGCTTCAACGCCAACGACACCTTGGTCGTTCAATTTGCCGGAGGATGGGATGAGGCCGCCACCGGCACCAATCCCAACTGGGTTATCGACACAATGGATCTGGTTTTTCTGCCCATCACCAGTCAAGACTTCGCCACCGATGATGGCGGTTTCACGGTGGAAACCGTTGGCGCCGTGCCTGGACCTTGGGAATACGACGCGGCTCAAGGCTTGTGGATTGCCGATGGCAGCAACAGTGACTGCGGAGGTCCTTACCATTCACTGTTGAACAGCCCGATATACACCGTTCCGCAGAACGATGAAGTCACTCTCAACTTCAGCCACCGTTACGCCTTCGAAGGCGACGAATGGGACGGCGGACAGGTACGCCTCAGCGTCAATGGCGGCGCGTTTTCCCGGGTTCCAGCCGAGGCCTTTACCTCGAACGGATATTGGCCCGTAATCATGCAGGGCAGCTCAATCGTAGGCGGCCAATACGCGTTCAATGGCCCTTCGGCGGGATACGGCGACGGAGAATTCATTACCAGTTCGGCCGTGTTGGGAAGTTTCAGCGCTGACGACACCTTGGTCATTCAATTTGCCGGAGGATGGGATGATTGCTCTACCGGCACCAATCCCAACTGGGTGATTCAAGATCTTCAACTGGTTTTTGGCAGCGCGGCGCAAGCCGTCGAATTCACCGTGGCAGCCGAAGCGTCCCGCCTCGGCGATCCCATCGGGGTGAACTACCAATGGCAACGCAATGATGGAGACGGATTCGTCGACATCACCGGCGCAACCGGCAGCACACATCGATTCTTCCCAATCGCGGAAGATTTTGAATCTGAGTTCATGGTCATCGTCTCCGCACAGGGCACGATCAATACCACGACCACCGATATCGCGACCTTAACCGACGGCGAAGATCCGGGCCCGGGCCCAGATCCAGTCTCCACCATCGGCATCAGTACCGATGCAGATGGCAATATCGTCCTGACCTACGAAGGTGCCCCCCTGCTGGGAGCCGACAATGTTGAAGGACCTTATGAGGAGGTGGACGGCGCGAGCAGTCCAATGACAATAGCACCGGACGCAGCACGCAAATTCTATCAGTCCTCAAACTAAGGATTGAAGAGACGGCAGTTTTAAACTTCAAATCAAAGGCCGAAGCACTCCGCTTCGGCCCTTTTTGTCTACCAAGCTGTGCCTGGCGAATTATTGAACGAAGCCGCACAAGCCTAAGCGCCCGAATTACCAACCCCGTAGTGTAGAAAAACTAAGTTCGTAAGAAATCATGAACCCGGGCATCGAACGGGGCCACGCTCGGGGGCCACGCACTACTTGGGCAGATTAAATCTTTTAATACTACTAATCCTGTGGATCAGCCTCGGGTCGTCGTCTCTGATTCCCCGAGGGCACAGTGCCCCTGCCCTGCCCACTCGAGCGGTACGTTTTCAGTTCATCTAAGCTGACCAAGCCATCTTTGTTTTTGTCTGCTGAGGAGATTCGGTTCCAGAGGAATTCAGGAGTCTCAGATTCAGTCACAATGCCATCCTCGTTCCGGTCAAATCGTTCAAATAAAACCGTTGGATCAGGGGGTCCGCCGCCGGCACTACCAGGAGGGCCTCCGCGAAAACCGCCACGTTCAGGCCTGCCCCCGGGATATCCGCCACTTGGCCTACCGCCGCCAAACCCCCTGCCCGGCAGGAATGAACGCCCCATGACACCCCCACCAAACGGATCCCGTTTCAGCTGTACGGTATATTCCTGAACAATTTTTCGACACCAACCTTCCTCGTCACTGCAGGCAAAGTAATCCACTGTCAGCTTGAAAGGATTCTCCGGGTTAGCCCCAACGATGCTCACCAGAAATTCGCGCGGGTCAGTATCCGCATCCACGGCAACTTTAGCTGCACTTTCCTTGCTGGGAGTCACCTCCGTTCCGTCGCTAGTTTCAATCATGAACTTCATCGGTGCCACCAAGTTATTCCAATGCACATCGTGAATCGGATCAACATGGAACCCGAGATAGATTTTCCCGCTACCGGATTCAATTACGCTCGGTTCTGCTTCCGCACGCAATTTCACATAAAAAGGATCGCTCCCCTTTCCTGGCACGATCAGCAATGGAACCATCAAGTCTGGAACTTCAACCCTGGGTAGGACGGGTCGTCCCGCCCGAGTCCGCCCCGAAACTTCCGGCAATCCAAGATTCGCAGCCAGGGTCGGGGGATCCACTGGACCCAGGATTTCCGCCAGTTCTTTTCGCAACCCCTCCCCATCGCTCCACGACTGCAGATAAACAATCTCTCCGCCGGATCTGAGCAGAAAAGCCGGATTGTTAATGTTACCCATCGCTGCTTTTAATTCGTTGTCCATATTATCAGCAATCCATGGCACACGTGTTTTAAGTTTTCCTTTAGCTTCCGCTATATGCATCAATCGTTCGTCGAGGTCGAATGGCTCCACGTAACCATTGTTCTCCGGATGCGCAAGAGCCCGGTAAAGATAATAGAAGCGAACCCCTTTGGGAGAATAATCACGAGCGACTGCCTCAATCGACGGATAACGGCTAAGGAACTGCGGACAAGTCAGGCAACCGCCAACAATCACTGTATAGTCATTCCCTATCAGTTCGTGCAACTTCTTCGGCATACCCGCATCAGAGTGAATCGTAACATTCGGAAGATTATCTCCTGCTTGAATGCCTCGGCGAGATAACAAATCCGGCATCACTCCCCCTCCGGGACCGATTCGTGATGGAGGTCCTCTTCTCCGCCCACTTGATCTGCCGCCTGCTCTTGATGCCGACGCCCCTGATGCCTGTTTCACAATAGCCTCGACTTGATTTGAAACCTTAGCTGCCCTCGCCCAGACACCCCAAACACGAAGGAATTCCGGGGTAATGCTTACCCCATCCCTGTTTGTATCCAATTTTTCAAAAACCGTGATCGCAAGTGCTTCATCTTCACTCCCTGAATATTCAATAAATTCCTTGCGCGTCACCCGACCATCGCCGTTGGCGTCAACCCGTGCCATAATTGCCTTTGCTTCATCGGTTATCCTGCGATTGACTACATATTCTTCGCGCGAAACAGACCCGTCCTGATCCGTATCCGAGGCCCGAAAAATTCCAGCGCGACTTTGTGGATTCAGGTAGGTTCCCTTATCCACATATTCTTCACGCGACAAGCGTCCATCTCCGTTTCGATCAGTGCGGTTGAAATGCTGATCATAAGCAGCAAGCTCCGTCTTCGTTCCTGCATTACGCCCCAAGGCCCCCAGATACTTTAATATCTGGTCCGGGGTCAAATTCTCAACCGCCGGCAAATCGATGTTGCCAAGCCCGGAAGAAAAGAGGCATACCCAGATAATTATTGTCATCTTCAGAATCGGTATCATGCAGGTCAAGACGATCAACCCCGGAGCAGGGTTACAGAATTCGAATAGTCCTTCGGATGGAGGTGATGTGATACCTAAGGGCTCGGAAATGAGGTCGAGCAAACCTACAACGATGTTGCCGGATTGGAACCGAAACGGGTCGTTATCTATTGGGACGACCTGCTCGACAACACCCTATTTCGGTCGGACAACAGATGCTGCCGCGGTGAGCTCCCGATGACTCCATTGCCCATCGAAACGTATTTCGTGCAGCTTCCCTTCGCGACCGCGGTAAACGTAGTTCCGCGCGCCGTTACGAACCGATACCAATCCCGCCGGTTCTCCGGCCGCAGGAGGTGCTCCCGCGAGAGTGGTTACATCCTTGATTTGCCAAATCTCCCGGTCGGAAACGGCCGTTGGATCGTCGGTTACCAGCGGCATCTCACTCGCTTCATGGATGTGTCCGAGGGTATCGCGGTAGGCGATGTAATGTCGGTCACCTTTTGCGTCGTACAAAACAACAGGGTTCCCCGCGGCACGGATTGATGGTTTTCCGACCGGCTCCAGATGTTGGAAGCGTTGCCTTTGATCCCATGCCTGGATAAGTCCGTTGCGTGAGCCATTGTATTCACGATACCCCTGCCTCAGCCGGCCATCCCAATGGAAGATAAACGGCTCACGAACCGGCCACTTCTCTGCAGGCCGGAAGATAACACGCCATTTTCCACCGGTGTTTAACCCGATTGGCTGCCCCTCACTCGGAATCCGCTGTGTCAACCGATGCGTCCAGTATCGTCGACCTTCCGAGGCGGCCACCAACGAGAGCGTCTGGCAACACGGGACGCCATACATCGTTCGGTAAGTGACATGGAGAGCCCCCGGTGTTACTGAGATCACGGCGTCGCTCGCCGGGCGTGGTACGGCAGGCAGCGAATGATGCCGCCATACCCTGTCCAACCAAAACTCTCGCAACCGGGACTTTTCATCAACATAGACAATATGAGGCACTCCTTCGACAACAACCACCGAGGGATCGCAAATAGCAGGTGGTTGTTGGAGCAATGAAGTCAGGTCTGTGTGCTGCCAAACTCCCGCTTCCGTAATTTTCTCCGGAAAAGATAATTCGTGGAGGTGTCCCTTTTTCCCACGGTAAAGAATACGCAGGTTCCCCGGTGTCAGGGAGTAAACCGCCGGGGATCCGGCCGGTAGCGGTGCTGTAGCTGGAATTCGGATCACCTCATCGGCCCAGACGTTTCCGTCGGTGGAGGAAGCGAGCTCGCGCAACGGGCCGTTCGTGCCCCGATAGATGACGTGCAGCCGTCCGTCCGGGTCTTCGATCATGGCCAGACGATCTTCGTCGTTGGGTGAACTTCTGTAGGAAAAGTATTCATCAGTGTACTTCTGAAAGTACCCCGGGCACATTCGAGCAAAATATTCAACCTCCTCAATCTGCTTGTACCAACCCTCCGTGTTCTTTCCGCGAGCTCGATATTCAATTTCAATTTCGTGCGCAATCGCATCACGGTGACGTCGAATATGTCGCATCATGTTTTCGGTCGAAAGCGGACCGCTCAAATACCTACGGACTTCCTTCTGATAATACTCGCAGTAACCGGGATTATCGATCAGTGCAAGGAACAGTTTTCGGATCAGGCTGTTTCCGTAAGCTCCGCCGCTGTCCATGAAGGCATATGGATCGACGTCGATGCCATAGGGTGCATCCCCCAATCCGGGATGCCGGTAACCCAGACCCCATTCGGAATCCCAACAGAGGAAAATCCATTTGCCGTCAGGAACGCGCCGCGCGGCGTACCAGTTGTTGTGTGGCCAGTCAAAATTCTGTAGACACATGTTGACGATCACGTACGATGTGAGGTTCGCAATGTCCACACGGTCAGAGAGTTTTTCAAAGTTGGCATCATCCGAAAAGTCAGTCGTCGTCACAAAGCGCCTTAAGTCATCCCAGTCTTCTCGGCTTCCACTTAGGACGGACTCGCCCGTCTTCATGACATCGTATTCCGCTGGGCCGAGATGGGAGGCGAGAAACTCTTCATCCATGCGTTCGGTCAGGTTATAGACACCGCGGCTGGTCGAATTGATCAGAAGGACACACCATGAACCTCTCGAAGCAAGAGCTCCCATGTCAGCGTGGAGATCACGGATCACCTGATCCCGAATGCTCGACCCATGAGTCGCACGGTCATTGGAACTTGCGCGCAGGACTATTTTGTCGAAATTCTCGACTCTGGCCTCCGGAATAATCCGGCTGTCCAGCCGTCCGTCACCGTAGGCTTTACGGAAGTACGCACGATAGGACTTTTTGGTGTTCAGACTGCCGTTGCGCCCGGCACCCCCATGGAGTCTGAGCCCAAAACCCGTCGCTACAATTCGCCTCCCAGCCTGATCGAAGAATTCCATAAAAGCGGGTCGCTCACTCCCGTGACCGGTGGCGTTAATCCGCATATGCACCTCGTTGAAAGCGGCGGGTTTCATCGTAATGGCCAGAATGGGCAGCATGGGACGTTGACCGACGAGATAAGTTCCAGACACTATCGAACCGGCACGTTCTTTACCCGCAAATGCCGCAGCTCGAACGAGGGTAGTGTCTACTAGTTTGATCGGTCCACGATACAAATCGCTTGATTCGTTCGGGTCCGTGCCGTCCCTGGTGTAACGAATATCGACCTCCGCGGATGATTCTCCATGGATATGCACCTCGATATTTTCTTCGAACGCACCCACCTCCGGGACAAAAGAGAGTCGCGACCTTATGGGTTGCGTCTGCTGGAGTCCGATATTCGCAGATCCTGGAGTAGGTGTGAGAAAATACCCCCAGTTAGCCGGGTCAGCTGCCGACCTCCCCAGCGATTGATCCGGCACCTGATTGGAGTATTCAACCTGGTCGATGACTTTACCATCCGGCGAAACCAGATAGAGCGCACCGCCTTTCTTTTTGAGCCTGAAATTTGCGTGACAGGCAGGAGGAAGAGTGCCGAGCGTGGGATGGAGAGAAAGATCGGAACTGTTGCGGCTGTTATTGAGTCCGGCAATGGCAAAAACATTCTTACCAGAGCGCAGCAGCCCCACATGCGCCGAGAGATCAAATCGTTCCGGAACGCCGGCATCGTGACTGTCGATGGCGACACTGTTGAAACTGAGCGGCTCGCTCGGTGCGTTTACTGTGAGAACCCGTTTTCCATTCAGGTAGGCGACAAATCCGTCGTCGTAATCGACCTCGAGGACGAGAGACTCGGATGCAGAATGATTTTCAAGAACGAATTCGTGCCGCAAAAGCACCGCAGTCGTTCCGGCGATTAGCTCCGTCTCATCATCCTCATCCCCATAGCCGAAACCCGCCCGACCCACCGTGAAATCAGGGTCGTCGAAATCGACGGCTGTCCAATTTTCCGGCGGTTTTTCCGGAAGGGATGCATCGGCACCGGAAGGACGGTGAGAAAGATACCTCCAGTCGGCACCTTGATCGATGAGGGTCGTCTCGAAAAGGAATGTCGTTTCTGACGACCTTAACATGACGGGAGCGAGAGACTTGCCGCTACGTCCGGACATCAACACCAGGAAGTGGCTATCGGCGGAAACCCGATGATCAGGGAAGATCCATTTGTCGAGGTTATCGAGTTCGTCTGTAAGACGATAGCCGGCAAGTTGCAGGTCACGGGAACTTGAATTATGTAATTCAACCCAATCGCTGCTGTTCCCTTCATCATCGCGCAATCCTGAACGATTTGAGGCGAGAAGTTCATTCAGTCGAAGTGCATCACCTGACGATGTTGAACGGATTACTTCCCCACTGACCGCATTAGCGAACCCAGACCACGCCAAAAATAAGCAGAAACAGATCCCTCCGACAAACTGGTAATTCATTGGCATCATCTTAGTCTTATTTTCGACAACTGCAGCATCAGAGAGCGCCATCGCTTCCATTGGGTCATGAGAAACCATTACCAAATTAATCTCGAATCAGTCGAGCAAATGTAGAATTTCTTGTAAACGTTGTAACAAAAACATAGGGGCCACGTCTAAACAATCAACAAAATTACTGACACGAATGGCAATAAGTTAAGGATGTGGATCGATGGAATTTCTGGGCAATTGAGTCTGAAATTGACATGACCAGAACGATGTCAAATCCGGCCTCACCGCGGCCGGCTTCATGTTTGAAAAGGCCCTGGACATGATTTTATTCCTGAAGCCGGGGGCGTCGACCCCGGACTATGGATATCCCATCAGGACGGAACAAAATACTTTAACTTGGTGCCATTCAGGACTGACAGGATGTTTGATCTTGATGAATATTTCCTGACAGACAACGAACGACTCTTGAGAATTAATCAACCCGGTGGTTGCCAACACTGGATGAATCGGGCGACCGAGCTGTGGTAGTTATTTCGTGAGGACAGGGATCGGAGGAGGTTCAGCAAACTCGTAAGTCAGTTTGAAGATGAAACTAAAAAGAACTGATAAATCTGTTGAATGTTGAGACGTGCCCCTTATTATTACAGTTGCTAACTACATGAAAAACCCTTCATCACTTTATCTCGCCCTCGCCCTCGGTTTCTCCTTTGCCGGATCACTGATAGCCCGGGAGGCGCCCGAGCGACCCAATATCATAATGATCATGGCCGATGATCTGGGCTTCGAGACGGTCAGCGCCAATGGGGGAAGCCCCTACAAGACGCCGGTCCTGGACAATCTCGCCGCCGAGGGCATGCGCTTCATGAACTGCGTGGCCCAACCGCTCTGCACGCCGACGCGGGTCAAGATCATGACAGGGCGCTATAACTTCCGGAATTACGGCCGGTTTGGAGTCCTCGACCGGCGCGAGATCACTTTCGGACACGTGATGCGCAAGGCGGGCTACGCGACCTGCATCACCGGCAAGTGGCAACTCGGGCGTGACCGCAAACTGATCGATCACTTTGGATTTGATGAATATTGCCTGTGGTGGCTGGAGAACAAGGCGTCCCGTTACAACAACGTCGGGGAGCTCATCCAGAACGGCAAGGTGCTGCCCGGCAACAAGGGCGAGTACGGCCCCGATGTCGTAAGTAGCTTCCTGCTCGACTTTGTCACCCGGCACAAGGACGAGCCGTTCTTCTGCTACTACCCGATGATGCTGACGCACAGCCCATTCGAACTGACCCCCGATGCGCCGGAGGGGATGACAAGACAATCTCCCGTGCTCGACCGCATGGCCGGCATGGTGGCCTATACCGACAAGATCGTGGGCCGCATTGTCAGCCACCTCGATGCGCTCGGTATCCGCGACAATACTGTCATCCTGTTCATCGGCGACAACGGCACCGACCGAATTATCCGCGGCGGGAAACTCGGGAAACTCGATTGGCCCGGGGGCAAGGGAAGCAACTTCGTCGAGATGGGCATGCGAGTGCCGCTGGTCGTCAGTTACCCCGCTGGGGGGGTCCGCGGCGCAGTATTCGACGACCCGGTCGACCTCACAGATTTCCTTCCGACATTCGCCAAACTGGCCGGAACGGAACTGCCCAGGGACCTGTCATGCGACGGCCATAGCTTCGCCGGCCGCCTGACGGGAGACCCCGATTACAAACCCCACCCCTGGGCCTACGTCGGCTACTACGGAAAGGATCGCGGCAAAATGTCGCATTTTGCCCGTGACAAGCGGTTCAAGCTTTACGAGGGCGGCTATTTCTACGACTTCATCCTGGATCCCGCCCACGCCAACCCCATCGATTTCAAGGCCATGGACAAGATGACGCGGGCCTCGCACAAGATGCTCAGTGGCGTCCTGGAGGACATGAGGTCGCAGTTTGCAGCCGGCGACGACTACGTCGGCAAGTCGACCCGCCTGCTGTCGACAAGGCCCGGGCTCCAGAATGTCCGCCGTAAAACCGAGGCGCAGGGAGCGCAAAAGTAGATGAGGAAACAGTTGATCCGCACCCGCAGCAACCCCGCCTCCCGGACCAACCTCCTGCCGTTTAGCGGGTCAGTCAACATTTCACAAAGGGACAAGCTAATAATGTCATCAACCACATTCAGCCTGTCCATCCACCGAGATCACGCGGGCGCGACAAACCACCTCTTCCCCCAACGGAGTCGCCGCCAGATGTTGCACATTGATGACCACGTCAACGGTGCTCTCGCCCGGCTCCAACACCGGCAACACAGCATTGCGTGCCGCATGTTCCAGAAACCACACCAGCCAGGGCGTGCACAGAATCGCGGGCAGGCCGTTGTGAGCGAAGTCGATCTGGTGTTCCTCAGCGACGACGAAACGCTCCTCGCCGACCGTGCCGGGTTTTACGGTGTCCTTCAGGCGTCTATGTCCTTCAGGCTGGACTCGGCGAGCAGGCATCGCCGCACTCCTCGGCCTTTTCCGCTTCCAGCATGCCAAAGGCAATGCGGGCTGTGGCGGCTGTCACGCCGCTGTTGACCGCCGCCGTCACCGCGATCAAGGCATTCAGTTCGTCGTCCGAGATCCCGATGCCACGGGCCTTTTCCACCCGGTTCCGCGTGCAGACCGAACACCCGCGCGTCAGGGTCACGGCCAGTCCCACCAGATGTTTCTCGCGTTCGCTGAGCAGGTCCGTGCCGTGCGTTGCCTTAATGTGATCCACGATCAATGTGTCGTCGTATGCCATGTAATGTTCCTTTCTATGGTTGGGTTGCTGTTGTGAGTTTACTTTTGGAAAATCGGTTCAAGTAACAATCTTCGCTTCAACGCTGCCGAAAGGCGGCGCCTCGACCCGCAGGCGACAGTCCACTTGGATGGGTATCAATCTCGGAATCGATCCCGTCAGGACAATCTGACCGGCGCTCAACCGATCGCCGCGTTCACGGACGATTTCCCTTAGCCATTGCAACGATGAAGCAATGGTCCGGATCAGTGGCAGGCCCGCGCAATCCTCGACCAATCGATCATCCGCAAAGATCGCCAACGATGGCTCAATTGGGGCCATTTGGATTTCTTCGGGACGGACACCGCGACCGAAAACGACCCCTCCGTGAATCGCATTGTTCGCGATCAGCTCGCCCGCCGATGGCTGCTCACCGCGCATCACGAAGTGGTGCAACTCGATCACTGGAATCACCTGCGATACACATGCGGGTATCTCGCCTTCGACAAAATCATCGGAAACCGGTTCGCGCAACAACTCCACCGCCAGTTCACCCTCAATCGCCAGATCGGCGAATTCCCCGCGCGCGAGCGTTGCGCCCGAATCGTGCTTCTCAGAATCGTACAACCTGCCCGTGACACAATGTTCGATCCCCAGTTGAGCGCGCGTCTTCGGAGCCGTACAACCGACCTTGTAACCGATGATCCTTTCCCCTCGACTACAACGCAGTTTCGCCACGGCCGCCTGTAACTCATAGCCCTCCGCGACGCTCATGACGACGCCCTCGGCAAACATCGTGCCGGGCTGCCCCGCGTCGTAATCCGCGAGTTGGCGCGCCGCTCGTTCTTCAATCCCCATGCTGACTGAATCCGCCTGATTCATC
>DUCD01000482.1 GCA_012959985.1 Verrucomicrobiales bacterium | reverse complement strand
CATCCTTAACTTAGTGCCATTCAGATCTGTCCCCAATGGGTATCTGAGATGAAGAGGATCGTCTTTATCGAGCCATAGCAGACCGAAGTCATCGAAAAGATTCTCCGTAACTGCGGTTTATGGAACATGAAATCATCTTTTTGACCCAGACCGTTCCCTTCGCCGGGCTCAAGGGCTCGCGATTCGGTAGAAACGCATTTTTTCGCGTGATTGCAATACTTCCAGCGCCGCTTCACCTGTGGCCGTGGTGACAAAGCTTTCTTCGTTTTGCCAGGATTCGAAGTCGTTTGAAGACTGAAGTATGAATTCCGTCAACGGGGCGCCGGAGAATGAGAGGATCAGGCGTTGAGGCGAAACAAGCTTGAAACCCGTGATCTCACCGGCGACCTTTCTGTCCCGGATACCGGTGACAACGATGTCATCAAGTCGAATCAGCGCGCCGGTTCCTCCCGGGCCTTCCAGCGCGTGGCAGCGCCAGCGCAATTCAATGGACTCCTGATTGATTGCGCCCGCCGGCAGGACCAAGGGCGGAAACCGTGTTTCGACTGATGAGTCAGCGCTGACGTAACGTTGGACTTTTCCGGAGGCATCTAGTAGATCTGCATAGGGTCCGTCTCCGACGGCCATCTGCAAGGTCATAGCGGAACCCCGTTTTCCGGACTTCAACGTTGCGCCCGTCCATGCCACCGTGACCTCACTGAGACCCCTTGTATCCAGAGCCAGAACCACAGATCCCGGGAATCCGCTGCTCGGGAAATCCGCAAGCCGTCCCGTATCCCGCCACCCGATGCCATTGTCGCCGAGGCCGACGAACCGACTGCGGTCCCTTAGATTGAAGGGGCCGGGCCACTCAAGCTCCATCAACGCATTTGCATCTGTGGCGATGGAACGTGAGCCGGTCTGTTCGAATCGCATGAATGGCGGATGCGTGCCTGCCGCGCTGTCCACGTTCCAACTACCGAACCGATACTCATGCATATCCGCAAGCGGCGCCGCAGACTGTATGCGCTCAAAACGCGCAAGGAAGCGTGTGTCTCTCATCAGAATCGTTTCCAGTGTCGTTTCGCCTTCAATACTGCCATTCCAGCCTGAAAAGGCATATCCCGGACGAGACACGGCGCGCAAGGTAAGCGGTACATCTCTGAAGAAAGCGCCCTCCCATGGATAGACCGGGGCATCGATTCCGGGTGTCGCGCTGTCCAGCCGGAGGCGGTGAACCGTGACAAACCCTGCACGGGCGGGGTCCACATTCACCGTGACATCGGCAGTTCCGCTCAGTCCGAACTCAAAGGCAAGTTGTCTACGCAGGACTGAAGGACGCTGCCGGGCAAACCCGTCGACAATCCGGATATTCCGCCTCCAGCCATTGATCGAGTCTCCCATCGTGCGCCACCGGCGGATATGGTCCGTCATCACCGCCTCGATCTCAATTTTCATTTCTTCGATGAGAGATTGTGCGCGGGTTTCACGGAAAACTGAATTGAGATCGCCTGCCAGAGTATTGATGAAATCATTCCGGAATCCGTGGTTATTAAGCAGTCCCCGCAGTAGAGCCGTCGACCATGGAGCCTCAAGGCCGGGTCGTCCGACCGGGCTGATCGCCGCGGCGAGCGTTGCGTCTGAGTTGCCGCCGCTCCATGGATGTGCATAGGAGAGGTCTGTGTCGAACAGCATCCAGCGCCATTTTCCGTCGAATCCGGGGTTTCCATTTGAGCTGTCGGCCTGCGCATTGACATGTCTCCAGAATCGCACATTATTATGCGGCCAGTCTGCGTTTCCGATGTAGATCTCCGCGATCTGGTATCGAAGGAAGTTGTCGATATCCATCAGAGCCGCTACTTCGGAAAAGGATTTCGAGTCGGCAAGATTCCCGTTGTCCGCTAATCGGCGAAGTTCCTTGTAGCTGTTAACGCCCGGTGGATCACCTTCCTTCACTCTCCCGTCTCCCTCAACCTGGACCAGATCATCGACCGGCGTCCCGTAGTGAACCGAGACGGATTTCAGATCGCCTTCCTCACGCAGATTGTAGAGCCCCCAGAATTCCCCGTTTAGAAAGACGACGACCGGGCGCGACGTCATTACATCAATGCCCAGCGGCGCAATGAGTCGGTGGTTCAAAGCATCGCGAAGCATCGTGTAATCCCAATCGTTTCCGGAGTTGCGAAGACGCAGGCTGTGAAACTCAGTTCGTTCACCGCCCAGTCCTCTGCGTTGCAGGCCGGGGAAGAAGGGGTAATCAAATGTGTCGGAAGGTCTGGTGCCCCCAGCGGGTCGAATACCGAAGGATTTCTGACGGAATGAACGCGAGGACTGACCTTTGATATCGAGAGAAACGTTCTGACGAACACCAAGGCTGCCGTCGGTTTCGAAGAATTCGAAATGGGCGGCTCGCTCCCACGCGGGCCCTCGTTGAGTATAGTTCGCGGGAGTATGTCCGGTGAGAGGTTCATCCGGGTTCCTGGCTAGATAGTTATCAAACACTTTTCCCAGCACGTAAATGCCCTTTTCGAAATCGAAGAGCCCTTGAGGGGGTGTCGTCAATGAAATCACCGGTAGATTCCAGCGCCTTCCTGGATTCAGCCCGACAAAGTATGTCCGAGTGGCGATCGGCCCGGGTAGCGATCCTGAACGGAAGGCGCGGGCTCTTACTGTAAAGGCTTTGGGCACAGACTCGAGGGGGGGAATCCAACCATCCGTGTGCTGGTTGGCTGTGGATATGCCCGGGATAACCGAAATGCGGTTCGGCTCCGTTGATCGATTTTGTATTTCGAGAGGCGATTCATAGAGCGCTGTAGCCTTAGTCGGTTCGGCGCCGTCGATAGTATACCTCAGTTCGTCGCCCTGCTGGCCTGTGAGTTCAAGGGAAAAAGGATCGGGGTAACTCCCGGCTTGGTGTGAAAACGAAACGGACGCCGCAATGGATGCAAAGCCTTCACCTCTGTTATCTTTACCCGGCGTGGGTTCCGAAAAAAAGCGCCACAGATCCAGGTCGTTGGCAGGCCGTCCCTGAGAAACATTGGATAGGGACGTCGGCGCCACGTCAACTGAATCATTGACTGTGCCGTTCGGACCGGAAATCAGAAGAGACTCGCCGGAAGCGGATAATCTGAATCCGACGTGAAACTCGCCGCCGATGGAGCGATCGGATCGACCGGATGCAAAAACCACAATGATTTCACCTGGGAGAGCTCTGCCAGAGGAAAACTTATGTTTCATTAGGTCTTCGGGGTCGTCGGATAGGGCATAGCCAATCAAATCGACGGGTTGATCCGAAATGTTCTTCAATTCGATCCAATCGGGTGATTTTCCCAGACGATCCCTGAATGCTCCGTTGTTCCACGACATTACCTCCGTGACTATCAGCGGGCCTCGCCGTGGGAACTGACGCTGAACCGGATCCGTTACCATGACGCCGCCGGCTGCCGATACCAGCATTGCCATCAGGATCAGACTGCAGATTTGAGTATTCGGGCCACCCATCAGATTTGCATTGCTGAGGTTTAACCGGATGTTTTTTGAGGAGTCGTGAGACGGCTCATCGTGAACGATTCGCCCTACCTTCCAATCAATGTTAGCCGTATGAATTCTTTTTGTCCCGATCCGATAGGCTCAGCCATACGGTATACCTCGGTGGTGGTTCCGTCCCCATTGTTGGTTCGGTCGAAGAATTCAATCTCCCCCGTCCCGCTCCGCCAAATGCCGAGCTTGTTGGAAATTTCCAGCACAAAGATCACATCATCCGCCGCCAGGTTTCGGCGGAAATTCAGGATCAAAAAATCCTGCGGTCCGTCGCCTTTACCAAGATCAATTTCTTCCAGGTTCGCTGAAAGAAACGCCTGGTCGTCGGCCTCGAGATCGGAAGTTCCCCGCGCATGTTCCGCCCAGGAGGGAATTTGGTCACCATCGATATCGGCGCTTGGGTTGGCCCCGGTAAACAGCATAGCATCCGATCCTCCCGGCGATCCTCCCGCAGCAACGCTTGCCCGCCAATTGAAAGGTTCCGCATGATTGGGATTACTTTCAGACGCGATTAGCACGAGAGTAAATCCGTCGCCATCCGCGCTCTCCGGCCAGGGCAATTGGTCATTGTAGGTCATGTCGCAAATGATGGAGTCATCACCGGCCAAGAGAACAATTTGCTCCCCGTCGTTGTTCAGGTTTCCCGAATACTCACCGGCGATTTGCGCCGCGGGCACTGAAGGATTCCGGGTTTCGAATGCCGCGCGGTTATTGACAAGAAGAACCCGTTCACCTGCCCCGAGAATCATCCCCAGCTCTGAGTCGCTGAAGTTGAAAGTTACTCCCACCGTGAATCGCACATTGTTTAGATCGATATCGACGGTTCCGATATTGGTGAGCTCCAGAAACTCGAATTGACTGCCGGCATTGAATCCAGCTTCCTTTTCCGCGACGCTCGGACCAAGCGGTCGATAGGCGATTTCGCTGATCACCAGATTCTGATTACTCGCCACGTCGACGTCTACGAAGAAAAACCCCTCGTTCAGCGCCGACCACTCGCCGCCATCAAGGGCCCGTGCCCGGAGTTTTCCCGTTTCCGCCATGAAGAGTGGATTCACCGTGTTCGGCCTGACGCCGCGAAGCCGAAGATCAAAACTCATGTCTGAACTCGAACCGCTGATCTGATGAACTTCCACCGCCAGAGTGTTGCCACCTTCAACCAAGTCCGAAACTGCGACCGGTCTCCTGAAGAGGATCGTCTCATTATCTCCTCCGACGGAGGTGGTCGCCTGCGTCTCGAACGTCACGGCTTCAGCCGGCATGTTCGAACGCATGACTTCATTTCCGTTTAAATATACAATCGCTCCGTCATCGCGCTGCAATTCAAGGGAGAGAGAAATGTAATCGTCGGTGTTGGTCGCGTTGAAGGTGTGGCGAAAATAAATAGCACGAAACTTATCGCCCGAATTCAATCCGGATTCCACTTGGGTCTCTTCATTATGATCTCCATAGCCGAGCTCCGCCGGGCCTGACGCCCAAGCCGTGTCGTCAAACCCGGGCACCCGCCAAGCTGTTCCCTGGTCGCTGCCGTCATCGAGATACTTCCACACCGAACCGGAGGGAACCAACGTGGTGGTTGACGCGGCGCTGTCATACGTGGTGGCATTGGGATTTATTTCTCCTCCTAACAAACGAGGATCAGAGCCATCCCTAGTGTAGTAAATGGTTCCCGATCCACTGGAGATCGTCAACTCCGTGGTGCTGTTGACGTAGCCGCCATGCTGGCTGAAGGAGGGAGCGTCTGTGTCCGGATAGAGGTTGGCGCCTCTCAACTGAGACACAGTGACACTGCTCCGCAGAGGCAGATGAGTGTTTAACAGCCGATCGCGCTCCCTGACCCACTCGACGTTTCGCGTGTAGGGATCTGAGCGACTAAAGTCTCCCCAGCGTGCCGATTCTCCCACGATGGCGCGGTCAATGGTGTCGGCCAACACCTGATAGCGCGGAATCGTTTTGGCCGGAGTAAGGTTGCCTCCGTTGAAAAGATGCTTATGGGCGTGATCGGCAAACTGAAGGCGAAACTCCGGATTGGCCCTTAGTTGCGAGTAAAGCCGCGATGGCTTATCGGACTGACTGATATTTGTCCTGTTGTTCCCCTCCGGATCCTCAAAAGTCCTCTCAGCGTCCCAGCAGATGAACTTGTAACCTTCGCCCGGAAGCCTTCGGCGGATTGCATACCAGTTGGTGTGATCCCAGTCCTGATTGCCACCATAGAAGTTGAGCAGCATATAATCGATCAGGTTGGGAATATCCACGTACTGAGAAAGCGCGTCGTAACCCGTCTGGTCGGCGACACCTCCAACGGCGATGCCCTGTGCGGTCTGCCAGGCACTCGCCGTGCCATCGATCACATTGTCAGAAGAGGCGTTGAGAGCATCCCATTCTTCTTTTTCGCCGCCGTAATAGGAGGCGCCAAAATCAGCGTTGGGCCTCTCCACCACATTGTAGAGTCCCCAGTAGAGACCATTGCAGTAGAGATGCACAAAGGTCCCATGGGGAGAAGCGTGTCCCATGGCCAACTGGGAATCGCGAATGAACTGGTCGCGCAAATACTGTGCCCTGTTTTCCTCTCCGCTCCGTCGCTGGTACCAGGAGTGGTTGAATCCGGCGCGGAGTATGATGGAGTCGAATCTGTCGGTGGCCCCCTCGGCGTCATGCGTGGCGTCCTGGAACAGAGGGTAGCGAAGCTTGGTGTCGCCATACTCCCGTTTGAATAGGAGTCGAAAACTGTGCTTGGGAAACTGTGATTCTCGGCTGCGACCGCCCTGGATTCGCACGCCGCAGTTCTGCTGCATCCCTGGACTTCCATCGGGAAAGATCAGTTCCATCGATCCCGGTCGCTCCCAGGCGACACCTGACTGGTTGGAGTTGGCGTAAAGACCTTGAGCGCCGAACAAATCGTCGGTTGCCATCGCGATCGCGATCGACGGGATGGCCTTGAGATCATCTTTGATGGTGTCACTGTAGAGCGGATTGTTAACTACTTCGGGATCCATTCCGTAGTCGATTTGTCTAGTTCTAGGAAATCCCGGCGGCTTCGACGGCTGCTGAAGCACATCATCGAGAAAAACATAGGTGTGGCAATCCACGTTAGTCGGAATCTGGTCGGGCTTGAAAGCGATCGCTTTCAGCGTGGTGGTCGTCGAGATGTTGATGGGCCCAGTGTAAAGAGATCCACTTGAGGGCGTGGGATCCGTTCCGTTGGTGGTGTAATGGATCTGGGCGTCGGCCGTCGCGGATGTGATTTCCACAGTGAACGCCGTGTCATAGAACCCACGATCGGGAGCAAAGCGGGTGTCGCGAACATAGTCATCAACGCCGACTCCGTTGGCGGCACCGGGTGTCGGATTGGTGAAGAAAGCCATCGTCACCGCGTCGGACTTGAGCCCGTAGGACACTCCGTCGAGCTGAGAGGGATACGGATCGAATTCCGACAGAATGATCGCCTCCCCGTCCGCCACTTTGGTCAAGGCGAGGTATTCCCCACTGGCCCGTAGCCTGAAACTGGTATGCAATTCGCTCCCTGCCACGGCGCGATCTTTTCCGGATGCAAAGACGATAAAATAATCCAACTCCCCCAGGGTCATGGTTGGAAAGCGCCACTTGGTCAGGTCGGCCGGATCATCTGTCAGGTAGTAATCATTGAGAATGGCAGTCGACGCGCTGGGGTTGTGAATTTCGATCCAATCGGAAGTGTCCTCGTCCTGATCGACTAACAGACCGTTGTTGGAAGCGGAAAATTCCGAAATGACCGGCTCCCCCGGAATGATGTCCGTGACCTGCGTTTGTGCCGAGGAGGACCCGCGAACATTCCCCACCGCCAAGGTATAGGGGGTTCGGGGAGGCGCGATGCTATCGTTGGCAGCGAAAAACTCGGTGATGGGATCGACGGTTACTTTCACCTCCACCATTCGGGTGTTGCTTCCATCGTCATTCGTCGCCGTAAGGGTGTAGTTGGTGTTTACGCCGGGATCAGGATTCTGGGTGCTGGAATCGTTGGGAGCGGCCTCACAACGGATCAATGCGGTAAAGATGAGAATGAGGACACGGGTCCGTGGGACCGATGGATGGACAAGAAAAGAACCGAGTTTCACGAATTGCTATTAGGAATTTTATTTTTTACCAGTGCTGTGTAGCACAAATTATAGGCAGAGCGAATCTTCCTGTTGAGCCGTGGTCCGAGTCATCCCGACGGACCCGGATTGCGGATGACGGTGGTTGCAATGATGAGGTTTAAGCGTATGTTTTTTAGACTAAAATGTATTTTACTTTTCAGTGTTCCATCAGGATGGGCGTTCAGCGGCGTTGCTTCAATAAAAAAGGACGCTTATCGCCTGCTTAGAAATGAGAATCTGTCTGTGGTGAGCTGCGTGGAACTTTACTGCTGCTACGACACTGGATATATCTTCGACTCTATTGACGACTTCAGCGAGTGCAGTGACGGCGGGTACAAGTGAAAGATTCAATGGTTCCAAAACCTGCTGTGAACTGGCGTAATTAATCGCCTGATCGCGAGTCATGGAAGCAGTCAGCACATCGCACTCGCTGAAAGACCGGGCAACCTGGCGGCGGCATCGAGAGCTTCACTAACCTTTGAGTATTGGTCTAATGGGTGCTTACCGTCAGAATAATTGGCCACCATAAAAGCGAAATCACTGGAGGGCGTCTTTCGTCGATAAACCATTGCGGAAACTGGGCCATGACTGAATTTGCGTGGCTAGGCGATTTCTTCCGTTTGGAACATGAAGGAGGTGTTTTCTGGGTCTACCTGTTGACAATGCCAATTTTCAAGTGAGGATGTAGACGGATTAATGCGTGTAAGTGCTTGATTATAAATTGGAACCAACTCTTGAGATCGAACTGGGGTTGTAATCATGCACCCATACGCAATTTCACTGTTGCACGGCGAATCGGATTCTCTCCAGTATCGAGCCAAGGAAGACTGAGGTCATTGATGAAATTTTCCGAAACGGGGGTTTATGGAATGAGGATCCTGCCCGTGGGCCGCCGTCTCAGTTGCGTTGTTGGAGCGTATCGGCCTCTAAAAAATGATGCAATTCTTTAGCCACTTCAGGCGATGCTTAATTTACAATTGGGCGCGAGTCCGCTATTCTCAACAGGAACAAAGACCCGAAGATTTTTGACACCCGAATTGGCGTTGCATCACTGAACCCCAAAATTTTAAAAGTTTGAAGATACGGAGCGCACCCCCCTCTATGAAACACTGTTTTTTGACCCTCGCGACAAGCATCATCACTCTCTGTGGCTTTAGTGGAACAAGCTGGGCCCGTGTCGTTCCCGTAGCGGAGGACGTTGAGCCGCAAAAAATAGAGAATGCCAAACCTCGCAATGTCGTTTTCATTCTCTCAGACGACCACCGCTACGATGCCATGAGTTTCATGGGGCACCCCTTCGCCCTGACGCCGCACATGGATGCGATGGCGCAGAATGGAGTTCACCTTAAGAACGCCTTCGTAACCACTTCGCTCTGCTCGCCCAGTCGAGCGTCCATCCTGACGGGACTCTACACCTTTCGTCACCGCGTGATTGACAATCAGCGTCCGGTTCCAGAGGGAACTTTGTTCTTTCCGCAGTACCTGCAGAAGGCCGGTTACAACACAGGGTTCATCGGCAAGTGGCATATGGGCCATGCCAGCGATGAGCCGCGTCCGGGCTTCGACTACTGGGTGAGCTTCAAAGGTCAGGGGCAATACTATCCGCCGAATCCAAGATACACGATCAACGTGAATGGCGAACGGGTTAAGCAGGATGGCTACATCACTACCTTGCTCACGCGGCATGCTGTGGAATTTCTCGAACAGCAGACCGACCGGGAGAAACCCTTCTTCCTGTATCTGTCCCACAAGGCCGTGCATGGCCCGTTTACACCCGAGCCCAAATACAAGGGCTCACTTGCCGAGCGGCCCTTCACCTTGCCGAATTCCGGCGACTTCCTTGCCGGCAACCTCGAGAATCGGCCCCGCTGGCTGCTCGACCAGCGCAACAGTTGGCACGGTATGGATTTCCCGCTGCACACCGGTTCCACCGTCGAGGCCCTCTACAAGAGCTACTGCGAGGCGTTGCGGTCGGTCGATGACAGCATCGGCGCGGTGATGGAGCAACTGAAGAAGATGGGCATTCTCGACGAGACGCTGGTCATTTACATGGGCGACAACGGCTACATGTTCGGCGAGCACGGCCTGATCGACAAACGCGTCGCCTACGAGACCTCCAGCCGGGTGCCCATGCTGATGCAATGTCCCGACCTGATCGAAGCAGGAACGGTCGTGGAAAAAGTTGTCGCCAACATCGATATCGCGCCGACGGTGATGGAAACGATGGGGATACAAAAGCCGCCACACATGGATGGGCACAGCTTTCTTCCCCTGGCACGAGGCGAGGAGATCCCGTGGCGTGACTATTTCCTCTACGTCTATTACTGGGAACAGAACTATCCGCAGACGCCAACCCACTTTTCGCTCCGGGGCAACCGATACAAATACACCACTTACTACGGAGTCTGGGACACGGATGAGCTGTTCGACATTCAGGCCGATCCGATGGAGCAAAAGAACCTGATTCACGAACCTGCTTTCGCGAAAACCAGGACTGAGATGCAGAATCGGCTCTACGAAATGATGGACGAACTGGGCGGCATGGAGATTCCCATGAACCCGCCTCGCGGGCGACAACAGAACAAGCGGCTCCGGGAACGCGGCGGAAGGAAGGCAGCCGATTTTCCGGAGGCGTTCATTGTGGATGAACCCCTGAGAAAAGAGCTCAAGTAGAGAAAGAACTAGGGGACAGGCTAGAATGGCACTAAGTTAAGGATGGTAGGGCGTGCTGTCCCAGCGCGCCGCAACCAGTAATGAATACTGGATAGTCGGGGTCGACGCCCCCGGCTTCAGGAATAAAATCATGTCCAGGGCCTTTTCAAACTTGAAGCCGGCCGCGGTGAGGCCGGATTTGACATCGTTCCGGTCATGTCA
>DUCD01000481.1:3284-10547 GCA_012959985.1 Verrucomicrobiales bacterium | reverse complement strand
CCCGCCGATGACCCACCCGACGTTCTGTTCATCGTCGTCGATGACATGAACGACTGGATCTCCTTGCTCGATCCCGCTTCCCCTATTAAGACCCCCAACCTGGAACGTCTCGCCAAGCGGGGAATGCTGTTCACCAAAGCCTACTGCTCTTCCCCGGCCTGCAACCCCTCACGCTCCGCCACCCTGACAGGACTGCGCCCCACTACGACTGGAGTCTACGGCAACAAAAGCGATTGGCGGCGCGCCTCCCCCGATCGCCTGACGATCATGCAACGGTTCAGGGAAGCTGAATACCTGGTGAAGGGAGCCGGTAAGATCTTTCACCATCATTTGAATGGCGCCTTTCACGATGA
Source organism: Verrucomicrobiales bacterium (assembly GCA_012959985.1). Lineage (GTDB taxonomy): Bacteria > Verrucomicrobiota > Verrucomicrobiia > Limisphaerales > DUCD01 > DUCD01. The sequence goes on along the minus strand of DUCD01000481.1, from coordinate 10,194 downwards.
GGCATCTTTCGATGACTTCCAGCCCATGTCACCGCAGAACATGCCGATGCAAAAACTTAATGGGGCTCCCAACTACGGTTCCGGCAACACAGATTGGGGCGCTTGGCCCACAAACGAGGCGGACACCATTGATTTCAAAACAGCAGACTATTGCATCAATGCTCTGGTCAACCCGCCTTCAGACCAACCATTATTCCTCGCCTGCGGCATCTTCAAACCCCATTCCCCGTTCTTCGCACCGGAGAAGTATCATGAGCCACATGCCCACATTGACCTCCCGACTCGGTTGAACGACGACGGGAACGACCTTCCTGCCGGTGCCAGGCAATTGACGCGAAGCAAACAGTGGTTCTGGAAGGGGATGCAGAACCTCGATGGTCGCATTCCCGGATCCTATCACAACTTCATTAGAGCCTATGCTGCCTGCTGCGCCTTTGCCGACGCCCAGATCGGCCGTGTTCTCGATGCACTGGATGCCGCCCCCCGCCGCGATAACACGATCGTAGTCCTTTGGTCGGATCACGGCTTTCACCTTGGTGAGAAAGATCACATCGAGAAATTCGCCCTTTGGGAAAAAGCCAACCACATCCCCTTCATTGTTGTCGCCCCGGATGTGAGCGAACCAGGCAGCCGCTGTGACACACCGGTCGACTTGTCCGCCATCTACCCCACTCTGCTGGAACTGTGTAAATTGCCTGCCGATTCTGAGTGCGATGGCACCAGTCTCGTCCCCCTGCTCCGGAACCCGAAGACGATCTGGAACCGGCCGGCCCTGATGACCTATGGCCGGGGCAATCATGCCGTTCGCAGTCAACGCTGGCGCTACATTCACTACGCTGACGGATCAGAAGAACTCTACGATCATGACAACGATCCGAACGAGTGGACCAATCTCGCATCAAAGCCGGAGCACGCCGCCGTCATAGCAAAACACCGCCTATGGTTGCCTGAAGACGAAGCCGAACCGATTCCGGATCTGAAAAAAAAGCAGAACCTGGGACAATCCTTCACACTTAAACGCAAACAACCGAATATTCTTCTCATCGTTTCGGAAGACAATGGCCCGGAATTGGGTTGTTACGGCGATCCTTATGCGAAGACGCCCGTCCTGGATCAACTCGCTGCGGTTGGCGTTCGTTTTGATCGAGCCTTTGTCCCTCAAGCCGGTTGCAGTCAGTCGCGCGCCGCGTTGCTCACAGGATTGTTTCCCCATCAGAATGGTCAGATTGGATTGGCGACGTGGAAGTTCCGGACCTACGACGAGAACGCACCCAACCTGGTCACTCATCTCAAAAACGCTGGATACCGCACCGGAATCATCGGCAAGTTGCACATCAATCCCGAAAGCGCCTTCCCCTTCGATTTCAATGCCATTCCTTCGGCAAACTTCAACCGAAAGAAGATGGCCGCCTATGCGAAAGAGGCCGGGATCTTCATCAATGCGTCCGACAAACCATTTTTCCTCAGTGTGAACTACCCAGACGCCCATCGACCGTTCCTCAAAAAGATTGGCGGACTTCCGGAGAAACCGCTCATCAGCGCCGAGGTGGAACCCCTGCCCTATTTCGGACTCGATACGCCGGAACTGCGGCAGCAGACCGCCGACTACTACAACTGCATGAAACGCCTTGATTCACACATCGGCGAGCTCCTCGTCGTTCTGCGTGAATCCGGCAAGTATGATGACACACTGATCGTCTATCTGGGCGATCACGGTGCTGACCTGCTGCGTGGCAAACGCACTTCCTACGAGGGCGGACTCCGCATTCCACTGATTCTGGCGGGCGCCGGAGTGAAGCAATCAGGCAGCGTGAAAACGGAATTGGTCAGCACTCTCGACCTGATGCCAACCTTCCTCGAAGCCGCCGGCGCGGCTCCACTCTCCCATTTAGCCGGTCATTCTCTCTTCGCCCTGACCAACACTCAATCGCCAAAATGGCGGCGCTACCTCTTCTCCGAATTTCATACCCACTCAGCTCACAACTATTACCCCCAACGAACAGTAAGGGACGACCGCTACAAGCTGATCCAAAATCTTATGCCGAACGAAATCAATCCAGGGTACCACTTCACCTTGACCAAGTTTTTCCCCGGATTGAGTGAGGTTATTGAGAAAGCCCCGGAGCCTGTTCGATCGGCCTACCAACGGATGCGCCGGCCACCGGAGTTCGAGCTTTATGATCTTGACGCCGATCCTTTTGAATTCAGCAATCTCTCCGACGATCCTAATTATGCCGAATCGCTGGCACGGCTACAGACGGCACTCAAAAACTGGCGGGAGAACACCAACGATCCCCTACTCGATCCGTTGAACACACGCCGACTGAAAAGTGAGATCGACGCCTGCATCGACGAAGGCAGAGCCGATAAGAAAAAGCTAACGCTCTCCTATCCGGAATATTTTTTTTTAGAATGAAGAAATAGACCCAACATGAGCCATAAACTCCTGACGACTTGCTCGGTCTTGTTGCTGTGGGCCACGACCGCGTAGTGTCCGGAAATTCAATCACCACAGGTGCCACGCCAGCAAGGTCTGCGACGTGACGGGATTGGCGATTTCTTTCAGCCGACCGAACCTCAGCTTCTTTGCCTTGGCGGCGAGCCGCCTCCTCTGTTCATCAGTAAAGCGTAGCCGCCTCGGACCAACATGCTCCCTTAGCACCCGAATCTCCTAACACAGATTCTCAATCACATCCTGCTGCTCCCGATTCAGCCAAACAGCAAGACAAATCAAAATAAAACGACCCGGATCCATTGCTTTCGATCATACCAAATCCGTCCAAAACAGCCGCCTGAAACCTTCGCACATTACCCTCGCAAATCAGCCAAAATCAACACTTTCCAAATAGTAAGCGACTTTTGGCACTTTACGGCATCCGGTTGCGTCCTTGCCCTCGCCCCCCCCCAACAGAATCGCTTCCCTGCATTGTTGATACCGGGGATTTTCCTGCTCGGGCTACAGCTCCTTCTCGAACGAGTAGGAGGACGAGAACGACTCAATGATTTTAATGTAATTTCTATAAATAGAAATCTGGAAGGCGAACGACACTAGATGGTAGGTCGCGTCATCCCAGACCAGTAAAAGATCGACATCGGCATTTAGGGTGAACTGTATTTCACCCTTTGAAGCGTTGGATCTGCCAGGTTCTCTTGACCGGCATCGGTGAAGAAGATGTAGTCGTTGCTGAAAAGTCCGCCGGGGTTTTGCACCTGCAACAAGTGCATTCCCGATCCAGGGCCTGCATCATCGCCCGCAGGTCGAGTTGCGATCAGCTCAGGCCGAATAATGAAATCGCTGCTGCCCCGACTCTGGTTCAGCCCCTGAATCGCCAGGATGTTCCTACCCGGCAACAGCAACGGTAGGCCCTGGCTCACGTTGAATCGATCAAACTCGCCCACCCTAGCCTCGTGACTATCTTCGCCCGTGTCTGAATTCCAGGTCATTCTCCGGGGATCGTTCTCGTCAGCAATCCGCTTGCGGTTGAGATAAACAACAAAACCATCGTCAAACTGCATTCGCAGTTCCAACCCGGTGAACACCGAGGGATCCTCCACCATGAAAGGGATGCGGATATAGACGCTGGAGTTGCGCCGCATCTCTCGCTCGACATCAATCCCAATCAACGATTCATATCCGGTGCCCCGTTCGTAGCCCACGCCAGACTTTCCTTTGATCCAATCCGAGGTGTCAAAGGGTTCATTCTCCACCGCTCCCTTCCAACGAGTCCGCAATCGATTGTCTGTTGGGACGAAAGCGAAGACGTCGTTGTCCACCGAAACAAGCTTCGTCTGTAAGAGCCCATTCGGCAGGGCTTCCAACGTTATTGTTACATCACGGTCTCGATCCGCCGCACCTTCATGCGTCGCTTCTTTGAGAACAATTTCTCCGGACACCCGGCGTCCGTTGACCACAAGGTGGGCTCCGTCCTGAATGTGACGACCGCTGATCGTCATCGACCGATTCGTCGCCGATAAGGTGGGGAAAACTTGTTTCCCTCGTTGACGCTCGATCGGGCCATAACTCCACAAAGCAGGTTGGGGATGATCGTGATCCGACCTTCGTCCCAATCTCCCGGTAAAGGTCCCCACAAATCGGCCATTTGATGCCAACCCTTCCAGTTCACGACGAGTGAATGACTTCGTCCGATTGCGGCGAACTTCATAATCACTACCATTAAAGCGGAGAGCGACAGGAGTCGCCGTCTTCGATTCCGGATCGACGAACACTCCGTCCCCGTGGAGAACGATGCCACCCTCACTTGCCGATTTCTCGAGTGTATCAAGTAGATCGACTGCCACTGAATCCTTCGAAAAGTATTTGTTCATGGTCGCTTGGCGCGCGAAAGACCCCGAGAAGCCAGTGCTCCCCTCCAACACCATATCCCAGATGGGATCAAACCGAGATCGCCCGCCCCATGAGAGACGCCACATCGAACGCTCTGGCGTTCCTCGATCCGTAATCGACTTGTAGAAATTGAAATCAATGATGTTCAATCGTCCCTGCGGCAGAATCATCCACCGATCGTAAGCCCCACGCCACGTCGGCGCATCCATGCCGGATCCTCGCGTATTCGTGCTCACCCAATAAGGCATCCGATGGCAATTCCCACAAACATTAGCTCGCGCATCGCCCTGCAAATCTCCATCGATATGAAAGAGCTGGAACCCTTCTTGAGCACGCTTCGACACCACGTTGTCATACGACCGACGCTGAGCCGGAGGATACGGAACACCCAAAAGGAACTTGGCCAACAGATCACGCTCCGCCCCGGTCAATTCCCCCTGCTTCCCTTCGTCGTTCTTGTGGGTATACCCTACCCTCTTCATCGTCGTAGCCAGCCCGCCATCCACCAGATGACGCGTTGAACTCTCCGGAACATTGATATCGCTGTTGGGCTCTACTGCCTCACGGGTGCTGGCTGTATTGACCCCGCCGTAGGGGTCGCCCGGAATCCCATCCCAATGATAAGGAGCCGTGTCACGCAATCCACGCGCCGGCATGGTGAGTCGGGGAACGATTTGATCTCCACCCGTTGAAATCGGCGTATCCAACACCCAAACCAACTGATCGGTATGTCCATCGGGGTGACAACTCTCGCAGGAGAAGGTGCCGGTCGTTGACGCGTTCGCATTGTTGAAGGCGATTCGACCGAGTTTGAATTCCAGATGAGTCGGATCTTCCAAAGTCACACGCTTCACCAAGACAGGGTTCGCCCGATCAGAAAGGTCGACGAGCGATACCGTATTGGCCACGGCATTCAGAACCCAGGCCTGACTCGGCTTCCCATCCGCCGTCGATTCCAACGCAATCCCTCGAGGGACGGAGTCAACTTGAATCCGCCCCAACACATCGCCACTCTCGACATCAACGGTAAAAAGCTTGTCGGATCCCGCGGCCGTCACCACCAAGGTGGTGTCGTCTTCACTGACTTGAATCGCAAAGGGGGTCGCGAGAGCCATTTCCTTCGCTGGATGATGAGGAGGGAGGGGTTCCAAATTAATGAACGAAGGCGGCTCGGCCCTGTCTCCATCAAAGTCCACGCTAGTAATCTGATTCAAAAAAGCCCGGTTCTCCATCTCCGCCAAACCGTGCTTCTCGGTTCCCGATCTCCCGTTCGCATCGTTTCGAGCATCGGTCTGCGCCACAAAAACGCGGCCGTGCGAATCGACGGTAAGACCATAAAGCAACGTACCCAGGGTATCCACGACTTCAATCACTTCATCCGTCTCGGTATCAAGGACAAACAAATCGCGATCGGGAACCTCAGGATGCTTCACAATATCAACGACCGCGCCGACCGAGAGAACATTATTATTGTCCAACACATGTTCTCGGGCGTTAAAGGTGGTCAAATCTCCATCCAACTCCCCATTGCCTCCAGAGATCTGTGTTTGATTATTGGACTCAAACGGAATCACGTAAAGCCGCCCCCCCCGAACGGTGATCGCTCTCGGATCCTGCGCCGGGATTTCGATCCGTTTCACGATTTTACGCGTCTGCACCTCAACCACGGCAATCACGTTTTCCGAAGACAACGCAACATAAGCCTTTTCGTTGCTGGCAAAGGCAATCCCGACCGGCTCATCAAACCGAGTCGCCTTCGAATCGGGATCCAACTCTTGAATCGTCGCCACCACTTGAAGGTAAGTCGGACTGTCGGCATCCGTATCGATTACACTGACGGAATCTGACACGTGATTGGAAACCCAAACCTCTCTCCCATCGGGACGTACAGCCAGTCCAACAGGGTCGATACCGACATGAATACGAGACGCGATCTCGCCCGTTTTCCGGTCAATAACATCCAACGTATCCGCCGGCGTGTTGACCACGAACACGGAATCGCCACTGACAGCAATGGGGTTCGAATGCGGGCTCAAAAAATCGGGGTAGCCAACCTCGTCGTCCGTCATAGCGAGAACACCGCTCACCCGTTCGGGTTGGTCTAACCGCCTCTCGAACCCAAAAAGCAGCCACGAGTATAATGTAAAGTATGAGTAAGGATTTTTTCATTCCGATTTTTATTCTTTCAAAGGAGGCTGAATTCAGTTTTTTATTTTGTCCCTTTTCAATACTCCAATCTCTGTTTTTGTCGGGTTTGCCGCCGAACCGGTCGACGGGGTATTGCCTCAACGGCAACATTCAGAATCAAACTGGAAACTTCAAAAACCAGTAATGGGTCCCGAAGTAGTTCCCAGATATTACACTCTTCGGGTCTCAACAACAAAGCTGAAACTGAACCCTATGAGAATGCTGAAACGAGCTTTCTCATGATAAAACGCGGCGGCTTCTTTTTTCCTGACATGCAAAACCAGAAATGGGCAAGCGAGAGAGCGATCAACCACTTTTTCCACCAACAAATCCAATACCTCAAAATCGTCGGACCATTCCAAGCGAATGGTTATTCCT
>DUCD01000481.1:424-3274 GCA_012959985.1 Verrucomicrobiales bacterium | reverse complement strand
ATCAACCTGAAGGATCAGTTTGAGGCGTTCATCAGACACCCACTCGGTTTGAGAAACAACAAAGAATGGAGCTTCCACAAACCCTGTGACGGAAAAGGCCGCGAGGAGGCGCTTGCGTTCAGAAAACAGGAGGGGATCGTAAATGACAGATTTTGTATTCTAAGGAGGTTTTGACGGACTTTGTTCTTGAAGAAAAACGGATATACGGCAACCTAGATTCGATGCTGAAAAAGGAAATATCCATATGTCCTCGGGCAGTCTTATTCATGATGCGATCAGTTCTCATACTCATGACGGTCTGTTTTCTATCCAGTGCTTCGGTCTATGGCGCTGACCATCCACATGTTGTCATCATCCTGGTGGATGACATGGGCTATAGCGATGCGGGCTGTTACAATCGCGATTCAAAGATACCCACGCCCCACATCGATTCACTGGCCCAGGACGGCATGCGATTCACGGATGCCCATTCGCCCGGAGCGCTGTGCCATCCCTCACGCTACGGCCTGATGACCGGACAACACCCCTTTCGCATTGACTATACCCCCTGGCGACAGAAGCCTCTGATTCAGAAGGGCCAGACGACACTGGCCTCCCTGCTCAAGTCGGCAGGCTATCGCACCCACATGGTCGGCAAGTGGCATCTCGGTTTCAAAGAAGAGGGCTACGATAAGCCCCTGCCGGGCGGACCAACCGATGTCGGCTTTGACAGCTACTTCGGCATTCGCGCCTCCACCGACATCCCCCCGTATTTTTATATCCGAGGGAATCGGGCGGTCATGCCACCGACGAATCACATTGGCGATAATGCCAGTGAAGGCTGGTCCATCATCCAAGGCGCCTTCTGGCGGGCAGGCGGCATCGCCCCTGATCTAAAACTCCACGATGTGCTGCCCCGCTTCACCGACGAGGCCGTCTCTGTCATTGAAAAACATGCCGCGAGCGATGCCGATCACCCCATGATGCTCTACCTCGCTTATCCCGCACCCCACACGCCATGGCTGCCCGATCCTAAATATCGGGGTACAAGCAAGGCGGGGATGTATGGCGATTTCTTGGTCATGGTGGATGCCATGATAGGCCGTGTTCTTGAGGCCTTGAATGACGCCCACCTGCGTGACAACACCCTACTGATCTTTACCTCGGACAACGGTCCCGTCTGGTTCGACGTTGATAATGTACGCTTTGGCCATCATTCGACGGCCGGACTGCGCGGCATGAAGGCAGACGCCTGGGAAGGGGGCCATCGCATGCCCTTCATCGTGCGCTGGCCGGGACATGTGGCGGAGCAGAGCACCAGTGATCAGACCATCTGTTTTACCGACATCATGGCGACGCTCGCCGCGGTCACAAACACGCCGCTGCCCCCAGGCGCCGGCCCCGACAGCTTCAACCTGCTTCCTGTGCTGACGGGGAAACAACCCCAAGACCAAGCCATTCGTGGACCGATCGTAATACCGGCCGAAGGTGGTACCCTGTCCATCCGCTCCGGCCCCTGGAAACTGATCACTCATCTGGGATCCGGTGGCTTCTCCAAAGAGTGGTCGCCCATCCCCAATCGGATTGAGCCCCAACCCGGCGGCCCGACCGGTCAACTCTACCATCTAGAGGCGGACCTGGCCGAGACCAACAATCTCTTTCTGGCCAGACCGAAGATTGTGAAACGACTGCAATCGGAACTCACCCGCATCCAAAATCAAAAACAGACTCGACCTTGAATCGAATCATTGTTTTACGCGTCACTGAGTGCTTCCTCAATCACCTGTCCCTGGCGAATTCTTATTCAAACGGGCTTGCTCATCATTGATCAGTCCATAAACTGCTTGTGATGAATGTTTTGCTTACGCTGCTTGCTCGAGTGTTGCGACTCGTTGGCGTTCTCCTTGGACCGGGTGGATTTAGGGCTGTTATCGCGGAAAATCTGTTACTCAGGCAGCAACTGTTGGTTTTGAATCAGGGTAGGAAGCGGGCTCCGAATATTTCACCGGTTCATCGGCTGTTTTTTGGATTTTGGTGTCTTTTTATTAAACGGGAGCGAATTCAACGCTTGGCTGTCGTTCTACGCCCGTCGACCTTTTTCCGAATTCATGCCGCTTTGGTTCGAAAGAAATATCGAGATCTCTTTTCTGTTAAACCAAAACAAAAACCGGGACCGAAAGGCCCAGACGTGGAAGTGATTCAAGCCATCCTGGAGTTCAAGAAGCGCAACCCAAGATGCGGATGTCCAAGAATCGCAGAACAGATATCCGCAACATTTGGTATTGAGATCGGTAGAGAAATGGTTCGACGGATGTTGTCAAAATATTTCCAACCAACCGCAACGGACGACGGGCCTTCATGTTTATCCTTCCTGGGTCATAGCAAGGACAGTCTTTGGAGTTTGGATTTATTCCTGACTGAATCGATCTCTCTAAAATCTCATTGGGTTTTGGTGGTTATGGATCAGTTTTCTCGTCGTATCATTGGATTTGCGGTTCAGCCAATCGCGGTGGATGGACCGGCACTTTGTCGAATGTTCAACAACGCAATAGCTGGCAGCGGTATTCCAAAACGGTTGAGTTATGACAACGATCCGTTATTCAAATACTTTCAATGGAAAGCCAACCTACGAATCCTCGATATAGAATCGGTGAGAACGGTGCCTTATGTTCCAATTTCGCATCCATTTATCGAACGAAAAATAGGAAGTATCAGGCGAGAGTATTTGGATCATGTATTTTATTGGAACGGTGCAGATCTCGAGAGAAAACTTGATGAATTCAAAAGGAATTTCAACGGTGATCGTGTTCATGCCGGCATTCGTGGGATTACCCCCAATAAGCGAGCTGAAGTATCGGAAACCACGATCGC
>DUCD01000481.1:0-414 GCA_012959985.1 Verrucomicrobiales bacterium | reverse complement strand
AGCCATCCTGGAGTTCAAGAAGCGCAACCCAAGATGCGGATGTCCAAGAATCGCAAACTTCGAAAATTACAAATGGCACTCCCAATGCAATGGACTTTTCGGGAATGGCACCCTGCTAACCTTATGCTCAACAAGTCAGGTGTCCCGATAACGGCAAAGCAGCCGTTTTGGCATTGGCTGTGACGACTCCATGATATATTTTCTGGTCTACGACCTGGAATTGACACGAGAAGAGTAATAAAACAAAAAGTGATGAAGACCATCACTTCCAATAAAACGGCGAAACTCCCTTCGATTAACAATTCGCCATGCATACCGTTATCCCGGGTGCCCATCCAGAGATGGCCGTTGCTATACTGATCGGCATCAAGTTTTCGGAAAATCCCAGGGGCTGAAATTGTCGGACTTGATGGG
>DUCD01000480.1 GCA_012959985.1 Verrucomicrobiales bacterium | reverse complement strand
AGCAAACCCTTCGGGCTCTCCTCGTCATCATGAATAACTTTGGAACAACTATAAGGGCGTGTTGTGCCAGTGTGCCAAGGCTGGAGGTGAACTCCAATGGAAACAACCATCTGAGCCCTGTTTTAACTGTTGGGACATTTCCGCTCTCCATTCAGGAATACCTCAACCGAATGGCAGGGGAGTCTGGTGTTGAAGGTGGTCTGACACTGGATGCCCCATTCCCAAAAGATTCAGGGGAACTAATGCTCAATGATTGAAAAGAAATTCCTTGGTGTTCATCAGAGCCCAGATGATGTCCTCGAAAGCCTGTTGATCGGACGATTCGATCGTGGCGTCTTCTTCTCTGGAGAGACGTTTCTTTTTGAGATAACTCAAAGCAGTTTCCATTTCTCCCTTTTCAGGATCTCTGCAAAATGCAGCTAGGTAGAGATCATTGATTTTTTCCTTTTTGAGTTGGTCGGAATTCATGGCTAACCGAGCGGCCCGTCCGGTGGGCGATGTCAGCTTTTCCTGAATCGATTTTGAGTTCAGCAAGTGAAGGCTTTGGGCCAGATTTGAATCCTGAGTTCGTTCGCATTCGCAGGCACTTGCCATTTCCGGTCGTCCGAAAACCGAAAGGAAGTAGGACGATTTCGTGAAACTGTCATCCGGTAGTTGGACCGCTTTTGTATTTGCAGGCATTCCAGCAAAGCTTGTAGAGCTTTCGGTCAGTTGATCAATTAAGTCCAGCAGGACTTCCGCTTGCAGACGTTTAGGGAAATATCTGGAAAAATTCTGCTTATCGTCTGCGTTGAATTCGTTTGGAAGAGAAGTCAGTTGATAAGTCGTGGAATGACAGAGAGTTCGGATCAACTCTTTGAGATTGAATCCGGTTTGCTCGAAGTTATCTGCCAGATTCTGGAGCAACTCAGGATTGGTTGAAGGATTGGTTAAACGCAGATCATCTTCCGGTTCGACTAATCCGCGACCGAAGAAATGTTTCCAATAGCGGTTCACCAGCATTCGGGAAAAAAACGGATTGTTTTTCTCTGTTATCCAATCGGCCAGTTGTCTTCTTGGATCCTGATCATCAAGGACTTCAAAGGTGGGACCGTCCAAGGCCGTGGGATAAACGGTTTTGCCTGATTTGGGATGTTTGGCAGAAGCTTTGCCACGCTTATGATAGACGATTTTTTCACCGGGAATCCGTCCCGGTTTCGTCGAAACTCTGGAGAAGAAAGCGGAAAAACCATAATAATCCTTCTGGCTCCATTTTTCATAGGGGTGGTGATGGCAACGTGCACATTGAAGTCGGATTCCAAGAAATACCTGAGCAATATCCTGAAGACGCTCTTCTGTTTTATCGACATGACGGTACCAGGCTACCGGAGGGTTCTGATTGATATCACCCGATGCCGACACCAATTCTCTGAGAAATTGGTCGTAGGGTTTGTTTGTGTAAAGACCCTGACGAATCCAGTTATAAAATGCTTGAGTCCCATGGGCATAATTCCCCTTTGAACGTTTGTTCCTGAGAATGGAACTCCATTTGCCGGCAAAAAAATCTGCGTAAGCAGGAGTTTCAAGTAATTGATTCACCCATTGGCTTCTTTTATCGGCGCGGGAATCGATTCTGAAAGTTTGGATCGCTTCCGGAGTGGGAAGTTTTCCCGTAATATCCAGTGATGTTCTCCGTAAGAAGGTGGCGTCGTTACAAAGTGCGCTTGGCGGTAATCCCAGTAATTCGAGTTTATTGAAGACCGCCCGATCCACCAAATTGGCAATAGGAGGCATTTCGGACATGGGAGCGCCCATCGGGATGGTGGCCCGAAAGACATCGACAAATTCCCGGAAGCGAATCATTACCGCGGTGTCACCTGAATAATCAAAAACAGTGACAAGGCCGGTGTCGGTGGATTCGGCCATGTCTTTCTGGTTGGCCTCGTATTTTACGATTCGGGTAACGTCCTGTGTTGATCCATCGCTGTAGAAGGCGGTGACGCTCAATTGTTGTCGCTCACCTCTGGGAAGGATGCTCGCTTTTGGGAAAACTTGAATTCCGGTAACGACCGGGTCTTTTGGACTGCCATAGGGCATTCCCTGCTCGATCCATCGACGCAGCAAACGGTAAGCATAGGAATCTACATTAAATCTTTCCCCTCCACCGTGGGGCAGGATGCCGGTTGATTTCATTAAAAGCAGGCTATGGTCCGGTGCGGCAGGGAAAACTCTTCGGCCCCGACTCTCCTTGACAAGGTATTCGTAATCTTCAGAAGGTTCAAATCCCAGCAGTGACAAACGAAAGCCGTTCTGCCCTCCTGATTTTCCGTGGCACCCTCCACCGTTACATCCGTATTTTGTGAAAATAGGAACAATTTCGTTGGGGAAATTAACGGTTGCCGGGTGGTTTGAATTCTTGATAGTGAAGACAGCGTGGGATTCAAGACCTTCGATCGATGCGACGGTAACGGTTGTGGTGCCGTCTGACAGAGGACGTATCAAACCGGTTGGGCTGATCGATACGATTCCCTCTGGAAAGGATCCGTATTCGACACGCCCGGAATAGTCGGCCTGTCCGCCGGATTTTAATCGAGCAGTGATCACCAGTTGCCGAGTGGCGTCGGGGCCTACCAACAAGGCTCCCACCCCGGGAGAAAAAGACTGGCCGGGTCCCTCTTCGATTCTGATGGAGACCGCGGTGAATCCGGCATCCATTGTATTCGAAGAAGTTGAACCCCACGAGCTGATTGCGAGGCTGATTGATATAATCAGAAATAGTTTCCGTTTCATTGATTCAGCCGGTCCAGGCAATATACAGCAGACATTCTCATGCTAGTGATGCTTTTTTACACTAATTCCGGTAGAGGCTTGTAATTCGAGTCTAAGATACTACGGGGTCTCCCTGTCAGATCGGGAGTGAGCACCTTACTGATATTAATTCCCATGTTGTGGTAAAGGGTGGCATGGATTTCCTGGAAATTCACCGGACGCTCTACGGCTTCTCCGCCCAACCGATCAGTTGCACCAATTACCTGCCCGGTTTTGATGCCTCCACCGGCCATTAATGCGCAGGAGACACGTGGCCAATGATCTCGGCCGGCATCTTTGTTGATGGTTGGGGTCCGTCCGAACTCACCCCAAACGATGACGGAGACATCTTTTTCCAAACCTCGATGGTAGAGATCTTCAATCAACGCGGAGACCCCTTGGTCCAGCATCGGCATATCTTCCCGACCTCTTTTGAAATTCCTCCCGTGCCAATCCCAGCGACTGAAAGCCAAGGTGACGACTCGGCAGCCGGCTTCCACAAGGCGGCGTGCCAACAGGAACTGATCCAACAGCTTTGGGCCTCCATCAGCACGATTCTTTGCACTGCCTCTGCCGTAGCGGTCTCTGAGCTTCGGGTCCTCCTTTTCGAGGTCCATCGCTTCGGCCAGTCGGCTGGAGGTCAGCACTCCAAAAGCTTGTTGGGTGAAGGTGTCCAATCCTTCCATGGTACCGGAGGCATCCGTTTCTCTGCGGAATTGATCGAAACTGGTAAGTAATGACTTTCGGTCCTGAAGCCGATCCAGAGTGATGCCGTTAAGAACCAGGTCGTCTTTACCGGCTCCGTTGGGTTGAAAGGGGGCGTATGCCGGTCCGAGGAATCCTGCACGTCCAGGGTCAGCCCATCGCATTTCTCCCATTTTCGGCGCCAGACCGATGAACGGTGGAATTGAATCATTGACGGGACCCTGCTGGTGAGACACGACTGATCCGATTGATGGCCATCCACCTGGAGGGAGGTTTTTTCTGGGAGGGTGGCCGGTCATGCATTGGTAGGCATCGTGATCTCCACTGGCACCTGTGACGGACCGAATGATGGCCAGCTTATCCATCAGTCTGGCAAGCCGGGGAAACAGCTCACAGATATGGATTCCCGGAACATTGGTCCGAATGGGTTGGAATTCACCTCGAATTCCAGAAGGGGCGTCCATTTTCAGGTCGAACATGTCCTGATGAGGGGGGCCTCCCGGAAGAAAAATCATGATAAGTGATTTTTGGGTTTTGCCCCCTTTGGAAGTGGATTCTGCTTTTAGAATTTCCGGCAGTGAGAGTCCTCCTAAAGCCAACCCACCGATCTTTAGGAAATTTCGGCGACTCATTCCGTCACAGAACTCGCTGGAAGAATTTTCAAGTATCGATAACATTGTTCCTGTTTTTTAACGAGAAATGGAGCCGTTCACCAATTGCCAATTCTTAGGTTTTACATTATTTCCACTTGGAGATAGATGTAAAGACAATTGAAGGTGCCATAAAGGGGTAATAAAAGTGCCTGGATTGATCTGTGGTAGCGTAGGCTGTGTCAGCGGAATGGATTGCCGTTCCTAGTGGGAAGGTGTTGGGGACGGTCCATGTTACGGACCAAAGGGTCGGTTTACACGCACCCGGAAATAGAGGGATGAATAACGAATTAACGAAGAGAGAAGGCATAGAGGTCATAAGCTTCCGACAGATGGCGGAGGAGCCATTTCGGATATTTTTTCCGGTTGCCGTAATTTGGGGAATTATTGGAGTGCTTTTGTGGCCTCTTTATTTTATGGGTCTGCTGCCTTATTACCCCATTGAAACCCATGAACGATTAATGGCGCACGGTTTTTTCGGAGGATTTCTATTTGGATTCCTGGGAACGGCTCTTCCCCGATTATGTGACGCAAGCAGTTTTCGTATGAGGGAGGTTGCCATTTTGTTTTCGGGATATATTTTGGTCATGTTGCTTCACTTAACCGGCGTTGTATTCCCGGGAGATCTGCTTTATCTGGTGGTATTGCTACTAGCTGCTCTATTCGCCGGTTTAAATCTGATGAAAGGCGACGATCGGGTTCCTCCTGGATTCATCATGGTCCCGATCGCATGGATCTGTGCCGTCGTCGCTACATTTCTGCGCATAATCGAGAATCGGTACGATTTGGATTTTTTCTGGATCAACCTGATTCCGCTATTGTCTTACCAGGCATTTGTCCTGTTGCCTCTTTTAGGAGTGGGGGTCTTTTTCCTGCCCAAGGTTTTTGGAGTTCCCAGTCTGCATAATATCCCCAGCTTCACGGACGCCTCATCCCTTTGGTATCGGAAAGTCGGATTTGCCGGAGGAATTGCTTTGTTGATTGTTTGTTCGTTCATCATCGAGTCGGCAGGGTGGGTGCGCAGTGGGCATATTCTGAGACTGATCTGTCCTGCGGTTTTTCTTTATCGCGAGTTGCCGGGGCCCCTATCAAAGATGAAATCCAACCGGTCGGTGCAACTGATAAAAATCGGTATTGGGTATTGCCTGATTGGATATCTGGCAATCATTCTGTATCCGAATTATCGGACGGCACTCCTTCACATGGTTTTTGGCGCCGGTTTGGTCACAATCACCCTGACTGTGGCGATGCGGGTGATTTACGGTCATGGCGGAGCCGGTAAGCGCCTGATGAACAGGAACCGATTTCAAATTACGATGTCCGTATTCATCCTAATCGCGGTTTTGACCCGGATCAGTGGTGATTTTCACCAAGTGCTTCTCATTACCCATTATTCCTACGGATCCATCTTCTGGGCAATCGGGATCGGTATCTGGGTCTGGTTTGGCCTTCCTTTGGTGGTTTATACCGAAATTGAATAGGTCATTTGATATCTCTGGCGTGTTCAATCGTTGAACGTTGAATACCTAATAGCTTGGAAATCAAGGAAGCAAGCTCTGCATTGCTTTGTTTTTTACTGGTAGGAAAGCCATGGATGTTTGGAGTGAATAGTTGCAGATACAACCTGCGCTGGCCTCGGGGATCAGGACAAGTCCTGAAGCGGGGATGATGTTGATCCAGCAACCGGGACGCGTTGGTGCTAGCTTGGAGATACGGGAGTTGTTTTCTATATCGGGATTCAGATCCATGACGGTTGGGTTTCCGGCTCTGAAAAAAATGCACGATCCTGCTGAAGATAGGGTGCCGCAACTGTGACCGGGACGTGTCAGACTCCAATCATCTTCATTTCCGTCCAGGCCGATTCTTCTTCCCGAAAGGAGGTCGTAAATGGCGGGTTCTGCGATCAGTTTTCCCTTTGAGATGACCGGATGATGAACCTGTTCGCCATGAGTGAATGCCCTTGGTTTACCTGTCAGGTGTGAGGCCGTCCATTGGGTTTTTCCGGTTTTTGAATCTACGGATTCAAGAACATACCGAGTGTCCAGCTGTTGAGTGACGTGTGAGCCACAAAGAACCAGGCTGTTTGCGGATGCCATAAGGTAGAGAATATTTGCTGAATCGGAAATGGGTTTGCGGATCGGTGTCTGCCATTTTACGATTCCAGTGGCTGTATCCAGTGCGACCAGAAACGATTGATCCCTGAGTAATTCTTTAGGAGCGATCCGGCCGATTTTGCTGTCTGCCGCTTTCAAGTTTCTGCATTCCACAAAAAACAGATTCCCGTTGCTAAGGGTAATGGTGGTGTTGAGGATTAAGCCGTTTCGATAAACCCAATTGGTTTTTCCTCGATCGATATCCATTTGAAAGACTCCCCGGCTGGTGACAGAAGGTTGGGCATTATTGTAATCGACACTGACTTGCTTATAACCGGGGTCGGTTCTGGATGCAGTAGAACGTTGGATGGATCCATAAAGGTGATTTCCTGACAAAGCGGTATAGCCCCAATGGTAATCTTCGGAATTTTTCGAATTTTCCGAGAAGTCTGGTAGATCGTAGGTGGATTGAATGATGCCCGTTCCGGTATCGATCAATCGGCATTTGTTTTTATCTGCTACGGCGATCCTGTCTTGGTTCAGCGACATATAGCCGGCGTCGTAGGGCATGGAATACCTTTGTGATCCGGGAAGAGCCGTTTCCCACAACACGGTTCCATTGTAGGCATCCATTCCGATGAGAAGATTTTCTCCGGGAACGATCAAGCGACCTTGACTGCAAAGAGGTGCCGGACCTCTCAGATGGCGGTCCACCATCTTGACGGCGCCGGGTCCGCCGAACCATTGAAGCAACAGGTCTTTACCAATCCGTTGGTCGTCACTGTTCGAGGTGTTTGCGGGGGATGCAAATTGGTGGGACCAGGAACCGGCACCCTCCAGTGGTCCCCGCTTGGAAACGGAAAGATCTGAAATGTCCCATAGCTCACCTCCGAAGGGTCTGAGAATTCTATGATATTCCTGGGTGGAAACTGACTCAGGAGCATCCTTTTCGGCAGAAGGTCGGGTCAGGATCAGATTGGCGAAATAATCTGTAAAGGGCAGACGTTCAGGATTGATTTGATGAGCTGTGATTCGATCACCGTATAGGCCTGCAGCCATCAGTGCCTCCCGAGCTTCGTGAACAGTTTCTCTGCTTTCATCCAAAAGAAGGAGGTGGAATTCACTTCGTTTCGAGATGGCTATGGCGAGATCGATCAGATCGGCTCCGAACAGAACACAGTATCCTTTTAACTGGGGAGTCTGTCGGATGACTTTATCCGCGATGAGTGTCATGCCCGGAGATAGGTCGGGGACCCTGGAGTTCGGACGGACCGCAACCGGTGCACGATTGGCCTCGTTTGGACCTTTGCCGAAGGCATAGAAGTGACCTTGATCATTGGATACGATCAGATACTTTTCAGTCAACGCCATGCTCATGACTTGGCCCTTGATTTCTGTATTCCATACTTGGGTTCCGCTTGCTGCATCGAACGCCGTCACTTCTCCTTGTCCTCCGGTAAAAACCCGGTTTTCACAGGCCAGTAATTGAGTGTGGTCCGAGGTGGACTGATCCCACAGTGCAGCGGCATCGCCTTCGATCTTTTGCCGGGCCAATTCAACCGCCGTTTCGGCTAGGCGTCGGCGCAATTCAACCATTTCATCGGACCTCAGATTTTCACGTTTCAGTTCGGACTGGAGGGCTTTTCGGGCTTGATTCAGAGAGGTTATGTTTCGCACCGCTTCCGCATATTTAATGCGATCGATGACCTTCAGATTACCGTTCGATAGCAGAAAAGACCGATTTCTGGAAACAGCCATTTGATCCCCTTGGAAGCGGACGAGGTTTTCATTGGATTTAAGGTTGGTTGCGGCGAAGGTTCCGTCGTTACCTCGCCCGGCGATCAGTTGATTATCTGTGACCAGTGCATAAGTGCCACCGACTCCACCGAAAGCACGGAGGAATTTTCCATTTTCAGCGTCGAGGGCAATCGGGTTACTGCGGCCGGTAGGGATAAACAGTTTGCTTCCGGAATGCATCAGGTATCCCTGCGGCGAATAATCCAATGCTGTTTCCCATAGGGCATCACCGTTTCGGGCATTGAGGCAGACCGCATACACACCCTGTCCGGGGTATAGTCCGGCGGTTGCATAGACCTTGTTGTCTGCCATCAGCACGCCGGATCGAACAGGCCAGGCGGAAATGATGCGGCCGTTGCCCGGAATCCGACGATCGACAGGTCCGATTCTCGATCGCCAGATTTCATGGCCATTTGCTGAGTTGATGCAATAGACAAATCCATCATCACTGCCGACGAACAGCATTCCATTCGAAAAAAATGGAGCATAACGGACAGGTCCATCGGTGTAGAAGCTCCATTTCTGCTCACCTGTTTCGGCATTGAGACACCGGATCTGATCATCCGAGGAAGATGCGAAGATGACTGAATTGTTAACGATGATCGGATGGAAAGCCCAGTCATCCTGCAGCCTGGACTCAATGTTTTCCAATCGTTGCCAATAGCTTCGTCTGGCGGGCGGTGCCCAGGCCGGACGGGGAGGATGTACGCTTTGGTAAGTCCAGATATTTACCCAGGCATCGGAAACCGATGTGGGGACGAAGCCCGTTCTCTGGGCATTTCCACGGTAGGCGGGCCAATTGCCGGCGGGAAGCGTTGTGGTCATTGAAATCACCGTGAGGATTACGGCAAGAATCCATGGTGAGTTGAAGGAAAACAGTGAACGAAGCAGAGCCATGTAAAACATTTACTACAATTTTCTTTATTTGGAAAGCCTACTGAATACACTTCAGATTCCGGGGCTATTTTTCCAGTGGTTTTGTTGGTGACCAACGATTTAGGCGATCTGTGTCGATTCGTATCGATTCATAGCTGTAGCAAACCTGTAGCACGGTTGGCTGTGTTTATTGATCGATCTATCAAAAGAGGAGTGGAATCCGGTTTATTCATTGTTTGAGGATCCTCACGGAAACATCCGCTCGAAGTCAAGGTTAGAGCAAGTCATCGATTGAAGTTAAAGTGCTGGAGAAGATAACAATTATGGCAGTGACAGGGGAAGGCGTGAACTCCCAGGTCTTTAGTTGAAGTCCCATTGTTCGAGCTCCGACCCCTTGTTGCCTGCACGCCAGTCATTTTCATTTCCAGGATCATTCCGGATCCCTTAATGTCCTCCGATGCTGAGGAGATCCTTTATGATCGGGTGGGGGCTGGTGTGGACGGCGGGTTCGCTGGCAGCCGTGGAGTTGGAGATTGTGCGGTCGGTGCGGTCGGTGCGGTGAGCTTCGAAACCGAATCAGGAAAGCAATATCAGGTCTTCACTTCGACTGATGTTGATTATCTGAAAGAGCCAAACTACAGAGGTCAACATTACGGTTTTGTAAGATCCAAATGGGTGTATTCCGAAGTGTTTCCTGAACGGTCCTCTGAATAGGAGATGTATTGATCGCCGAAGCGGATTGGTCTCGCAGATTCGATAATGAGGGCGTTGAAGGAAGCGCTTGGATTAGCTTGGTCGATGGTGAATTCACCGCCTCCAACCCAGGCGGTGAGATGGTAGATGCCGACAAACCCCACAGCGTCTGAGAAGAGTTCGATGTAACCACGATTCGGCGTGCTGCCTTCGATCCGAGAGGCAACGACATCAATGAAGACGCCAGGTGGTTCTATGCCGCCATTGGCGCCTTGGTCGAGTGTGATGTGGCCGCCTTTGTTGGCGGAGATCTCGTTTCGACGAATGGTGTTTCCGGATGTCCCTGATCCAGAGATCCAGATTCCCGATCCTGCGTTGTTGACGATGTGGTTGCTGTATCCAGGGTTGAGTTTGGTTTTGGAAACGCAGTTGCCGATGCAGTTTTCTTTGGCTCCATTCACGATCGCGATGCCGTGTCCCTCGTTACCCTGGACTGGGCGCCCTGGATTCGCGAAGCCGATCAAGTTTCCGAGGATGAAATTCTTGTGGGCGTTGTCGATGTGGATGCCGTTGCCGCCGTTGCCCGTAATGAGGTTTCCGTTGACGCGTTCGGCTTCAGTAGGGGGGAGAAGGATCTGTGGTGTGGCAGGATCAGGGAAACGGGGGCGTGCGCCGCCGATCCGGTTGTTGTGAGCGCCGTTGTCAATGATGACGCCATGTCCGCCGTTGAGGAAGAATGTGCTGAAAGTTGCTCCTATAATGTTGTTTCGGATCCGATTCTCCGAAGCTTCGCTCCCGGTGAGATGGATTCCATTTCCTGGCCCCCTCTGTATGTCGTTTCCTCCTCGTGTTGCGGATCCGATTCGGTTGTCTTTGGCGTTCTCGATCCGGATGGCGGATATGAGGTTGCTCAGGAAATTATTGTCATAAACGTAGTTGCGGGTGGTGGT
>DUCD01000479.1 GCA_012959985.1 Verrucomicrobiales bacterium | reverse complement strand
TTTTGTTCCTGAAGCCGGGGGCGTCGACCCCGGACAATGGAAAACCCATCAGGACGGAACAAAATGCCTTAACTTAGTGCCACTCCAAAGACCAAAGAGAAAGTCGAGACTCTGAGAGGGCCAAACAGAAATCGGTCAGCAGCTCAAAGTTCATAGAAGCTCACTTCAACAACGGCTAAGTCGTCAATATGGGTAATGAGTTCGGGCTGGAGCACCGATAGGCTCCTTGCCAACTATGAACTAAGCCGCATTCTTGAGCCGGGTGTAGTAGCACGCCTCCAGATAGAACTTGTGCTGGCGTTGGGCTTTCTTTGCGACTTCCATCTTACGGAGGATGCCGGCCAGGCGGATCGGTTCACCGCTGAGAAACGTCATACTGCGAGTCGTCGCCAGTATGCACATGGGCTTTCGCATTTGCCGGTTGTCAAAAACTTCGTAAATGTCGAATTGGTCATAGAGCGGGACCATCATGAACGTCGTGACGTTTCCCGTCTGGATGGGTATCATCATCATGCCTGTAAACATGGATTTGTTCTTCAGATACCGTGGGTAGCCTTCGACGATGACGCACCCCCCAGCCTTGCCCGTGGACTCAACTAAAGACGGCCGCAGTTTGACGGGTAGGAACTTCCGATGGTCCTTGCGGGCCTTTGGTCCCAATGCCGCAACCGCTTTGGCTTGTGCCTCGGGAGTCAACGCATGTTGAGCCATCTCAAAAAATAAGACCGCCTTCGGTGACGACCCGAACACACCCGCCGCCTTGGCGAGTTCCGCCCGAGTAATCTGGTCGTCCCCGGCTTTGGTGAAAACATTGAAAAACCGCCCGCCGTTGTCCAGCGCCTTCAGTAGGCGACTCTCGGTCTTGTATGGATGAACTTCACGCATTGTCTCGGCCCCTTCCTGTCGCCGTTTCCCGTCGGAAGCGCCTGGTGGTTCCATCGCGGGAAGGAATAGAAATTTCGTTTTCTATCATTGACCCGACGGTAGACCTTCGACGGAGTTGAATCAAGAAAAAGGCGATGACAGCTTGGAATTAGGCGCATCCCACAAACGTCATTGGTTTCTGTCCGAGGTCCTGATTAAAGGAGTTCGGTATGACGTTGTGAGGGTATCGGTACTTACGCCATCAACGGTTACAAGGCGATCGATAAGTTTTTCATGACAAAGTGGTTAAGGTGGGTGTTCTGATTAGGTAATTGTGTTCAACCTTGAAATCGACTGCAACCTGCGTACTTCAAGCGACTTAAGTCCTGGTTTTTAACAGGTGAATGTGTAAGCGCCAGCAAGACTGGAAATATCCGCATTTGCGCATTGTAACACTTTATTAAATTTGGCAGGATTTCAGTGTTCCATGAATGAATCCGTCCAATCAAAGGAAAAAACAATTAACATCGCCGTGCTACCGGGTGACGGCATTGGTGTCGAGGTAACGGCGGCCGCGGTCAAGGTGCTCCGAGCTGTGGAAACACGGTTGGGTGCGGTCCGTTTTGAATTTAATGAATGTTCTGTGGGCGCGGGTGAGTATTTGAAAAACGGAGACCCACTCCCGGAAAAGGCATTCGAGGATTGCCGCTCAGCCGATGTGGTGCTTCTCGGTGCCATGGGCTTGCCCAACGTCCGTTGGCCTGATGGAAAGGAGATGACACCCCAATTAGATCTTCGCGAACGCCTTGACCTGTATGCCGGCATCCGTCCCATCAAATTGTATCATTCTCATGATACGCCCTTAAAACAACAGGGAACGGGTGACATCGACCTCATCATCGTGAGAGAAAACTGTGAGGGATTGTTTTCCGATCGCCTCTCAAAGAGCGATCCCCAAACAGATGAGGTTCACGATGTGATGTGCATTTCGCGAAAAGGTGCTGAACGAATCTGCCGCGTCGCTTTTGAGCTGGCCAGCAAACGCAGGCAAAAGTGTGCCTTGGTGGACAAGGCCAACGTGCTCCCGTCGATGGTGTTCTTCCGTTCCGTGTTCGACGAAGTGGCCAAGGAATTTCCGGAGGTTGAAGCGAGTCGGATTTACGTGGATGCAATGGCCTTGTACCTGGTGCAGCGCCCGGAAGCATTCGATGTGCTGGTGACCGAGAACATGTTCGGGGACATCCTCAGTGATCTCGCCGCGGGTCTGGTGGGCGGCATGGGTATGGCTCCGTCGGGCGATTTGGGCGATAGCTGCGCTGTGTTTCAACCGAGTCATGGCTCTGCTCCGGACATCGCTGGCAAGAATATTGCCAATCCGGTCGCATGCATCCTTTCCGCAGCAATGATGCTGGAATGGCTCGAACATCCGGAGACCGTGAAGGGGGGGCAACGAATCCATCGGGCCGTCGAAACCGTCTTGCAGGATCCGGACCTCCGTACGGCCGATCTTGACGGGGAACTAACGACGATGCAGATGACAGACAAAATCATAGACAAACTTTAACCATGGCGCGATTGATCGATCTCACACTCACTCTCCGTCATGGAATGCGGGGTGTGGAGTTCGAGCAGGCCAAGACGGTCGAAAGTCACGGTTGGAATGCCCGCACCCTGCATCTGTATTCGCACGCCGGCACACACATGGATGCTCAAACCCATTTTGAAGCCGGACCGGGAACTATTGACACCACACCGCTCGAACGGTGTGTGGGTTGGGCATGGGTCGCCAACCTGGAGGGCATCAAGGACAAAGCGCTTATCACCGTGGACGACCTGGGCACAATCGCTTCCCGTTTTCAACCCGGTGATAGCTTGCTGATACATACCGATTGGAGTCGGCACGTGGACAATCCGCAGCATTACCGGGACCACTTCCCTCGAATTTCCGATAACCTCGCCGGCTGGTGTGTTGAGAAACGGGTGAATATGCTCGGGGTTGAACCCCCCTCGGTTGCCGATGTGAACAACCGCGAAGAACTTACTCGTATCCACAACATCCTCTTGAGCGCGAATATCACCATTGTCGAGGGCCTGGCCAACCTCGGAGCCTTGACCTTGGAGAAAGTTTTTTTCATTGCCACTCCTTTGAAAATCGAAGGCGGTGACGGTTGTCCCTGCCGAGCCTTTGCGATCGAAGGAATTTCACCCGAACATCTACCCAACCTGTGATTCCAAAAAGAGCTTTCCTGATCACCGGCACCTTTCTTTTGTCCGTACTGCTTTATATCGATCGTGCCTGCATCGCCACGGCGAAGGAAGGAATCGCGGGCGATCTGCAGTTGAGCGACACCCAATGGGGCTGGGTCATGTCAGCGTTTGCGCTGGGATATGCGCTATTTCAAACCCCGACGGGGGCGATCGCGGATCGTTTCGGGCCCCGTGTGCTGCTCACTTCGGTGGTGGTGCTCTGGTCCTTTTTTACCGGAATGACCGGGATGGTTCGCGGTTTTGTCTCATAGATTGCGGTTCGGTTCCTGTTTGGCGCCGGTGAGGCGGGCGCTTTTCCCGGCATCGCCCGGGCGCTTTTCTCATGGATTCCAATGGCCGAACGTGGCCGGGCTCAAAGTATCAACTTTTCCGGCACGCGGCTCGGAGCGGCGTTCGCCATGCCGCTGGTGACCTGGGCGCTGGTAACTTTCGGTTGGCGAAACATGTTTCTCATTCTGATGGGAATCGGCTTTGTATGGGCAGTGTTTTGGTTTTTCTGGTTCCGCGACGAACCCGAGTATCATCCACGTATTTCAACACAGGAAAAAGATTACATCCTCGCCAATCGCCAACAGCCGGATGCCACCCAAAAACAGAAGGTGCCCTTCTCGCTGATGGCGCACTCTCCCAACATGTGGATGGTGATGGTTCAGTATTTCTGCAGCAACTTCACCTTCTTCTTCGCGTTGAGTTGGCTGTTTCCGCACCTCAAGAGGACTTACAATCTTGAAACTATGGAAACCGGCCTCTACACCTCGGCTCCCTTCATCGGCGGGGCCATTGGGAGTGTGTGCGCCGGCTGGTTGGTCGACCGAATCTACAAACAGGGCAACTGGCAATTGTCACGTCGCCTTCCCGCGATGATTGGCTTTGCCTTGGCTGCGATAGGATTGTTGATGAGTTTGAATATGGAGACCGCGCTCGGCGCGGTGATCTGGTTTACCGTGGCCATCTTCGGTGCGGACATGACACTCAGTCCTTCATGGAGTTTCTGCACCGACATCGGACGCAAGAACGCCGGCGCGGTCAGTGGCACCATGAATATGGCCGGTAACATCGGCAGTCTGGTGACCTCGCTCGCATTTCCGTATCTGCTTAAATGGACCGGAACAACCACTCCGTTCTTCTATGTCGCGGCGGGATTGAATGTGCTCGCCATTGTGCTTTGGACGCGGATGAAATCCGACCGACCGCTCGAAATTGAATCCTCACAGTGATATGAATGGGAAGAAGCTTAGAGGTGTCTGCATTGGGGCTGGTTACTTCAGTCACTTCCAGTATGAAGCCTGGCAACGGATTCCCGAGGTCGAAATTGTAGCCTTCAGCAATCGTGACGCGACCCGCGCGCAGGTCATCACCGACAAGTTCGGGCTCAGGAATTGTTACCCTGACTTCCGCGAGATGTTTGACAGAGAACAGCCCGATTTTGTGGACATTATCACACCGCCGCCTTCCCATTCGGAGCTCTGTGCCGAAGCGAGCAAACGGGGCATCCATATCATCTGCCAGAAACCTCTCGCCCCTACCTTCGCCGAGGCCGAAGCCATCGTGGTGGATGCCGCGAAAGCCGACGTGCGCTTCATGATGCATGAAAATTTCCGCTTCCAGCCTTGGCATCGAGAAATCAAACGATTGATTCAGGAAGGCGCTATCGGCGACCGGCTTCATTCACTTTCTTTTCGAACCCGGACGGGAGATGGGTGGGGCGAACAGGCCTACATCCCACGCCAACCCTATTTTCGGGAGTATCCCAGATTTCTGGTTTATGAGATGGGCGGGCATTTCATAGACACCTTCCGCTACCTGGCCGGTGAAATACGGCGAGTCAGCGCATGGTTACGCCGGTTGAATCCTGTGATCAAAGGCGAAGACTGCGGGCTCTTGGTATTTGAATTCGAGAATGGCGCCATTGGTCAATGGGATGCGAACCGTTACAACGAACCCGTGTCCGGGACTAATGCCCGTTACACCTTTGGCGAATTACTGGTGGAAGGCAGCGGAGGTGGATTGCGGTTGCATCTCGACGGTGGTATTACGCTCCAAAAAATCGCTGGTGAAGATCAGCCGGTTTACTACAAACACTATCCTCGGGGATTTGCAGGCGATTGTGTCTACACGACACAGCGTCATTTCATTGATCGTCTGCAAGACGGAAAGCCCTTTGAAACCAGCGGCGAAGATTACCTGCGAACGATTACCGTCCTGGACGCGGCCTATCGGTCCGCTGAAACACACAAAACCGTTGAAATACCTTCATTGAAATAATCTGACCATGAACCATCAAGGACTCGATCACTTGGCCATTGTCGTGCCGGACACCGAAGCGGCACTCAAGATCTGGCGTGACACCCTGGGCTTTCCACTCCTTTACAGCGAAGATGTCAATAACGACACCGTGCGCCTCACCCATCTTGATCTGGGGAACACCCACCTGCAATTGGTTCAGCCGTTGACGCCCGACCATCCGCTCCAAGCATGGCTGGCGGAACATGGGCCGGGGCTGCATCACTTCTGCCTGAAGGTGGACAATGTGACGGAGGCTATGTCGGCCTCACCGGTCGCCACCGCTCCGACACCTCATCAAGGCACCCGGGGCAAACGAGCTGTCTTTCTGGATCAGAGTGCAATCCAAGGCGTGCCGGTGGAATTGACAGGAAAATAAGGTGACGGAAACCTGCTCCAAATCAGCGTTGCTTGATAGCCTTCCGGCGCCCTGGCCCGACGATCTCCAACCTTCAATCAATGCCGGCGTCGCGTCCGCTTCGGATCATAAATTGGTTGTCCTGGACGATGACCCAACGGGGACCCAAACCGTCTACGACGTTCCTGTTTTGACAGAATGGTCGGTCGACTCCCTGGGTGGAGAATTCATGAATGATCTGCCGTGTCTCTACATTCTGACCAACTCACGGAGCCTGGCCGCAGAGGCGGCGCGAGCATTGACAAGGGAAATTGCGCGAAACCTTGTTGCCGCCGCCGGGAGCACAAGTCGGTTCACCGTGGTCAGCCGTAGTGACTCAACCTTGCGCGGACACTTTCCGGCGGAGACGGATATTCTGGAACAGGAACTCGGACCGTTCGACGCCACGATTTTGATCCCATTTTTTGAGGCGGGAGAGCGCTATACGATCAATGACACGCACTATGTGGGAGATGGGGATCGTCTCTTTCCCGGCAATGTTGGCGGTTCAAACGCCCTGGCCGATATCTACGATCTTTTTAACCATCCAAATTGAGCTTATGAAAAATCCATTCCCATTAATATCAATGACCGTTCTGGCGCTGAACCTCGCCACGACGGCAATGGCTGCCGACCTCACTCAACCCGTTGCCGGCAGGGACGCCTCAGACGGTGACGGTTCGGTTGAAATTACCGGTGAACTCAAGCAATGGCACAACGTGACCTTGACTCTGGACGGTCCGTTTGCCAATGAGCGCGACAACCAACCCAATCCATTCACCGACTACAAATTCACGGTCGATTTCCACCATGAATCGGGTCATCCGAGATATACGGTGCCCGGTTACTTCGCCGCGGATGGGAATGCCGCGAACACCTCCGCTGAATCCGGCGCCAAATGGCGCGCGCACCTCACTCCCGACAAATCAGGGACATGGTTCTACAACCTCTCTTTCATCTCCGGTAAAAACGTCGCGCTTAAGGCGGCGGACAAGACCACCATCCTGCCCTTCAGTGGAACGACCGGCTCCTTCAAGATCCGTGCCACCGACAAGAAGGGCCGTGATTTTCGAGCCAAGGGCCGACTCCAATATGACGGCACTCATTACCTTCGTTTTGCCGGAACCGGCGAGCGTTTTTTGAAGGCCGGTCCCGATGCCCCCGAGTCGATGCTGGCCTACGTGGATTTTGACGGCACGCAATTAGGCCGAAAACGCGCCGCTCGCACGGGAGAAGCCGCGCCGACGCAAATATTGAAGACCTGGCAGCCGCACGTCCAGGATTGGAATGAAGGCGATCCCACTTGGAAAGACGGCAAGGGAAAAGGCTTGATTGGCGCCTTGAACTACCTCGCCGCTAAAGGTTTGAATACCTTCTCATTCCTTCCCTACAACTCCGGCGGTGACGGCGACAACGTTTGGCCGTTTGTCGAGCGCAGCGACAAATTTCACTACGACGTCTCCAAGCTCGCCCAATGGGCCATCGTGTTCGAGCATGGCGGCAACCACGGTCTCCACCTCCACTTCAAACTTCAGGAGAACGAAATGGATGACAATCGCCCC
Organism: Verrucomicrobiales bacterium; assembly: GCA_012959985.1. Classification (GTDB taxonomy): domain Bacteria; phylum Verrucomicrobiota; class Verrucomicrobiia; order Limisphaerales; family DUCD01; genus DUCD01. The sequence goes on along the minus strand of DUCD01000479.1, from coordinate 3,187 downwards.
GGCCGAGGAGACACCCGTTCCGAAATTCCTGAATCGCTCGATGGAGGTGTGCTCGGGCTCGAGCGCAAGCTTTACTGCCGTGAACTGATTGCGCGCTTTGCCCATAACCTCGCGCTCAACTGGAACATTGGCGAGGAGAACACGCAGTCGGTCGAGGAGGTCACGGACATGGTGAAATATATTCACGACACGGATCCCTATAAACACAACATTGTGACCCACACTTATCCCAACCAGCAGGACAAGGTTTACACCCCGTTGCTCGGCAACAACTCGCTGTTGACAGGCGCTTCGCTTCAGAATCGCTGGGACGAAACACACCGACTCACCTTGAAGTGGGTGCAGGAATCCGCGAAGGCGGGTCGTCCTTGGGTGGTTGCCAATGACGAGCAGGGCCACTCCAGCCTGGGAGTGCCGCCCGATCCCGGTTACAAAGGATTTTCAGGGACAGCCGTGGAACAGAGCGGCCGGGAGTACACGCTTCACGATATCCGCAAACAAACTCTCTGGGGCAACCTATTGGCCGGTGGGGCCGGCGTCGAATATTACTTCGGTTACACGTTGCTTGAAAACGACCTGGTGTGCGAGGACTTTCGAAGTCGCGACAAGACCTGGGACTACTGCCGGATTGCTCTGGCGTTTTTTCGGGACAACAAGATTCCTTTCTGGGAAATGACCAATGCAAACTCCCTGATCGGCAATCCTGAAAATACAAATGAGAAATTCTGCCTGGCCAACCCCGGCGAGGTGTACCTCGTTTATACCCCGAATGGCGGGTCCTCCGACCTTGATCTCAGCCCTGTGGCCGGCAGCTATTCCGTCAAATGGTTTAACCCACGCGAGGGCGGCAAGCTGCGGAAAGGCTCCGTCCGCAAAGTCAAAGGTGGTGGAAAAGTGGCCCTTGGAACCCCGCCTTCCGACTCAAACGAAGACTGGATTGCTATCGTTCGGAAGTAGGAATTCGAATTCGTTGTGGTTGCAAATTGATTCCATATTTCGAAAACTCATTGATTTGTTCCTTATGAAACAGTTATTCCAATCCTCTAGATTCATTTTGCGAGTCATCATCAGTGTCTTTTTCGGGCATTCGCTGTCAGCGGCGAATATGAATGAGATGAATCACGGTCCATTTGCATCCTGGACCATTCGGGGGGCGACGACGACCTATAAAGGGATCGCCATCCGAATCGGAGACGACTCCCAGGCAACCGTCTGTTTCGACACTGACCTGCTCCGAATGTCAGCCGGGTGGACCGGAGGCTTTTTGAAATGGTATTCGGAGCGTGATGGTCTGGAGCGCCATCCCTCCATTGACGGTCCGGTCAGCTTCTTCAATGAAGCGGGGCCGGGATGGTCGATCACTGAAAGTTTCGAGGATCCTCGTCGTATTCCTTACGGACCGCTTCCCGATTCCTGGGCGCATTACCGCGGTCTCTTTCTCCACGAAAATCGCGTCGTGCTTTCCTACTCGGTCGGAAGCTGCGGTATTCTGGAACTCCCTGACTTTGTAGTTATTCAAAAGGAGCCGGTATTCACTCGCACTTTTAACCTGGAGGCTTCATCCCATCCGCTTTTCCTGAGACTCTTCAACATTGTGGGTCCGGACCCGAAAATTTTCGCCGCGCGAGGCGTGCGGGGCACGCACATAATTCGGTTTCAATCCGACGCGGTCAACCGCATTCTCGGATGTGACGGAATGCCTTCCGGCGCCGAGTGGGAAATCCTGGAAGGCCATCTATGCCTTTCCATACCGGCTTCCTCCGAAGCCCGTCGGTTTCAAATCTATCTCAGTGATGAACCAACCGGCATCATCCGAAATCTGATTAATCAGATGAACAAACGGATTGAATCGACCTCAGTTCCAGACCTGTCCCTCTTTTGCAAGGGGGGGCCGTCGCGTTGGAAATCCGATCTGAAGACCCGGAGTATTTCTGGAAACGATACTGAAGCGCTGGCGGTGGATACGCTCACCCATCCGGAAAAGAACCCCTGGAATTCCTGGATGCGTTTCGGTGGGTTGGATTTTCTATCGGCAGACCGGGCGGTACTGTGTTCTATCAGTGGAGATGTCTGGTTGGTTTCCGGCATGGCTCCCGATTCCCCGGAACTCTCATGGAAACGCTTTGCAACCGGATTGTACCAACCGCTCGGGGTTAAAGTTGTTGACGGGGCCATTTATGTTCTCGGTCGAGATCAGATCACGCGTTTCCATGATTACAATAATGATGGAGAAGCGGACTATTATGAAAACTTCAACAACGATAGCATGGTCAGTGAAAACTTCCATGAGTTCACTTTGAATCTGGAAACGGACAGGGACGGCAACTTTTATTACACCAAGGGAGCTCCATGGCCTCCCGACGGGGATCCGGATAAAGTTCCCGAGCTCATCAAGACACCCCATGCCGGTATCCTCTTTCAGTTGCCTCCCGACGGAAGTGAGCTCCGCACCTACGCGACCGGTTTGAGAGGTCCCAATGGCTTGGCAATCGGACCGGACGGACAAATTGTCTATAGTGACAATGAAGGCCATTGGTTGCCGACCTGTACGCTTCAATTAGTGCGCAGAGGTGGGTTCCATGGCATGAAGCCGACCGCTTTCACTGTACAGGAACCTACGGAATTCGAACAGCCGATCTGTTGGATTCCACACAATGTAGACAATTCACCGGCCGATCCAATCTGGGTTACCAATTCTGATTGGGGGCCGTTGCATGGAAAAATGCTGTTGTCTTCCTATGGGAAATCCAATCTTTCCCTGGTCTTGACGGAGGAGGTGGATGGTGCGGTTCAAGGAGGTATCATCAATCTTCCTTTGCGATTCCAGAGCGGATTGGTCCGGACACGCTTTAATCCATTTGATGGCCATCTCTATGTCTGTGGAATGCGAGTCTGGCAATCAACAGGTGCCCGTTACGGCGCTTTCCACCGGATCCGTTATACCGGCCGTCCCCTGAATCTTCCCATTGCCTTGAATGCAGAAAAGAACGGAATGCGCCTGACTTTTACTTGTCGCCTCGATCCCGATATTGCCTCTGACCCGCAATCCTACCGGATCGAACAATGGAACTATCGTTGGACCGACCGTTACGGATCCCCTCATTACTCGGTAAAAAATCCTGAAGAAAAGGGGCAGGACGAAGTGTGGGTGCATTCGGTTGAATTATCGCAAGACCACCGCTCGGTT
>DUCD01000478.1 GCA_012959985.1 Verrucomicrobiales bacterium | reverse complement strand
GTAGGGCGGGGTCTTTTTATTGGCATGTGACATTCGAAGAATTTCATCTGCCTCTGAATCCTTTCCCAGACAGAGCATCGATCTTTCCCAACCAATTACAGGGCGGGTCAATTTATCTCAGCACAGACGGGTCAATTTACCTCAGCGCTATCGTCCCATTTGCAGGATCGAGTCTGTTCCAGGTATTTCATGGCAAGTCCGTGTGCTGCCAGGGAATAGGCCGACCATTCCGCCCTCTGTGCGGACATTGTGTATCCGTAGATCACTCCGCCGATAGACAGGGCTGCAATCGCTGTGGAAATAAGCACCTCTATCAATGTGAAAGCTTGGAATCTACGGATTCCGCTTGATTTGATCTGGTTTTTTACAATCTTCATCAATCCTCCAATAGAGCCTTTTATCAAGTATTCGGAAAAAATATCAATGATAAGATAGGTCTTGATGGCTCTATTTAATTTCGCAATAGGCATGGTAGCATCCGACATGCCATTCTCCTTTTGGGAGACGTGGACGGGATGTCTACCCTGAAAGTAGTCTCGTGAGGCCAATCCTGGGAAATAATGGCAGAAACCACAGAGGGCACAGAGAAAAGGGCAGGGTGTTTTTTAGGGAAGGAGGTATTGGAAGGGGATATTCTCTGAAATCCGGTGTTGCCTTCTCGGTGGAAACTCATATTCTATGTGCTTAACCCTGACATAAACCGGTTTACCCCGTGACTCTATCGGGTACTGCCGGGGGACTAAACTGACAAACGATAAAGCTGCCATGAAGATTAGAGCCCACTCCCGGAAAGGATTTACCCTGATAGAATTATTGGTCGTGATCGCCATTATTGCCATTTTGGCGGGCATGCTGTTGCCGGCATTGGGCAAAGCAAAACAACGGGCCAAGAAGATCAACTGCCTGAGTAACTTGCATAACATCGGTATGGCCATGCAGATGTACGCCGATGACTTTGACAGTTTTATCCCAAGAGGAAATGACATTCCCTGGTATTTCGTGTTCATGCCCTACATGCCGGAAGGTGGTGATCAAAGGGATTTCACCAATATCCGCATCTACCGCTGTCCAGCTTACCCCAAACTTGATCGGACAAAGACCCAGGTGATCACATATGTGGTCAATGCCTGGAAATTTCGTAGCCCGAACGACCGGGCCGGTTTTGAACAAATCGGACCTTCCAAAATCACTGAATTCCGCCGACCCGCGCAGTCAATCTACTTAGCAGATAATGCAGCCGGATCCTGGCGCCCGATCATTACCGGAAGGCGGGATGCCACCACAAACTTAAATGATGTCTGGGCCAGAGACCACTTGCCAAGGACTCTCCGGGGCGGGATGCCGACCGAGCGTCTTAGTCCTACTCGTCGCGTGGCGGCAGCTCGCCATGATGAAGGTTGCAACAATGCTTTTCTCGATGGGCACTCCGGCTACTTACGTGCCATTGATAATACCATGAATCTCTGGCGCGAAGAAAAAAGATACTGAGTCTTCCTCTCTTGGATTCACGATTCAGCCGGATTACTTGTTCAAGGGAGTCGATCGAGCCGATATGGGAGAGCGTCGCTGCTCATTGGTTAAGGATTTTCCGTAAACTTGTTAACGTTGTACCTGAAGCTGGCCGCGTTGAGGCCGGAACATGGAAGAAATGGATGCAGATTTCAATGATCCGGGGTCGGCGCCCCCAGCTTCAGGGTAACTTTGTTTGGTGAATTCTGGGGCAGGAAAACCAAAACGGAGGCTCGTGGACACACATTTAAAACAAGGTCGCGTTTATCTGCTTTTTCCTGACTTCAATACCAGGAAGAAGAATGCCAATAGAACGGGTAGTAGAATCCAGTAGGTTTTATGGGTGGTGGAAGTTGGATCGATTTTCAATTCTGCGTAGAGATCGGACCAGGTTTCGATTTGGAGGGATCGGGTCAGCACAAGTTGTTTGCCCTGTTGAGGTAGGATTGCCCGGATGATTTCGGGTTGAGGGGCGACCGTTTCCTGTTGTTTGACGAGTCGCTCGGCCAGTTCTTCGAGGACGGCATTCTGTTCTTTGGAATTTTGAAACAGAATCTGGTCGACTTCAGCCTGTGTGAATTCATTCTTGGAATTGCCTGTGGGTGCCTGTTGACTTTTCTGCTGTTCTTCCCGGACCAGTTGCTGTCTGAAATTCAAGCCCAGTACGGCCTGTTGTTTTCTCAGGTTCTGGAGTTGAACTCGAGCGTCTTCATTGAATGCCTGATCGTCCTGAGAGAGGCTGTATGCAGATTGAAAGGCTTTTCTTGCTTCTTTCTGTCGCCCCCCGACAAGATAGGAATTCCCCAATTCCAGTAACTTCTCTGCTTCACGAGATCGTTCATTCTGTCGAACGACTTCTCCCCGAAGATAGGATTCCAGATTGAATGGAGAGATCTGCACCACTCCGGATCCTTCCTGAAGATCCAGGGTTCCGGACCCTTCCGTGATGTTCCAGGATTCTGGAACAAAAACGTTCCAAGTGATTTCTGAGAGAGGCAGATCGAACTGGGGTCCAATCAACCTGGGGTTTGAGGATTTTGCCGATCCGGTCAAGGTTGAGCTTGAGTAGAAGAACTCGACAGTTCCGAGTTTACCGTCTTCGGCCTGTTTTTCCAAAGGGATGAGGATTCTTTTGCCTTCAGTCCAGGGTTGCACGCTTTTACGATTAACAAAGGCAAACCAGAATGAGGCATGAGGGGGGAGTTCCACTTGGAGTAAGCGTTTTTCCTCCGGTTGGATGATCAGGGAGACTTCGGTAACCATGCTTCCGTCTTCGGAGATGACAGAAGTCAGTGAAGTGGCCGTGATCTGTGCGGGAAGAATATCGGCGGCCTCGTGCCTGACGATTTCGATAGGGAGAGTGAAATCCGCCGCAGCAATCCGGTAGGTGAAGGAGGATTCTCTTGTTTCCGCGATCTGGCGAAGGGGGGTGGGAATAGACTGCCATTCGGTAGGCTTCAGAGCCTCCGGTAGAGTCGAAATCCTAATTTCCAGTCTGCCTTCGCTTTCCAAAGTCAGGTAGCCTTTCTGTAGATTGATGTTGTTCAGCCTGATTCCCTGAATTGATCGCATGCCGTTCTGATCTTGTTCTGCGACGGGAATCCGATAGACAATCTGTAGTCGGTAGGGACCGAAGATACGCCGGTTCAGACGGATCTCCCATTCACCCGATTCAGCATTAGCGTCTTCGGCCCGTAGGGAATCGCCCACATAATCTCCAAAGAAACGGATACTTTCAGCATTCTCCGGAAGAACCATTCGCAGATTCCGAATGCCTGCATTCTCCACCGAATACTGTAGATCAACACTGACCTGAATCATCCCGCCTTTGACGGCCACTTTCTGCAACAAATCCACTTCCACCCAGGGATCCACTTTCAGAATGTCTAGTTCCAGACTCCAGTCTTTCTGAAGCAACCGAAACAGTAGGACGCCTTTCCGGCGGATGCCCACTGAATGGGGGTCTGATTGCGTCAATCCGCTTCGTGACTGAACCTGTAGACGCATGCCCTGTTCCGGAGCGACGATTAACTGTCCACTTTGTTTGGAGGCTTCGTTGATCACGATTCTCGGTGCGATCCAGTTGGGAGTTGCGCTTATGCCTCCCCCTGCAAGGTTTATGGTAAACCGGTGGTTTCCCAAGGTTTTTCCCTTGAGATTCAAGTTGATGATCCGTTGCGAATTCACTGTGGATTCTGTCCAGTGACTCAGTGCATCGCCACTGATGGATTCCACTTCAAAACCATCTGGAAGAGGGGAACTCAGCTTGAATAATCCCGAACGCGTGATCGAAACATTCAATACGGCGGAGAGTACGGTTCGATCCTCTCCCAGAGAGATTGTGGACTGAGAGACGACGCGGACATCCGGGGTGACCGCAGTTGCCGAAATCTTCAACTGGGCCGATGAATCCGAGTATCGGAAAGCCCGGCGCAAGGTAAGTGATTTGGACTGAACCAGGGCTTCCTGTAACAGGGAGCGTGAGAAATCCTCCAGGTTGATTGGAGTCAAACTCTTCGGTTCGATGTGATCCAATTGAACCTCTTCATTAGTGGCAAGTCCGATGAGACCCAATTGTCCTGTAGCCAGTTTGACCGTAGGAAAGCTGACAGAGTGAGTGATAGGAAGCGGAGAAGTGGCGGTCTGGGATCGAATTCGCAATTTGAATGGTTGGGCTCTGGGCGTTTGAAAACCGACTCTGAGTAAGCCGGTATCGGGATCGAATCGCCAATCGGCCAATGCTTCCGTCTGAACATCGGAAATCGTCTGACCGGCGGGAATGGAAAACTCCAGTTCTTTCAGTTCGCCCTGGGCCGGCCGGATCGCGACGTCATGGATTGCCTCAATGACGCCGGCATTGGGAATTACCAAATGGGCCCATTCGGCATAGAAGACCACTGCTTCCAAACCGGTATCCCGCACTCGGGGACGCCATTGAATCCGTGGAGAGTTTTCGGGTTTCAGGACCATCTTCACAGAGCTCGTTTTCAAATCTTTTCCCGCATTTTCTACTGCGGTTGAGGTATCCATAATGGAGACGGCTCCTTGACTGGAAACGATTAAATCGGCTCGGTTGAAATCCAGATCAAGCTGGTTGATCAATCCGAAATGCGTTGGTAGATTGAATCCTTCCATGCCATTTTTACTATTGACCGGAATCTGGTATTCGAATTCGATCGGGTGCAATCCGGATGTATCCGTGGTGAGTTGGTAGGCATCTCCCTCTTTTGTGGACATTTGTGAAAGCTCGATATCCAGAGATGAAATCTCCAGTTGGGTTAGAATGGCAGGAGATTTCAAAAATACCATCGATTCGCCGGCGCTGGCATTCCAGACCATGTGGGCCTTAATGGTGACGGTGGAATCCTTGACGGATCCGGATTGGATCATCGAACTGATGAAGGAATGTTGGGGATTCGCTGCTGCCGATGGGGAGCCCTTTGTTTGTGCCTCTGTTGACACAGGGAACAACAAGCGGCAGGCAATCAGTATGAGCGCTGTTCCCGCAAGGGGAGGTGTTTTCTTTTTTTGGATTTGTTTTTTCCAGAACCGGAGAGTTTTAGGGGCAGCTGGAAAGAGAATTGAAATGGTACTGAATCCAAGTAGCAGCAGAAAAAAGAGGGGGGCTCCGTTCGGGATGCGAAGAAGAGACCAGGCGATCAGACCCCAGCCAAACGCGATCAGAAGTCGGCTTCCTGCTTCAGGGCGCTTCCAAATGACCAGGATCCAACAGGTGATGCCGCCGACCGCCGGCCAGAGGGCGGTAAACCAAGTCCATACATTTGGATGGATTTGATTCTTCAACTGAAGAACTATGTTCGATCCCGAATCCTGGATTGGAATGGAAAATTGAAGACCGGAGGCCGGATGGATCGGGCTTAGTGCAGCAAGAACCGCAAAGGAAAGCAGCGTGGCAGCGGCTCCGGCCAAAAGGATCCATCCCCCCGTCAAGCGAAATCCATACACCGTTGTGGAGGCATCACCGGAAGGCTCGGTTCCGCGGTTCAGCAGCCTGTTTCCAGTAATCAGGAAGATCAATGCCAACCAGAATAATCCCATTTTCCTGGCACCGTAATGCCCTGAAACCAGCCCTTGTAACCAACGGACACCGGAATCGTCTTTCATCTGATTCTTCGGTGTCGGGATGCCGCCCAGATAAAACAGGTGAGATCCTTCATCAGGAGTGACCTTCCAATCTGTCAACAATGCCGGGGCATCGGGTGAGGGTGCCTCAAGTCGAATGGTTTTTGTCGGATCGGATTTTGAAGCAATTTTTAGGTCTAAAGTGAGAACCTTACCTGCGTCCTTTTCAGTGGGGAGAGGGATCAGCAACGAATCGGAATCTGTAATGGGTAAAACCCGTTGCGAGTCCACCATGGCGGACCAAAGGTGTATTTCCGGTGGTAGCGCCAAACGGAGATGGGCACGTCCTCTACTTTTCAATAGATACCGTATCTGTGTCAGGATTTCTCCGTCATCGGAGATGTGAGTTGCCAGCGAGGCATAATCGATCACCTGACGGAGGGAATCGCCCTGAGACATTGAGCTGAGATTCAGGCTCAGCTCAAAGGGCCGTCTGGTATATTGATAAGCGGCGAGAACCGGTGAGTCGAAAAGTAGGCGGTGTTCATTGGGAATTTCCTCTGAATCGAGTTTGATCAATCCGGCGGAGACTTGGCTCGGGGTTGCCTGGAACTCCAGACCGCTGATGACGATGACATGCCCCTGTTCGGCCTGGACTTCGGTTGCAGTGAGCCCGGTGAAGGAAAGTTCGATTTCCTGTTCACTGAAGGTCCGGTCATAGGACGCAAGTAAGGTATAAAGACCGGAAATGGGAGAATGAAGATGCACTTGATACTGGTTGTCCACCTGTTCCCAGTTTCGAATATCATTTCCGGTGAACTCGATGTTCTCGACATCTGTCGGGACTTCCACCAGGAAAGTGGAGACCGGCGCTCCGGCAATCAGGTAATTCAATACCGAACTACCGTAGGCAATTCCCTGGCTGATCGTATACAGATGCAGGGCATCCACCTGAATGGATTGTTCCATTCTTTCCACTGATAGTGTGGCATTCCAGTTCCCATTTCGTAAACGATAGGCTGCCTGGACCCGATCCAGTTTCCTGGGAAAATAGGTGGCCGCAATCTCGGTGAGTTGCTCCACGTTGGTGGCCGTCAGGCGAATACCAGGATCGGCCGTCACTGCTAGGAAACCACGAATCGATTTTGCTTCATCGGAATGAACGCGCGGCAGGGTCCATTCCGTTTCATCCAGATTCTTGTTTTTTTCCAACCGGAGTTGAATGACCTGTCTCCCGATCAGTGGTTGTGAGAAAAGGATTCGGAGACTTGAAGTAATGCCGTTCGGTTGCAGGGTGGTGAAGTAGTCACTTAAGAATGCCGATTTCAGTTGGGAAACATTGTAATCCGCGGGAACCTCAAGAGTGAATTCGCGAAGTGGAGCTTCCCGGATGTCGAGTTCCAGTTCCGCGTCAATGGTCCGGTCGGTTTCTCCCAGATGATGAATCAGGATCTGAGACAAGGTCAGTTCGGGCAGAATGTTGTCCGCCTGGATAGTGATACCGAAATCCGAGGTTGAGAACCGGTAAGCAAAAGTCTGGGTGGCCGAAACTTGGTTTGTTGCCTGAAATCCCTTACCAGCGGGGAATTGGTTCGGTGAAATTTGAGAGAGACCGGGAGATTCTTGGATATCGAGTCGGACGGCTCCCTGATTGACGATGCGGAGGTGTCCTCCAAACCGAACCGGACCCTGCGGGAGCAGTCGGAGAATTTCCGTGGTCAATGGAAATGCGCCTAAGGGTTTTTGGGAATGGATTCCAATCTGATAGCTTTTTATCTGAGCTTGATTTAGTTTGACGGTCAGGACCCGGTTGGCTTCGGCTTCGATTTCTGTTTCATCAATGGACCAAGTCAGGATGTGCTTCCCCTCAACCCGTGTGATTTCGCCAACTCCTTTCAATTGGAATTTCAATTCATCCAGCTTGCCTTGAAGGATTTCATACTCCATCAGATTCGCCTGATTCATCAGGCCGGGACTGATGGTGATCTGAGAAGTGGCTTCCACAGAAAAGAACAATTTGCTTTCAGTCAAAGGCTCGCTTTCCTTCCATAGTGGTTTGAAGATGCCGCCGGGCGGCAGGTAGGCGTGGTTTAAACCCTTATCAAAAACCGGGTTTGAGGCGCCGGGGATGATCAAGCGGGTGGATTCAGAGAGGCCTTTAATGATAACGGGTCTAAGGGCGCTTTGTGCGACTTGGAAATCCAGTTGTTTCCATCCATTTTGTTCGGTGATGCCGGCATGGAAAGACAGTTCCAGCGGAAAGTGGCCTGCCTCGCTGAAGGTCACAATATAGACTCCCTTTTCCAGCCGCAGTTCCATTTTTGCTTCATTTTTAAAGGCCGTGATCGCCGCTTCTCCGGAGAGAATCCTCAAGCTACCGCCCTCCGGATGTTTCACTTCGATTTCCCCCGTGAGTTTGAAAGTTACCGTTTCTGGCCGCACTTGGCCAACCAGTGAAAAATTTTGCAGTATCGGGGTGCGCAGACTCGGGTCCCTTTCATTCAGATCAAGTGTGAGCCGCACATTCTTTGAGTAATATTCAAATTGTCTGGGTGGTTCTTTCGTTGTCCCGACAATGGACGAGTTCTGTGTTGAAACCGTGGTGGGCGAAAGAGCGGTCATCGCTTCGATCTTTCGGATTTTCAATTCAAGTGGATCGGATGGATTCAGATGTAGAATCCCTCGGAACATGGCTGAATCGACAGGAACTGCCAGAAGGGGAGTCACCGTCACTGGCAAAGAATCAATGGCCTTCGAAACCGTTGCTGTGAAGGAAAGATCCGCAACGGGATCTTTGGATTCGATGGGGTGTAGAACTAGATAGCGTACCCCTTCAGGGTCTCTGCGAATGCCCCAGAATCGGATCTGTGAGCCTTTCACCATGGTGATCCGTCCTTCACCCTTCAGCTCGTAAACCAGTTCCTTCAGTTTGCCCTGTAATACCTTGACCTCCACCTTGATTGTCTGGTCGATTCGGTCGGTATTCAGGGATATTCGATTTTGGGATTCAGATGTGAAAAAAACTTTTTCATCCTCCTTGTCGGTGTCGGGAGGGCGAAAGTCACCTCTGAGAACAAAGCCGGCGCCTTTTTCATCCGCCTCTCCGTTAATAGAGAGTCGTTCAATCACCGTTTGTTGCTGTTGTCCGATGGCCGGTGATACGAACAGCATCGCCAGTGAGCACATGAGCACTGATTTCACAAATCGAACGGGACCAACACATGGGAAATCAGTGATTGCATCTTCAACGTGCGACGTGCGACGTTTTAGGTTGAACACTTCCTCTTTTAAATTCGGGATTTGAAAATTGAACATTGAACATGGAATTTTGAACTTCGAACGACTTGGATTTGAAAAACAGTTGAATATATTTCCAAATATTAATTGGGGAAACTGTGTTCCTGCCTTAATAGGGGTGCGATTAAAAATGCGGGGAGGTGCTGCTGTAGCGTCGGCTGTCCTCAGCCGAAATGCTGCTAATTCCACTGGAAATGCGCTGGGGACAGCGCACGCTACAGGCTCACCGGTTGATTTACACCCTTCCCGCACTTTTAATCCCAGCCCCTGAATAGCCCGTGAGCCCGTGAGCACTGAGCAACGACCCTGTTTTACGGAACGTCTTAAATGGTTTATTGAAGTTTGCATAGGAACTGTAAATCGAAATTAGCTTTCGTCCGTGAGTTTATTTGCCGGTCAAACCGGAGGTTTTCTGGATCATCCATTCCAACTGTTGAGGACGTGTTTCATAGGGGAAGGCTTCGGAAACGCCGCGCAAAAGATCGGCAAGAGACCGCAGGGTGATGCCCTCTGTAAATGGGTTTCCGGCCAGCCATTCACCGAAGACTCCAGCGACTGTTGCCAGTCGCAACGATTCCGGTGCGTCCCGGAGAGCAGGGACTTCGGCTTCAAAGGGAATGGTTCGGGAGCTTTCCACATATTGACCCGTACCGGGAATCCGGTAGCGGAGCTGCATGGTGGCAATGGGGCCGGAGCCGTTGAGCTCCGTCTCCAGAATATAGAGTGCATTGCCGGATTCATTGCTTCCAAGTTCAGCGGCATCAACCGTGTTGTCACGAAACTGCTCCTTCTTCAAGCGATGGTTTGCATAACCGATCAGACGATGGGATTTTACGCGTTGGGGGTTGAACTCAATCTGGACCTTTACATCCGAAGCCGCCGGTCGGAAAGCACCGGCGAGTTTTTCGGCAAATTCGGCATTCACCTCTTCCAGTGAATTGAGAAATCCGTAGCGGCCATCCCCATTGCGCGACAGTTCTTCCAACAGTGTATCGTTGAAGCCCTGCCACCCGATTCCGAAGCAATCCAGGGCGATTCCGTTTCGACGTTGAGTTTCCACCAAACGGGTAAGTGCTTCGGGGTCGATGTTGCCGAGGTTGGCAGCGCCGTCTGTCAATAGAATGACTCTTGAGGAATACTGATTACTGTGAAATTTGGTCGCGGTGTGATAAGCTTGGTTCAAAGCTTCCTCGAGGTTGGTGCCGCCCTGAGGCAGGAGTCTGGAGATGGAGTTCAGCAGCTCATCGGGTTGACCACCCGAAAGACCATCCACCCACAGACGCGCTGTTCGGGAAAAAGCCACTACACTGATCTTGTCCGAGGTACTCAGTTTTTCGGCCAGAATCCTCAGGGCCGCTTGAACAATTTCCCGACGATCGGGACGTTCCATGGATCCCGAATTGTCCAGCAGCAGGACAAGGTTCAGCGACTTGTCCGTTGGACGACCTTGTGCCGAAGTCTGGACTGAGACCCTCAGTACATCCCGATTATGAGCAAAAGGAAACCGGGCTCGTTCGGTCTTGATCACCGTGTCCAAACCTGAAGCGGGGAGGGGGTCATAGTAATGGAAAGCATTCACGAATTCCTCCACTCTCACAGAAGTCGGATCGGGGACTTGATCGGTTTCCAGTGAAGCGGCCGCCAATTTAAAGGAAACATCACTTACATTCAGGGAAAAGGTGGAGAAGGGGTCGGAATTGGCCTGTGTTTCTGTGAGAAATTCCACCGTGCTTTCAGGTGGCTTCGGGGCGGG
>DUCD01000477.1 GCA_012959985.1 Verrucomicrobiales bacterium | reverse complement strand
ATATTTTGTGGCAGGAAAACTTTCAATACCAACCTATTCTACCCACTGAAAGTGTCGAGGAACCACTTTTTTTGATGGACCTGAATTACTGCTGCGGAACCGTTTGAGAGTAACACGGGAGTCAGTCCCGCAAATCAAGGAAGAACCAATATGGCATCACATTCATATCTACTTGGATCTGTTTAAGAGATTGATCCGCTCTATCCACCGGCAAAGTTCGTCAAAGAAGAGCTCAAGCTAACAAACGCACAGGAAGTGATCGCCCATTACACGAAAAGCTCACTGGCACTGGATGGTTTCACAGACCCGGACTGCGAAGTGTCAGTCACCGATAAGGGATTCGAAGTCACGATTGAAGCGGGGACTGATGTAGCTGATCTAAAATCCTTTGCTGAAAGACATTGCTCAATCATGAGCCCTGAGGTGGGAGGAAAAGCGCTGGTTGGTCAAAAGATGATGCAGGAACTCGGGGTTTGGAACCCAATGGAAGGATATCCGGTCAATTTCAGTCCCCTCGATGGAAAGTGTAAGTGGAATGTCTTTCTTCCGCTGGGAATGGGAATTGTGAATCATGCTGCGGTGACTCTGTTGCATTACCCGCCATGGCAGGCATTGGCGGAAGCCAGTTACTTAAACAACATGACTCTCGAACGTTGAGTGAGGTTGTTGAACTGTGTTGGGATTGTTGAGGATAAACAAGATCGATACAAAACGATTATTGATGTGAACCCAATTGCGGCACCGGGTTCAGGACAGTCGGAATACCCGAATGATTTTTTCCCCATCATGATGTCATCTGCATTTTTCGACGGTGCGCCCGATCACGATTATATTCGATCTATGTTGGAGCTGTATTTGAATCCTCCTCACCATAAAAGCAAAACTCACACTCTTCCTTTGTTAATAGGAGGTTCTCCTTTGTATGACCCGCAGGCACCAGGTTGGTTCCGAGCTGCGTTCAAGGATGTGTTACCGCAGGATGCGGCCGGGTCTCCTCAGGTAAGTGTGATGCAGTCTGGATCGATTAAGCTAAATGCGAATAGCGAAAAGGTGACACCTTACATGATTGCAAACCATATGATTGCAGCGGGGGTGACGGGGCGATGCACTGAAAATTCAGGAGAGATTCCTGATATTCGTGTCTATGAGGCTCAAGACTTGGTTGCGGCGACTTTCCTCACGAAATATGCGGATGATCCCAGTGCAGACCCCATCGAAGTGAGGAAGGCAGCGTGTATGCGTTGGTTCGGAAACGAGGAAGGCACGGGAGCTCCAGCTCCTCCCGCCGAGGATGACCAGTTGACCATCTGTGCTTTGGCTAAAGTGGATCTGTTTTTTGAACCTAATCCGACGCCTCATCCTCGCTACACATGGGAAGAAGCGGTCGAACGGTGCAAAGGAGCCAATGCGGGTTAAATCCGTGTTGTGGCTCAATTGCTCCGAAGGACGGCAAAGAATAGACTTTCTCGATCAGGTATTGGTGCCTGGACTCACCTTTTTGTGGAGCTCGTCCAGCAGCTCTCCGCCGAGACGTTTAGGGTTTGCCGCCAACTCCCTCATCGCCTGCCACGAACACTCAAAGAGCATCGGATAACCCCACCTTTGGTGGGAGCGCATCCATGTTCGCAAAGGATCGGGAAGTGTGAAGGTGATCAGCGCGTAGGGTGTGTTGAAAAGCAGACGCTCGCGTTGCTTGGCCAGCCACTGTTGTCCCTCACTTCCACCGCACTGAGGACAGTGACGATCGTTGCATGAATGGCATCGAAAGTGTTGGATTCGGCAGGCGGGGCAGGCGAATAAATGTCCTCCCATCTCCGGGGTTCGGCAACGAAGGATCCGCTCCAGAACCTGGCGATGTCGCCGGGGCATGGTTTGTCCGAATTGCTCCAGGTATCCGGGAGCAGCCTTGAGGAGCACTTGATGAAACGACAGACTTTCTCCCTGGGAGTCCAGCAGTTTCAAAGAATCAGCCGCTCAGAGATCGCTCATGAAAGCGTCCAGACGCTTCAGATGCTGGGTCGTTGAGAGGCTGGTCAGGTGAGTATAGATGGCGGTTGTTTCCGGACGACGGTGTCCCAGGTTGACCTGTATCTGACGCAAGTTCTCGCCCTGTTCAAGTAAGTGAGTGGCGTAGCAATGGCGTAGGGTGTGGATTTTAGCCGGCTTCTTAGTGCCACATGACTTGAGAGCCAGGCGAAAGGCCTTCTGCAGGGTCATGCGGCACATCGGCTGACTGGCCACTGGTGCCTCCTGTCCCGATGATCCCTTGGCAGGGAATATCAAACACCTCTTCCGATGGCTTTTCCATTGTTGCCGCAGCAGGATCAACGTTCGCTCAGGCACAGGCACGTAGCGGTCGATGTTTCCTTTGCCTGATCGGATATGAATCATTCGGCGATCCCCATCAATATCTCTAACTTCCAGCCGGAGCAATTCGCCCAGGCGCAGGCCGCAGGAATAGATCGTCGTAAAGGCTACCCGACAATCAAATGCTTCTACATGACTAAGCAATCGTCGCACCTCTCTGGCGGAAAGAATGACAGGAAGTCTTAATTGGGGATCGGCTCGAACCAACTTCAGCTGTGCGGGCCATTCTCGTTGAAGTGTCTTTTCCCAGAGAATCTTGATGGCACAGATCGCTTGGGTTGTGGTTTGGCGAGAGACCTTTTTTTGACTTTAAGGAAGATGAAATACGGGCGAATCTCTTCGACACTTAACTGATCGGGAGATTTCTCAAAATGTTCGCTGAGCTGCCGAACAGAGTTCCAGTAGAGGGTTTGGGTTCTTGGGCCCAGAGGAAGAAGAATGAGGTCCTCTTTCAGTGTCTTGAGGATCGTATAGGGAGAAGTCTTTTTTTCGATTCATGTTAAACGATGGTTGTTTTGATGAAAGGCGGGCCGGCTGCAGTGCCGGCTCATCCTTCTCCATCATGACAGCCATTCAACCAATGCAAATCATTTTACGCGACATCTCCAGGCATCTGGCCCAAAGTCCCGGATACACGCCGCGATAGCGGCTTCGTTCAACAGTTGATGGCGGAAGCCGCGAAGGTTGCCGTTGAAGGAAAGAAGGAGAGCGAGTAAGGATTTCGAACCGGTTTTTAAAAAATGTTCACGGGTAACTGAAGTCAGGATCTGCTTTTTATGAAGGGTATTAGGGCTTGTTTCATTGACTCAACACCTCGGTGCTCCCATTCTCTCAAGATGCTCGAAAAGCAAATTCCTATAAGTAATGCGTCAATCATCCGGAACTGGCTAAATAGTGTAACATCAGCTCATCACGCCTCCCGCGCCCATTGAAAGAGGAAACCGTGAATCGCTTTCTCCTGATTTTTATTGTTGCACTTAATATCACACTCTCGGCCACCACTGCCGATTGTCCTTCAAAACCCAACATCATTATCATGATGGCCGACGATATGGGACTCGGCGACACCAGCGCCTACCTCGGCGTGCGCCTGATGCCAAACGCTCCTCCTGTGGCCAAAACATTACGCACCCCTAATCTCGACGCCTTTGCCAAACAATCCGTCCTCTTTACCGATGCTCATGCCCTAGCCTCCATGTGCAGCTCAACGCGCTATGCCTTGCTTACCGGACGCCTTGCTCACCGCGCCTATTTAAAGAATCAGGCATGGCTTCCCCACGGTCCCAACACGCCGATGATCCAAAAAGATTTATCAACGCTCCCGATGATGCTTCAAAATAATGGTTACCACACCATGGGTATTGGAAAATACCATGTCGGCGTCTTCTATGACAATGGTATAGGTCAACCCGCCAGTGACTTTCACTTTCATGACGTTGACTTCACCAAGCCCCTGCTCGATGGCCCCACACATCATGGCTTTGATGAATATTACGGTGTGCCAGGTAATACCGAAGACCCACTTGACGCTGAACCACGTATCATGATCCGAAACGATCAATTGGAATTTACCGATCGCAGTCAAATGAAGATGATCGGCATGAACAAATGCGAAGGAAAACTCTTTGCTTCACCAGATTGGGATCTTAAAAAACTGGGCATGCTCTATCTCAATGAGGTGATCGCCTATATTGATCGCCAAACCAAGGACCCCGAGGCCTCACAGGCCCCTTTCTTTCTCTACTATGTACCGAACGCCAACCACAATCAGCGCCATCCTGGCGGCACCTTCGCTGTGCCTGATTCCATCGCTGGGGTCAAAATCAAAGGACAAAGTAAATACACCGACGGGACACCTGCTGGGCCACGCGAAGATATGGTTATTGAAAATGATGTCGCACTTGGCACGATGATTGAAAAACTAAATCAAACCGATGACCCGCGTTGGTCAGGTCACAAGCTGATTGAAAACACATTGATCATCTTCACCAGCGACAATGGCCCCAACACCATGAACAAAGCCACCAATGAAACGACCAATCAGGAAAGCGGCGGGCTTCGTGGCAAAAAAGCCAAGATCTGGGAAGGTGGCATTCGTGTGCCGTTTATGCTTTACTGGGAGGGCCATTTTGAAGGGCCGAAAATCAATCGCAATGTTTTATCGCATACCGATCTTTACGCCACACTCGCGCGCATTGTTGGCCACACACTCGACGCTCACGAAGCCCGGGACAGCCATGACGCTCTGGACTATTGGGCCGGCGAGGCTTCAGGCCCTGATATGCGACCTCGTGTTTTCTTTTGCAATCTGGGGTCGCCCTATCTCAATGATGCACTGGCCATTCGTCAGGGATCCAAAAAACTTGTGATAGAGGGTGGTCTGGCATTGCCCTCTATCAAAAAGGGCAGTCGCGGCGCCCTTCAACATGCGATCTTTTATGATCTGAATCTAAACACATTTGAAGAAGGTAACTTTCAAACAGATCCCCCTAACGATGAAGCGATTGCTTTGGGGAACAAACTCATACAAATTCACAATCAGGGTTATACCCGCGATTTAAATCTTTCACCAGGCAGCGCATTGATACAGTCTGATGGCTGGCACAATCTTCGCAATGACATTGACGGTGGTGTGGGATTTGAATTCCGCATGGCCACCACCCGTCAGGTGACTCATCTGGGCATGTGGGATGATCACGAAAAAGACAAAGGCGTACGAGGGCCGCGAAACATACCGACTGAGCATGATCGCGATCAACCCTCCATTGGCGGCAATAAGAAAAGTTCACTGGCCGCCCCCCATCACATCAATCTCTATGAACTGGACAGGAAAGGAAATGCCAAGGGCATCATTCAGATCGCATTCAAATCAGGCGCACCCGGTGAACTTGAAAATGAATTTCGCTACCTGCCACTTGACCGCCCGGTCATCTTAAACAAAGACCACCGCTACCTTCTTTTGATGAGTACCTCTGCCGACGACGGTGATACTTTTCATGACCCGGCCAGCTTCAATGGCCTATCGCCCCTTGTGAACCCCTTCATCGAAATAACACGCAGCGTCATGGTGCGTGGCGATGTCAATCAGCGCAGTGCGATCCCCGCCTTCTCTGATCTGCATGAAACTTATTCACGCCACCGCCTGCCTGTTGGCCCCACTTTAAAATTCAAGGCACCCTAAATGAGCGTTTTAAAAACAGTTCGAACCCGTCTGGTTGTTCTATTGCTGATGGGCCTTGGATCAATTCCATGGTCAATCTACGCTAATGATGAGAAACCCAACATTGTCGTCATCTTCATCGACGATATGGGATTCGCCGACCCGAGCTGTTTTGGTAACCCGATGATCAAGACACCCAACATCGATCGCCTTGCCAGAGCGGGCATTAAGCTGACCAACTTCTACGTGACA
Organism: Verrucomicrobiales bacterium; assembly: GCA_012959985.1. GTDB lineage: Bacteria > Verrucomicrobiota > Verrucomicrobiia > Limisphaerales > DUCD01 > DUCD01. Next base: position 4,943 of record DUCD01000477.1, on the reverse strand, counting down.
TCGCCCATTTGCTCACCATCACGTGTCTCTATTACGACAGGCCAGTACCACGGCCGCTGGGGGATTCACTCCTACCTCAATTCCCGTTCGGCCAACAAAGCACGCGGTATGAAAAACTACCTCGATGCTTCTGCCCCGACCACTGCTAAAAAACTCAAAGCCGAGGGTTATGCCACAGGTCACTTTGGCAAATGGCATATGGGGGGAGGTCGCGATGTGGATGACGCCCCGCTGCCTCAGGCCTATGGTTTTGATGAATCACTGGTTCACTTCGAGGGTCTGGGTGATCGCATCATTTCCAACACCAAGGGTCTGTCCAAGGCCCAAGCACTGGGCCACGGCAGGATTATTCCCTGTGATCGATTTGATCGCAGTAAAATCCAGGTTGACTACACGATCGATTTCATACGTCGCAACAAAGACAAACCCTTTTATGTTCGCTTCTTTCCCAATGATGTCCACGGTGCCCATATTCCGGCGTTTGGTGAAGAGGACAATTATAAGCATCTTTCAGACAATCCCTATGATTGGGCCTTTCTGGCTGTTCTCAAGAACATGGACGACCACATTGGCCGCATTATTGACGAAATCGAAAATCTGGGTCTGAGCAAAAAGACTTTGATTATTTTCACCAGTGACAATGGGCCATCCGATGGCGCCAGAAAATATCTCCAAGGCCAAAAGCCAGCGGGTTTTGCTGGGATTTATCGCGGACGTAAATGGTCCAACTACGAAGGAGGCATCCGCATGCCCTTCATTGCCGTCTGGCCCGGACACATTACGCCTGGCAGCGAAGACAACTCAAGCATCATGAGCACACTGGATCTGTCTCCAACGATTTGTAAGATAGTCGGTGTTAAAGTTGAAAACAACCTCGATGGCATCGACCGCAGCCGTGTTCTTTTTGGTACGCCTTCTGACCGCAAACCACTTTTCTGGCAATACGGTCACCCCCACTCTGTGCTCAAAGGCGGCCTGCCCAAACACCTGAGTCCGACGTTTGCCATGCGACAAGGCCCATACAAATACATGGTCAATCCTGATGGCAGCGAAGCACAACTTTATGATCTGGTCAAAGATCCTTCTGAAACAACCAACCTGTTTGATGAAGAACCCTCGCTAGTCGCCACCCTGTCCAAAGCATTGGGCCAGTGGGCCCATGACATCGGTTACGAATTCGACCGCAATGTGAATCCTAAAAAACCCGGCCCAATGATTGCTGTCGTGGCTGGGAATCAAATGCTGAATTTCAACAACAGGGGCGACGTCAAGGGGAATCATCAAAAGCTGACATTTGATGGCAGCAACTTCTTAGACCTTTCTGCTTTTCGCCTGCCCAAAATCGCGGGAGGACGAAACCTTCAAATCAAGGGTCGCATCCATTCGCAATCTAAAAACGGCGTGATTTATGCTCACGGTGACCACCAAAACGGCTACGCGGTTTACTTGAGCAATGGCCATCTCACTTTTGACACCTGCATTGATGGCAATCGTCATACGATTACCTCAGACACACCGATCCCCCAGGGCGTTAACTTTGAAGCAAGTTGGAATAACAAAGGGGCGATGCTGTTAAAAATCAACAAGAAGCTTGTGGGTAAGCCCAAGCAGGTGGGCGTACTGACTATTGAGCCTGTGGGGTCCATTCAAATTGGCGGCGATGCCGGGATTCCTGTCGGTCCTTATAATAGCCCCAATGGTTTTTTTGGCACCATTGAGAATCTGACATCCAAGCACCCGATTGGATCTTAGACCCGCCTGGCACACGACGGTAAACCGGTACTGAATACGCCTGCGGCGTACACAGAACCGCGTGCCGACACATTGCAATACTATTAAAAACAAGCCGTCATCCCTCAGCCGACAACTCAAAATGAAATCAGAGATTTGATCATAAAGTTTGCTTCGGAAAACCGACATTGGGGAAACACGAGTATTCAGGGAGCCTTATTACATTTGGGACATGAAGTTGGAAGAACGACGATGGCAACAATTCTTGAGATGGCCGGCACAGAACCCAGTCCCGGACGAAAGAATGGACTGATCCGATACCACGTGCTATTCGTAATCAAATTGGCAACATTAGGAGATTATTGCAGCGACAGATTTCATTCGCAGAAAGATGGTTGAAAACAATAAAAGAAAACTGCCTGAGCCGAATGATCCTCATCGGGGAAAACTCCATGAGAAGAGCAGTTGAAAATTTTGTTGAGCATTACAACACCGAACGAGCCCAGCAATCATTGGGAAACAAAATGATCAAACCAAGAATAGAAAACATGCCTCCGGAAGGAAAGATTCTATGCGACCCACGACAGGGAGGAATGCTGAATTATCATTATCGAAAGGCAGGATAAAATTGTGGTGATTGGATTTCCGGACACTACGGTGTGTTGAAATTCCCTTAACCAAAAGAAATTTTAATATCGATCTAATATTTGGACAGGACGGGATCGGCCGTTGGCAACTCATTCAGAAAGATCAGTTCCGTATGCTTGCCTGCGGTGATCATCGCAATTGGTCTATCCGCTAATAATCGATACAACTCTTCGTCGGACAGGATCCGGATCCCCGTACCGGGTATCACCGATTCGGCGGCAGAGTCTTGTGAAATCAGTAGAGGTTCGGAATCTGTTTCACGCTGTACGACCGGTTTCGAGTTCGAAGCCGGATTCAAATTATGGATGAGGGAGAGAACCAACATTACCTCACAAAGGGACGATAAGCCGATCACTGCCATCCGCTTGCACTGTCTCCGTCGCCGAAGGGATGTTAAGGTCGACTTCAGCAACTCCCGCCGAAATCCTTCCGATTCGGAATCGGACAGAAGATCGGTCAATAATGGGTCATACTCAGGTTTCATTGGGCTGCCTCATTTGGTTCAGGACCATCGATTTCAATTTCTTTCGAGCTCGGGTCATTTTGGATTCCACGGCCTTTTCACTCAAGGACAATTGCCGGGCCAAATCCCGAACGGAAGCTCTCTCGAAGTATTTGCTTTCCAGCAAGGACCTTTCCGAAGGATCCATTCGGGCCAGGGAGTCATGAACTCGATCTTCCAGCACTTGTTCCGGATCCTTTGAAGTCGGCTCGGCTTCATGGATTGAATCCGTGTTTCGGAATTGAAAATACCTGGAAATTAGATGCCGGTAACGTTGCTGCCTGCGACCGCCATCCCGGGCGGCACAGCGGGCCAGCACAGTCAACCAACTCCAGAATGCCTCTTCATCATCGAAGCGTTTGCCATGACGCACAACTCTTAAATAGGTTTCCTGAAGCGCATCCCGCGCAGCCTGCTCGTCTCCACGTGTGACCACAATCAAATACCGTAAAAACCTGGAGAATTACAATTCATGAAACTGTCTGAAGGAATCTTCATTTTCTTCAGACAGGCCATAGGTAAGGGAAGCCGTTTCACAAGTCTCTTCGGTAATATCCGGCGTCGTTTGATCCACACTGGTGGTCATCGGATTTTGAAGTGACATGATTCCGGGCAATACAGTAGACACGTTCAATCAAGGATGTTTTGGAGGGTTTCGCTTACTACTTGAGGGGGAGGATGAAGATTTCCGCACGGATCGACTGCTTGAGGTAGAGGAACTTTTCCCTACAGATTCACTGCCGTAAGAACTCCGGCTCCTGACCGTATTGCCACTGTAAGGGTTCACTCCACCTCCGCCTCCACCAGGTCCCATTCCAGAAGCGGAACCGTACATGCCGACGGCGGTATTTCCCTGGAGAGCGGTGACAATCTGCTCAATCACCTGCAGTTGGTCGCTTTGCCCAACCGCAATCAATAATTGAGTTTTTTGGTGAATCATCAATCTCGGTATCGACATGGGGTTGAGACGTTGATCGGCCACCTGAAGTTCCGCCCAGGCTAGATGAAGCACTTCATCCAGGTCCTGGTACGCTGTGGACGAATTCTTGCCATTTCGACCCATCAGATAATCGCGTAGATTGAATGCCCGCAATATTGGCTTTTCAGGCTCCGGGAGATTGGTTCGAATGGCCACCAGCCGGTCTTCCATTTCTTCGATATCAATCTGATAATCCGTGGCTATCATCAGGGCATTCAGAATATTCTGCAGGGTGACGGAACGGAGTTCCATGCGGACCGGGATTTCTTCCGCCCTCTCGGTCACGATGAAGTTCACTCCGGAAAATTCCCTGCGCAAAAGCCTAACGACCTCTCCCATGGGAATGGAATCGAATTCGACATGATTCGACCGCTTTTCTTCATCCCCCCTCCCACCGGCATTCGAGTTTTCAACGGGTCTAACTTCAACCGATATTGAGTCCTGGGACTTCAATTCGTAAATCGGGAGCAAAAGGCCTACAGCGACAAGGCAGGGAAGGAATGGATTTAAGTGTTTTTCAAGTTTCATGGCTTTGAGTTTATTCGAAACACGCCTGTCGATCCAAAATCCTTCGGAAAAACTGATCGAATGTGGCCGCGTAAATACATAACCACTCAGCTGAATAACACACCAAACCGAATCTCTTAAGGTCAAGAAAAGGTATCGTAGAGACTCAAAATACAAAAATGACATAAATTTTAGAGAATCTACAGAAATCCCGAACTTATTCATATTCAAAGTGGACGGAGCTTTTCAGGTGGACAGGGCGACGGTTCAAGTCGGCCTCCTGGCATTTTGACAAAAGGCCCTGGATATGATTTTGTTCCTGAAGGCGGGGGCGTCAACCCCGGACAATGGTAACCCAATCAGGACGGAACAAAATGCCTTAACTTAGTGCCATTCTGCTCTGACCGAATGGCACTAAGTTCAGGATGGTAGACATCTGAGGTTGTCCGCCAACTCTTTTTTTACATTTATTCAAACCGTTTTAATAGTCTTTTCATTGCATTCATCATTGCCTTGTCCTTTTCCATGGGGCACGCAGGCTTTGATTCAGCGAAATCCTTATAGCGGAGACTTCTA
>DUCD01000476.1:5686-10759 GCA_012959985.1 Verrucomicrobiales bacterium | reverse complement strand
GCGGCCACCTTCAGGTACCCTGTTCTGCCCGGCATTAAGTTTGTGAAGAATTCCGAGGTTTAAATCCGAAAACTTGATGCGTAAGAGTATAACAGGTGCCCAGCGGGCCGTTTTACTGCCACTGAAACTACACAATGCCGCAAGGGACAGAAAGGAGGACGCACTGGCTTTTGCGGCACCACTCAGATGACTTCCCATGATCCCTTACAGCGCGCTGGGACAGCACGCCCCGCCCACATTCGCGGTGCCCTCATTCCTTCTACTCCATCTAAAAACTTGCCTGTCCCTTTTGGGGGGTGAATTCCGTTTAGTTAGTTGAAATCTATTTATTATCATGGAAACTTGTGAAAGACTCCCATGGCCCTTTCGTCAATAAATCCTAAGAGACAAACCTATATCATGTCTACAAGGGTCCATAAATCTCGGCAAACCACCCTGTTCACTTTGGGTTTTTTCATGATATTCACGGGGATTGTCGGCGTTGCCCAATTGGCATGGCAACCCGGCCCGATTCTGCCAAGCCGGGCTTCCTTGAGTGACATGGTGTTCGACGGCAGGCGATTCCTTGCAGTGGATTGGCAGGGATTCATTCTTGCCTCAGACAATGGCAGCGACTGGTCCGTGGTTTCTGCATCAAAAAAGGATGTCCTGCATGGAATCGTTCAAGGAAACAAGATCTATGTGGCCGTCGGAAATAATGGAAGCATCTGGACCTCTCCTGACTTGTCAATTTGGTCACAGCGCTCTTCAGACTCATTTGAGTACCATTTCTATGACATCACCTACGGAGACGGCGTCTTTGCCGCGGTTCGAAGTGATGGATCGATCCACACGTCCGAAGATGGAATTTCCTGGCCCAAGCGCTACGTCGCCCATAAAGGTTGGCCCTGGTACGCTGGAATCGCCTACGGAAGAGACACCTTTGTCGCGGTGGGAAGTGTCTATAAATTTGAAGAATGCACACATGAAGACCACGATTGCGACGACGATTTCAAGACCTGGGGCACGATCATCACCTCTCATGACCGCGGTCTGACCTGGACCCAACGGGATTCCGAAATCACCACATCCCTTTTTAATGTGGTGCTCACAGACATCGAATACGGAAACAACCGTTTTGTCGCCATTGGGAGTTCGGTTTTTGTTTCGGAGGATGGTCTTCGATGGAGTCAACACGACCATGGCATTCCAACGTCTCTCGATAATTTAATTATCCGTGATATCACTTTTGGAAACGGTCAGTTCGTCGCTGTAGGACGGTTCGGGGAAGTCATCACTTCAATTGATGGAAAAACATGGATCCATGAGAATCCCGAAATTCATACGGACCTCTACGCTGCAGCCGTCGGCAATGGAGTCATTGCGGTAGCCGGGGCCGAAACTTCGGTCAGGCCTGATGGTCAACCAACAGCGCCGAAAATCACCCAGATCACGGAGAGTCGCGTGACACGTCAGGGACAGGATACGCACCTCCAAGTGTTCGCCGTGGGAGCAGGCCCATTGAACTATCGCTGGAGACTGGATGGCAGGACGATTTCAGGAACAAATGATTCGGTTCTCCGGATCATTAATCCGAACCCGTCAAACCAGGGCAGCTATTCCGTAACCGTCTGGAACGATTTCGGACGAGTTGTCGGACCTGAGATTCCCGTCATCATCATCAATCCGGATGAAGATCCGGATTCTCAATGTTTACCTTCCCCATCAGAGATCATCCACTGGTGGACCGGTGATGATTCAGGACAGGATCTGATCCAGGGCAGCGAGGCTGTATCCAGAAATGGCGCTGACTATGCATCCGCATGGATGGGAAATGGATTTTCACTGGATGGGAAAAACGATTTTTTCGAAATTCTGGATGTGGCGGATTTGGATCAACTTCAGGAAATAACGATTTCATTCTGGATGAAACCCACAAGATTCGGAGGGAGACTGGTTGATAAAATCACTCCGGGAAAATCAGACGGATTTCTTGTGGACCTCCCGGGAGACAGGATCCGATTCATACTGCGCAACCATGTCATCGTCGGCTCCACTCCAATCTCTACGGATCGATTCACTTATGTCGTCTGCACATTTGACGGAGAGGCCATGTCTATTTACCTGAATGGGAAACTGGATTTCAACCGAAGAGCCAGAACCCTCATTCCAGTTAATAATCTACCACTCCGAATCGGAGCTTCCAGCCACGGAGTAAATAATTTCTCAGGCCTCATCGATGAACTGTCCATTTATTCGCGGGCACTGTCTGCAGATGAAATTGCCAATCTTTATTCCACAGGTGAATTCGGAATGTGTAAGTCCGTGACCATAAAAAACATTTCAAGGGCACAGGAGGAATCCTTCCGGGTTTTACTCTATGGCAAAACAGGCACTCGGATCGAACTTCAGAAATCAGACGATCTGGTTCGCTGGAAAAAATACAAAGAGATCCCCTACTTCAGAGGGGTGGAATTTATTAACGGTCTAATCGAAAAAGGCAGCGGAAGCCAATTCTACCGAATTAGGGAAATCCGGTGAGCAACATGGGCCTTGGAATGCCGGCATGTAACCCCCTATCACCGCTGGTTCATCGAAAGTTCTTTTTAGAAGCCGTCCGCGCAATCATCCATTTAACGTCCCGGGGACCATTTCGGCTTCCGGCAAGTCCAGGTCTCAAGGTATCCGGATCCAGCCACTTCTTGATTTCGGCATGGCCGTCGGAAAATGAAAGCCCACCGGCCCCATTATGATAAATGGCAGGCAGATTTCCCCAGGAAATCCGCCGATTGAGAAATACCAGGAAATACCCATCATCAATACCCTCTTCACGTTCATCGAGAAAAACAAATCTCAATGCAGGATTGTCGATATCGGAATACTTACGGTAAGTCCACCAGCCGGGAATTTCTGCCGTATACCAACTGCTGCCATTCATGTTTCCGTTCATGGCGACACTCCGTATTCTCGGTAGTATTTTTCCTCGTCCTACATTGACGGTGCTCTTGTCTGATGGACATTTATATATCCCTAGCGACTTGTTGTAGTCCCACAGCATTCCCTTGGGGGCTTTGAGATGGTTGACATTGGTCGCATCCTTTACGTTTTTCAACCAACCTTCAACCCAGCCAATCTGCGCACCCGTTCCGTTGGGAACGATTTTGTCATCATTGTCCTGGCTATACATGAACCAGGCGAGCTGCAGTTGCCTTAAGTTGTTGAGACACGAGATACCGGCAGCTTTTGTCTTAGCCTTGCTCAATGCGGGTAAAAGCATCCCGGCCAGAATAGCGATAATCGCTATCACCACTAATAACTCAATCAAAGTGAAAGCCACAGACTCTCTGCGGCGATGGCTGAATGCTTTCAATTCCAGATAGTTCATAACATTTTTGTGAAACCAATGATTCCAAGAGCAATAAGTCCTTAGCATAACATGCCCAAGCACGGCAAACATTCTCTGCCTCAATGTGTGCCTCTTGATGGTTCTCCATTTATTAGAGTGTGCTGTCTCAACGAGCCGGCAAATGATCTGCATACACGGTCGTGAAATCATCTGAGGCAATCTCCCCAAACGGTGCGCTGAGCACAGCACGTCCTTCCGAACTACCGTTAACTCTTTAATGGTCTATTCTTTAGCGGATATTGTTGTGGTGAAAAAATTGCCTTTGCGGGATTGACTTAATGTATGTGGAATGATTAACTTACCTCAATCCACCATCCTCAACCTAATACAAAGGATATCAAATGAACCTTGGTCAACTATTCCAGATTCGAAAGAAACCTCTTACATTAATGGGCGTAATGTTAATTACGCTAATCGGAATCACCTCGAATGTTACCGCTCAGGAAGAACATATTCCCGGTGATATTTCAGGCGAAAACCTTAGCCGCATTGTTTCCGATACCATTATTCACAATGACACCGGCAACGCCAACCTGAACAATTGGGAACCCTACACCAGTGTGTTGGGAAATGAAGTTTTCCTGATTGAAGCCAATACCTTCGCCGAGGGTTCTACCGAAAATCAACGATATACTGTTACTCTGCAACCGGCGGACGGGGGGCCTCCCGTGCTGGGAGAAGCCTTTTACACGGATGCAGGTGAACCTTTCACAGGGCAAATCAACGGATCCCGCCAAAACGGCAATCCTGGCCGAGTGGCCGGTGATAAACGTCCCGGAGCCACGAATTTTATTACCGGAGGGGAAGCCTCCCCTCATCTGTATCCTCAGTTCAAATCGAATAATCGCTGGAATCTTGGATTCGACCGGCTTGGTGACGGGCGTTATGGAACCGTCCAGAGCTTTTCCTTCGATGCTGCTTCCGGGGTGCAGACACCTAACTCCACCGCATTCGATGCGGTCACAGGCCGTATCACATCAGGAGCCGGACCCAGTTCCCAGATCTCACGTTTCGGTGGCGACCTTGCCGGCTTGAGCAACGGAAATTTTCTGGCGGTTGTCGAAGACCGTTCGGATGCCATCAATGCGGGCACCTCGGCAGTCGGCGTCATTTTTGAACCGAATGGAACCATCGTCAAAGATTCCTTCCTGGTATCTCCCGGTTCGATCTGGTCGAATGTAACTGCCTTCAAAGACGGTTTCTGTGTTCGCGCCAGTGCCACTCTGTTCTTCTATGACAATGAAGGCAACCTTATGGGTGAATCGGCCCAGGATACTGCCCTGGACTCATCGGGAGCCCCCATTAACTTTAATGGCGGTCGCGGCGACGGCACCCGGATCGCTTCCCATATCAACAGCCCTTATGTCTATCTGGCAGGTTCCACCGGAATCGATGTATTCATCGCGGCATGGGATTCCCGCACTCAATCTTTCGTCGGCCATTCAAATGTCAACGAATTGGTCGCCGAATTCGGCGGAACCGGGAGTGATTTGGTCACTTTTACCGCCGATGATGTGGATCGTGTCGGTGTGGCTGTGGATGCTCTCGACCGAATAGCCGTTGCTTTCGGATCTCGACCAGCCAACTTCCAGAACAAACAAATTCTTTGTCGAGTGATGGCATTCAACGAAAGTGATAATACCTTCAGTCACCTCACTGCCACCTTCCTGGCCTTCGATAACCAAGCT
>DUCD01000476.1:0-5528 GCA_012959985.1 Verrucomicrobiales bacterium | reverse complement strand
CCGTTTTCAGTCACCCGGACCCACAGGAAGATCCGACGCCTGCAGTGGCCGGCAGTGGCGACGGTGGCGACGTCTCATTCAATTCTGCAAACGGTTGGACTATCGTAGCGGATGAAGACACAGATTCCGTATTTGGATTTGATTACAGTGCGCTCGGCATCCCAGCTGCACCGAACGGCAGTGACACCCTCGGTCTCAGACTCCGTTCAAACATCACTTCAGACGGACCGGGCGCGGCGGCTATTTCAGCTTCTCCGGACAGTATTCAGCTTTCGGGTCAATACACCGTTGAATTCGATTTCTGGATCAACATCGCATGGGCGGGATCCACCGAAGCCGCAGGGGGTGCCGTCGGTTATGATGCCTCAGCAGGCTCTCCGCTCAACGGAACCCAGCTCATTGTCAACAGCGATGGAGATTCAAGTTCCGACATTCAACTTCGAAGTGGAGGTGATCTGTTGGGGCTCGACACCGGCTTCTACAACATCGCCTCATTGAATAACGCCAACGCACCTGCAGTACAGGCGGCGTTCCCGGGCCAATCGGCCCCCGCATTGCAAATTGAACAACTGGGTCAGGTGGGCACCACCGCTCAGGATGGCACCTTCGCTTTTGCTTGGCATACCATGAAAATTGACGGTGATGCCGATGCAGGGACAGCCACATTCTCCATCGATGGGTTCACCTTCGGCACCGTTACCGGAGTGGATGTAAGTGGCGGCATTGCCGTGACTCATTGGGATCCCTTCAATTCAGTCAATGGCATTGCTGAACTGGCCTTTGGAATATATGACAACTTGGTTATTTCCTCCGGAGGGTCCACCGTACCGACGGCGCCTACGTTTGAAATGGAAGGGCCCATTGTACTCAATGCCGAAGAATTATTCACGAATGGCGCTAATATGGCCATTAATACTCACGAGCCGGAAGTTCTCTTCACGACCTTGGAAACCTTGAACGCCAATGGTCAATTCATGGATCCGATTACCGGAGAAGTTTCCAATACTTCTGTGATAGGGTTCTTCTACAATCCGATCACCCTGGAACCCACCAGTGATCCCTTTATCATTGTGGGCAATCCAGATGGCAACATCGAAACCCACGATTTGAAATACAATCCGGTTTCCCGACAATACGTCGTGGTCGCCTCCGCCACCAATTATCGGCCTCTGTCACAACAGACACCCATTATCTCCCTGGTGAATCCACAAAGCGTCGACGGTGACAGAGTCGCAAAATCATTTGCTTATGAAGCGGATGGTGATCAGAGTTTTGACGATGTGGCAGTAGCTGTAAGTACTCAGAATGGGAATATCCTTCTGACAGCTGAGCGGAATTTCCCGACGGCGGATGGCGGCTCACGGGAAGGAGTCATGGCCGCTCTGTTCGACCAGGACGGGAACTTACTGACCTCAGAATTCGGAAGAATGGATCAATTGCAGCCAGACGGGGATGAAGACGATCCCGACATTGTCTACCTGGAAAACAACGATGTATTTTTAGTGCATTTCAACACCGATGGAGACGATTTCCAAAATGTGATCACTGGCTCCATTGTGCAAACCGTTCCGGATGCCAACGGTAATATGCAAATCGGCACTCAACAGATTCTAGGAGCCGACCGTAAGGACGGAGATCGTCAAGGCCATTCAGCCGCTTTGGAGAACCCCTTCAACGATGACTTGATTGGCGTCTTTGACTATGGTAACGGCAGTAACGGCGGTGATATCTTCTATTTCAAGATTGGCGCTGCCCCTGAATACATCCTGGAAGAAACCAATGAACAAATCCCCTACCTTGAGGCTGAAGGAAATGATATTTACAATCATCGTCATCCGCAACTGGCTGCTGACCGGAATTCCGGGGTAATCGTCATCATCTATAACGCGAAAAACAGTGGTTCAGGTCTACCCAACGGCATCGCCATAACCTTCTTGGGGCCTGACGGAAACATACTCCCCGGAATTGATTCCGACGCAGGTCTGGTATCCCATGGACTGCTGGAAACCATCGATCCTTTCATGGATTCAACCACCATCGACAACGATGCCAACAACTACAACATAAAGTATGATCCCGTCAGCGATTCTTTCATTGGAGTCTACGCGGACAGCAGCTCGTTCACCTATGCCTTCCGGGTGAAAGTCAATTCGACACATATTTCTCCCCCGTCAAGCACACCCGCTGAATTGAGCATTACCAGCAGTGACGGATCCATCAGCGTTGGATGGGACGGCAATGGCAGCCTGCAAGCCTCGTCGGAAGTGGAAGGGGTCTATACAAATGTCGATGGAGCAACCAGCCCTTACACGACGACAGCCGATCAATCGCGAAGCTTTTTCAGAGTTGTTGATTGATGGAAAGCGAAGAATAGAAATAGAACGTCAGGAACCGGAGTATTCCGGTTCCTTTTTGATTCTACTTGAGTACACCGTCGATACGATATTGGAAGCTACTAATTCCAGTGGGAGGATTTTTTGTGCAATACCAGCCCTTGCCACAGCACCCGGCATCCCCCAAACCACACTACTCGCTTCATCCTGAGCAAATACCTTCCCCCCTGAATTATGGATTAATTCGGCACCAACTAATCCGTCTTTCCCCATTCCTGTTAGAATCACGGCCAGTATGCGCGCACCGTAGACATCCAACACTGACCGGAAAAGGACATCCACGGACGGTCGACAGGAATTCTCAGGCGGGGCCTCGTTCAGGCAGATTCGAGGAAAAGAAGTATTACCTTTCACAATCATATGGCATCCCCCACGGGCAATCCAGATTTCCCCAGGTTTAAGTATAGGCCCATCAACGGCTTCACAAACCGGCATTTTCGCTGTACGGGATAAGGATTCAGCAAGAAACCCAGTAAAAACAGGAGGCATATGCTGAACAATCACAACTGGAACCGGAAAATCGACGGGCAACTCAGGGATGACTTTCGAAAGCGCATTAGGCCCCCCAGTGGAAACCCCGATGGCTAGTATTCCAATACTTTTCCTCCTTCCCCTGGCTATTGCGGGTCGAATATTTTTCCGAAGGGTTGGGGGGGCAACGCTCCGTCTCACTGCGTCACGCGGCTCTACAGCACTCGGAGTATTCAGGGATTTGCCGCACAAGGCTTTGATTTTCGGCACCAAACTTACCTGGACTTTCTCGACCGCCTCCTGGAAAGAACTGACATTCGTAGGCTTTCCGAAATAATCGCTGGCACCTAGAAACAAAGCGTCTAAAGTTGTCGATGCTCCCCGGTGTGTCACAGTGCTGAACATGATTACGGGAAGTTGCCCATATTTCTTCCGAATGGCGGCCAAGGTCTCCAACCCGTTCATCACAGGCATTTCAACATCCAACGTCACTAGATCCGGATTGAGCTGAGGAATCTTCTCCGGTGCTATTTTCCCATTGGCGGTGTAGCCGACCACTTCCAGTTCAGGATCGCTCGTCAGGGCCGAGGCAACCCTGCGTCGCATTGTTGATGAATCATCAACTATCAGGATTTTATGTTTGGGCATCACGCCTTTCACAAACAGTCAGGAGTCCATTCGTCATGACAACGCCCACCTGACAATTATCTTCTCTTAGTTTGCTTCCGTTCCCACCGCCGAAAAATTGACGATTTTCTCTAGATCAAGTGACAACAAAAGTTTCTCCTTCAATTTGTAGATGCCGGAAATCAAGCTGCTGGCCCTTCCCTTCAGGTTTTCAGGCAGTTGTTCCATTGTGGATTCCTCCACCTCCAATACATCGCCAATTTCATCAACCAATAAGCTGATCGGCCCATCCTCTGAATTCACGATGACATTCATCGGCTGGCTGGCGTCAGACCGAGCTGACAACTCAAGACGATGCCGCATGTCAATAGCCATGACGATCTGCCCCCGAAGGTTGATTAAACCACGGACCACTGAATCTGCCAAAGGGACAGAGGTCATTTCCTGATAACTGATCACTTCCTGGACCTGAGTCACCTCAATATCGAAGAAATAACCATCTACTATAAATGTGCTGAATTGACGTGTGTTAGCCATAGGAGTCCTCCAATTTCAGTTGTTTTCAGAATTCTCTTCGGACAATCCTCCTGAAACTTTAGTTTTATCAGTAATTAGGTGATTTTTATTTTGAAAGTGCTGCACGCAGTTGTTTGTTTTCTTTTGAAACGGAGACGGCGTCACACGCAATCCAAAACCTACCGGAATATCAGAGTCTTTTGGACAAACGCGTCAGCGGTAGGGACTTCGTCGACGCGTTTTACGAAGTCGATGCTTTCCATTGGATGACCCGATTAGGTTAAGGAATTCAGCCTCCCCCTGAAGCTGGGGGCGTCGACCCCGGATCATTGTAATCGGTATTCATTTGTCCCATATTCCGGCCTCGGCGCGGCCGGCTTCAGGGATGACGGTTTTAAAACACCTTCGGAAAATGCTTAACCTAACGGCGCGCTCGGAGAGCAAGCCCTAGCCATCATCAGTCGAAGGCGGTCCCCACAGGGATAAAAGTGCGGGCACCGAAGTAGCTGATATAATTGGAAGACCAATGTTTCCATTGGCGATCCTCGATATCTTTCCATTCCTGGTATTTTCCCAAACTGAATTCGTACAAGACCTGAGCAACGGTCTGCTGCCCCTCATTCAAATGACAGTTTTCGTATAGGAAATGTGATTTATCCTTCTGGTAGTCATCCCAGGAACAGACGTAAATACGGATCCGGTCCACCTTTCGGTCCACGGCCCCCTTGCACCGCTTGTCTTCCAGAATAATATCCAGCCGATCCCGTTTGGTTTTATCCTCCGGCACTCTTCGGCCCAAGGACAGAGTCAGGCCCTCATATTGGCCCTGTTTGTCATCATGATTGTGGTAAAAGGTAAAAGCCATGAGCTTCGGATCAACCAACAGGTCCTCTATAAAATCATTCTCCGCTGCAGGAATATCTGCTGAAAAATGAGCCAGCAACGATTGCAGAGGCTCCATGCAAACCTGATCTTCCTCAGGTTTCTGGACGTGGGTTCGGAAAACATTCAAACCGGTTTTGTTCCACGGACGAGACCAACCCATTCCTTTGCCCTGTCGTTTTTTTTCCAAAGCATCCATTAACAGACATAAAAGTCGAAAGGGCCGTTTCTGGAGATTCAACTCCCTCATCAAAGTTCCGATGGTTAAATCCTTCGCGCCAATGGACTGCTCGTCCAATTCCAACTCGGAAGCCTGTGCCGAGTCATTCGTGAGGGGTGTTTCGGTATTCATCAAATTTGCATTTTCAACAATCATGGCATTCGTCTGCGAACTATTCAAGCCAGACACTCACATGCTTGTCACCTTACGCCTCCTCTGTTCCTCGGATTCCGATCCTTTCCACCGTTTCAGACAGAACATCTCTCCGGCTAAAACACCAGGATTCAGGACTCGCTGGGCGTTGAAATTCATTGACTCAACCGGTAGTAAGCGTCGGGCATCCATTTGAGGGTTCTTCGAATAACCGTGAAGCATCCATGAGACGCAGTTGCCTGACATGCGTGGAAGAAGTCTCTGGA
>DUCD01000475.1:5029-10797 GCA_012959985.1 Verrucomicrobiales bacterium | reverse complement strand
ATTGGTCGGGGCTGGTGATATGTTCTATCTTGATATGAAATCTGAACTGTACAGTCAGATGAATATCAACTACCTGAAGTTGCCTGAACTTCCCTCGCTGGACGATGGGGATTGGTCGGAGGTATTGAACGTACTCCGGCGTGGTGATTTCTTTATCAGTACCGGTGAGGTGCTGCTGCATGATCATAAGATTTCTAAGAATCAGGTTTCTGTGGACGTGGAATGGACCTTTCCACTCGGATTTGCTGAAATTGTTTGGGGTGAAGGCGAGCAGATAAAAACACATACGATACCCATGTCGGAGAGCAGGGAGTTTGGTCGCGAAAAGATGAATTTTCCCATCGACCTGAGTCGTGCGAGTTGGGTGCGTTTAGAGATTTGGGACATTGCCCGAAATGGTGCATTCACTCAGCCCACCTGGCTGAAAGAACCCGTCAAGCGTGGACCATCTATTGAGAGTTTCACGCTGATCAACGCGGAGAATAATTATGCAATACCGGCATTTGATCCTATCTCTGAAGGGGCTGTTTTGGATTACGCGACTCTGCCTACCAGAAATCTGAGTATCCGTGTCAATGCAAACCCGATGTCACCGGATCGAGTGAAGATCGCATATAACGGCGATGAATCATTCATCGCTGATAATAGTTATCCGTATGCTTTTACGGCTGAAAGGGAGGGCAATTATACTGGCTGGAAACTGGATCCGGGAGCTCACACGATAACCGCTACTCCGGTAGTAGAGGGTGTCGACGGTACTCCATTGACATTGAACTTCAGTATTGTTGAGCATTGATTCGAATCGAGAAGTATTTTGGGAAAGCGATTTATAAGAAATAACATTCATTACAGTAAAAGGAAAAACATGAAGCGACTCATATTGATAACACTGTTGGCAACAATCTCCCTTACTACAGCGGGAGCTGTTGAGCCAGGGACCTTTTGTCGTTTCGTGCCGGCACGATCAGATGATTTTGCCTGGGAGAATGATAAAATTGCTTTTCGTGCCTACGGACCGGCCTTGTTTGCTTCTGCTGAGAACAGTGGAATTGACTGCTGGCTGAAGCGCGTGGATTACCCGATCATCAACAAGTGGTATAAGGAGAATGCCGAAGGCAAGTCGTATCACAAGGATCACGGTGAAGGCTATGATCCCTATAAGGTAGGTGCTTCGCGCGGTTGTGGCGGTGTCGCTCTATGGCTTGATGGGAAGATGGTTCTATCTAACGTATTTAAGCAATGGAAGATCGTGAAATCCAGTAAAGAGGAATCGGTCTTTGTATTGACCTATTATTGGGAGCATGACGGTGACAGCTATAAGGAGGATAAGAAAATCTCTCTCAAGCTTGGAGACCGTTTGTTTAAGACTGAGTCCACTTTCTGGAAGAATGACAACATTGCTATAGACCTACCGATTGCAGTTGGTGTGCTAAGGCACATGAAATCTAATAAGCTCTCTAAGAATCTTGATAAGGGATGGGTCTCTGTCTGGGAAAAGCTTGATGGTTCCGAGCTCGGAACAGCTGTCCTTATGGATCCTTCACGGATTGAAAAACATGAACTCTATGTAACAGGAAAAAAGCTTGAAGATCATACCCTTCTTATTACTAAAACGGATAAAAAGGGTCAAGTGCAGTTTAATGCCGGATACGGCTGGAAGAAAGCAGGTGAAATCAATACTGCAGCGGAATGGGAAGCTTACCTCAATGGTTTCCAAGCACAGACAGATACAGAATAATTACATACATCAGCAATTGAAAGAACTTGTAATGGACGTCAGATACACCATTGGAAAAAACGAATATAACCGGATGACGACAGAGGAACTGCGTGATTCCTTTCTCATCAGTCTTTTTGAAACAGGAAAACTGAATCTGCTTTATTGCGAAGTAGAACGCGGAATTGTCGGAGCGGCAGTTCCTACAGATTCGAGCTTGTCGCTGGAAGCAGGCAAGGAGCTGGCGGCCGATTATTTCTGTCAGCGCCGTGAAATCGGTGTCCTGAACATTGGTGGTGACGGAACCGTTACAGTCGACGGCCGCGAATACAATATGGGAAATCTTGATGGGCTCTACATTGGCCGCGGCAGCAAGAAGGTATTTTTTACCAGTTCCGATGCCGATGATCCAGCCCGCTTCTATATGGTCAGCTATCCTGCCCATACGGAATTACCGACAACTCATGCCACGAAAGCGGAAGCCAACGTGCTGAATCTAGGCACGATGGAAGATGCTAACAAGCGTACTATTTATCAGTATATTCATGAAAACGGCATCAAGAGCTGTCAGATTGTCATGGGGTTTACAGTCCTGGAACCCGGCAGCGTGTGGAACACGATGCCCTGCCATACTCACGAGCGCCGCACAGAGGTATATATGTACTTCGGAATGGATGAGGCAGCCAGAGTCTTTCACATGATGGGACCGAAGGAGGAGACGCGCCACATTACTATTGCTAACGAGCAGGCGGTCATATCACCGATGTGATCGATTCATTCCGGTTGCGGCACGGGAGCTTATACTTTTTGCTGGAGCATGGGCGGAGAAAATCGGCGTTTTGATGATATGGATCACATTGCCATTGCTGACTTGGAATAATGATACTCGAGAATTTCAATCTAGACGGAAAAGTTGCCTTGGTAACGGGTTGTAAACGCGGCATCGGCAAAGCGATGGCCGTCGCCCTGGCTGAAGCGGGTGCGGATATTATCGGTGTCAGTGCCACCATGGAGAGTGAAGGTTCCGCGGTAGAAAAACAAGTGCGGGCGACAGGCCGGAGGTTTAAGGCATATGCCTGTGACTTCAGCGTTCGCAAGGCACTGTATAGCTTTATCGAGAAGGTTAAAGCCGATTTTTCTACCATTGATATTCTTGTAAATAACGCAGGCACCATCTTGCGTGCGCCGGCAGCGGAGCACTCGGATGAGTTTTGGGATAAGGTAAAGGAAGTAAATCTTAACGCACAGTTTGTGCTTTCGCGGGAATTCGGTAAGGAGATGATTGACCGCGGAGAGGGTAAGGTCATTTTCACGGCATCTCTACTCACTTTCCAGGGCGGCCTCACTGTTCCCGGTTACGCAGCCAGCAAAGGCGGTATTGGTCAACTGACGATGGCGCTCTCCAACGAGTGGGCAGGCAAAGGGCTGCAGGTAAACGCGATAGCCCCCGGCTATATTGCCACCGATAACACGCAAGCCTTGCGGGATGACCCGGAACGCAGTAAAGCGATTCTTGGCAGGATTCCAGCAGGACGCTGGGGGAAGCCGGAAGATTTTAAGGGACCTGTCGTTTTTCTCGCCTCGGCGGCTTCGGATTACATGTCAGGACATACCATGGTTGTTGATGGCGGCTGGATGGGCAGATAGGTCATCTGAGTATCTGTGCCCTGAAGGCTTCAGCAATGGACAACCACCTTCATTTCCGAGGTCTGCCACTTCGGCGGCCCCTACAACCTAAAGTCCGCGAACGGCTCAATCTCCGCCAGCGCCGAGTCGACGATTTCGAGCCCGTCCTGTCCAAATATTAGATCGAAGTCAAAAAAAATGAACCGGAATTCTGCAATTCAAACCGTTCCTTTCTTTTTTGTTCTTCTCTTCTTTTTTTTCAGTTTCTTTTTGAACGAGATTTCGATTCATTTCCTCTCAAGGATTTGTGCCGATTTCGTTTTCGTCCACCTTTATGTTTTCGCTTCTTCATTCCCCTTCCCTTTTGTGAATTCTTCCCGGTTTAGGCTGCTTGCCGTTCGTAGTAATTCAACACGCCTCCGAGTCGCGACATCTTCACAATTTTCCCGGTCGCTTCTTCACTCAGGTGTGTCGTGTCAATCAATTCGTTGCCTCTTCCTTGGTGATTTCTTTCGCTATGATAATGATTTCCGTATTCTTCGATGATATTCCTAAGCATCTTTTCTCCAACAATCATGAATCGATTTAGACACTCCGATTTTATTGAAAGCACGTACCTTTCCGCGTGGGAATTCAAGTTTGGTGAACGGGGCGGTAGCTTGACCGGTTTCACTCCGGTATCTTCGAGCAGTTCATCAAATTGGTCCGTGTATTTTTTGTCTCGATCGTGGATTATATATTTCTTTCCCTGAAGGAATCCATCATCGCAGTCTGTCAAGTTTCTTGCACACTGCGCCATGAACTCTCCATCCGGATTGGGTGTGATCCCAACGATTTTCACTCTCCTTGTTGACAGCTCGATCACAAACAATACGTAGTACGTGACCAGTCCATGTAAGGTCAGCACTTCCACGCTGAAGAAATCGCTTGCCGCCATATGTTCCCAGTGTGATCTTAGAAATGTTTTCCAGTTGCGCTTCTTCGATCGTTCCGGCGCCGGATCCATTCCATTCTCTCTCAGGATATTCGCCACTGTGGTTCGACTCAACTTGCATTTCAGATTTTTCAAGGCTGTGGTTCCTGAATATTCGTCGCAATTGATACTGTTGATCTTACGGATCTGATGCGTATGGTGTTTCCTCTATGTTTTTGTGGTCGAAATTGTTTTTAAAATCCTTTGCCGATGGATTCCTGACCAAGCGATCCTTAGTTCTGGAAAACTTGGCTTTACGGCAGCAGTTGATGGTTTTACATCGGAACAAGGGAAAACCGCGATTCCGGGAAACAGACCGGGTGTTTTGGGTTTTATACTCAAGGTTTGTGAATGGCTGGCAAAGACTGCTTAAAATTGCCCGCCCAAGAACCGTCATTGATTGGCAGAAAAGACGGTTCAGAAGATTCTGGAGAAAACTATGTCAAAGGTCCGAACCCGGCCGACCAAAGATAGAGCCGGAAATCCGCGAACTTATTCTTACCATGAACCGAGCCAACCCGACATGGGGGACTCCCCGCATCATCGGAGAACTTGGGAAGCTCGGAATAACTGTGTGCAAGGTGACCGTTGATCGATATCGTATCAGGAGGAACGGTCCACCTTCCCCGAGTTGGAAAACATTTTTAGCCAATGAAGGCAAAGCAATTTCGGGAATCGATTTTTTCACAGTCCCGACGGCAACATTTCGTGTTCTCTACGTATTTGTCGTATTACTGCATGAGCGTCGGCAAGTAGTGCATTTTAATGTGACCGAGAATCCAACGGCTGGGTGGACCGCCCAACAAATCGTTGAAGCATTTCCATGGGATACCGCACCGAAGTATCTCCTGCGTGATAACGACTGCATCTACATGCGGACAATTCTCCGCCCGAGTGAAAGGAATGAACATCAAGGAAATCAAGACGGCGTATCGATCTCCATGGCAAAATCCAAATTGCGAAAGGATAATTGGATCAATACGCCGAGACTGCCTGGATCACGTGATCATTATCAACGAGAATCATCTGAGGAAGATGTTATATTCATATTTGGAATACTACAACTATGCTTCATAATGCCTCACTGATTTGACCGAAGCCGCAGGGTTTCTGAAGATTAGCACAAAAACTCTCCGGCTCGCTGTCGACCGTGGAGAAATCCAAGGAGAACATCCGCTTCCTGACGGACCCTGGGTATTCAATCGGCAGAATCTCGAAACAGAACAAAGTCAAGCACTGTGTATGCGGGTACAAACCCGCAATGGAAACCCCGCAGGACCAAACCCAAATCAAGAAACCTTAGAAATATAGGCACATAGAACAGTGAGGCATTATGAAGCATAGTTGTACTGCCCGAACCAATGTTTCAATCCGGCCTGCAGCGTGACAAGCGTGGCATGTTCCTTCAGATAGATTTCCTCATACTTCAAACTCCGCCACAACCGCTCGATG
>DUCD01000475.1:4027-4934 GCA_012959985.1 Verrucomicrobiales bacterium | reverse complement strand
CTCGATGAATACGTTGTCCATCCAGCGCCCCCGGCCGTCCATGCTGATCCTCACTCCGAGTTCCTGCAATCGACCAAGCCATTCCGCAGATGTGAACTGGCAGCCCTGATCGGTGTTGAAGATCTCGGGTACGTGACCGGTGTCTTCGACAGCCTGATTCAGAGCCGTCAGGCAGAGCCCGGTTTCCATGGTGTTGGAAATCGCCCATCCAATCACCTTTCGTGAATACCAGTCCATCACCGCGCAAAGGTAGGCTTGACCACCGGGCATCGGCACGTAGGTGATGTCGGCACACCACACCTGGTTGGGCCGATTGACGCTCAGGCCCCGCAGCAGGTAGGGATACTTCCGGTGGCCATCGTCCGCAATGCTCGTGCGCGGCCTGCACCAGATTGCCTCATGGCCGATTTCACGACGCAGCCGCTGCAGCCGTTTGCGGTTCACCTTCACACTATGGTCGCGATCCAGAATTGCCACCAGGCGTCGGCTTCCAAGGCATGGATCGATCAGATAGATTTCGTCCAACAGCCGTTTAATTCGAAGATCCTCCGCGCTCTCCGCCACTCGCTGGTATTCAACGGATGACCGAGCCACACTCAGCAGCTCACACTGTTTTCTCATACTCAATTCGGGATGCTTTTTGTCCAGCAGCTCAACGCGCTCCCTTACAGACCGAGCTGTTTGGACTTTTTTCTCAGGAAATCCACCTCTACAGTTAGCTGCCCGATCTTGGAGTGCAGTTGGTCGCGCTCCCTTTCAAAATCCTCCTCCCTGCTTTTGCCCCGACTCGGTCCGAAGACCTCCGAGGCCCCTTCGGCCATCTTCTTTTTCCACTCGGAGACCTGAACCGGGTGGACATCGTAATTCTTTGCAATCTGCTGAATTGTCTTAATACCTTTTATCGCCT
>DUCD01000475.1:3126-3965 GCA_012959985.1 Verrucomicrobiales bacterium | reverse complement strand
GGGTTCGGTTTTACAATCCGCACCCGACCACCACAATCATAGCTTAGCACCTGGCCCGATTTTCGGGGTCCACCTCACAATGCTCAATTGAAGAAGCTTGCAACCGGAATTCGTTAACCTCTTAGAGGTTTCAAATTAGCATTTGCTCCCAAGTCCGCTTCTCCCGGAGAAGCCGACGGGGAAAGAATCCGGAATCCTGAACAATCGGTAATGGAATACCTAATTCTCTTACATTTGCGGCTGTGGCTGTCTTGTTTTGATCATTCTGCCAGATAGCGCTTCACAGTAGCGAGTGGAATGCCAAGGGTGTCCGCAATTTCCCGGTTCTTGAGCCCTTGAGAGCACAACTCTTTGGCCCTGACTATCTCCATCACCTTCATCAAGGTGCCCAAGGTGCGGCCCGTCCCGGTCTTACCCACTCCCAGTGCTTTCTCGAGCTTCCCTCCCATTTTTGTCTTGTGGAATCCCTCCGGCGCGTAAAAGTAAAACACATCGCCTTTCAGCGCAAAACGCTCACTTTCCCTTCTAACCGCTTCGAGCATCTCCAGGTCCGGATTTTCCGGGATGGTTCCCAGAAATCCCACCAGCTAGCGCTCCCGGTTCGGACTCAGCCTCAGGAAACGGATTCTCCGCAACAACCCGTGCCAGTTGCTCTACCTCCAGCATCATCACAAACGGCTCAAATCCGTAAGCCTTCCCTATCGCGGCACTAATCCTCCCCGCCAGTCTAGCGGCGACCCTTCCCCGATGTCGGAATACAGCGTTGCCGCTTTGGCCATAAGTCTTCACTTCGCGCGCTCCGAGACTCTCCAGCAGCGCTACCAGTTCCTTCATCTTCA
>DUCD01000475.1:0-2938 GCA_012959985.1 Verrucomicrobiales bacterium | reverse complement strand
CAATGCATACCCCTTTTTCTTTCAACTCAATATAAGCGGCCTGGACATCGTCCACGGCGAACGCGATTTGGCCAAGGGCCTTGCCTGCATCAGAATCTTTTAACAATGAAAAAGTGATGTTGCCACAGTTGAACTCGGCAAAGCCCTCAGTGTCAACTTCCTGAGGCAGGCCAAGAATTTCCCGGTAAAATCGAACTGCCTTAGGCATATCGATTACGTTAAACATTACGAAATCTGTACCACGAATTTTCACAATCCCTATTATACAGAAATCCCCTGTCCCGTCATTCCCAATATTGTCCGGGATGCCGCCGATTTAGTCTAGTTGCTGGGAAGAAGCTGAAATCCAGTCATCATGGCGGACCTTAGGGTATATTTTCACACCAATCTGGTCGCTACTCTAGATTCCTGGCTACAGATCGGTCCAATCATGACGATTATGAACGGGTTCCTTATGCCTTCCC
Organism: Verrucomicrobiales bacterium; assembly: GCA_012959985.1. Taxonomy (GTDB): domain Bacteria; phylum Verrucomicrobiota; class Verrucomicrobiia; order Limisphaerales; family DUCD01; genus DUCD01. The sequence goes on along the minus strand of DUCD01000475.1, from coordinate 2,474 downwards.
GCTAAGGTCGGCCAACGGGGATGTCGATTTCGTGCTGATCTCCGTTCACCTGAAGCCGGGCAGTGGAACATTACCACGGAAACGCCGTCAGCATGAGCTGTTGAATATTGGAAACTGGATCGCAGCCAATGACTCAGTCGAGCACGACTTCATCATCCTCGGAGATATGAACATTTATAATGGGGCTGAGCTGACTGCGGCCACACCGAGTGGATTTGTATCCTTGAACGATGAGCTGAGAGCGACGAACACGAGTCCGAAGAGCCCTCATCCTTATGACCACGTGATGTTCGATCCGGTTTATTCTACGGAGGTAGATCAGACGTTTGATTTAAAAGTAGTGGATCTTGTCGAGGCGATGCGGCAGCCGTGGGGAATGAAACATTCCTTCAAGCCGTATCCGGGAGATCCGTATGTTCACAACAGTTTCCGTCAGGCTTACTCGGATCACAATCCGATCGTGTTCCGGATCAATGTGCCAGGGGCTGATGACGATTGACGAATTTCTCCAAGAAGGGCAACCCGGTTCTTCCGCCTGTCCTGGCAACCTCCTTGACCGGGGAACCCTTCTTGGTTTTTATTTTGTAGAGTCAAGATTCTGGGAATTGAATCATAAACATATTTCAAGGAAGGAATGTAACGTTTCCTCCATATCAATTCACCTAAGAATTTTATATCAGAGTAAATAGCTGAGCTACAGAAGACTTAAGTAAACCGCGGCATAGGAGCTGCTTAATTTACACAATACTTTGATTAAATTTTTTTGTAATGTTTATCCAATTCCATCATTATATTTGGGTTGAAAAACGGCTTTTTCTGGCCTTTTGGTTTGCCTGGATCGAGTAGACGTAGATAACCAAAGCGTCGATCTCTAGCCAGCTTCTTACGAGTAAAATGGTATTTTTTATCGCGCTTGAAATCTTTATACCGTTTTAGGCATTCACTCGTGAGCCGGCTGTATTCCCACGGATAACGTTCTTGTACTTGTTCTTCTGTCAATCGGACTTCGGGGGCATTCGGGTTGTTTGTGATGTTGACTCCGAGAGCGTCTTTAGCTTTGGAACGGGTGAATTTGATGTCGATGTTGACGCAGACTGAATACGGCGAAGTTGTGTCTTCCTCGTCTGGTTCGAGGTTATCAATGAAGGCAAGGAATTTTTTCTCTTCCTGGTTCAACACCACGGCTTGGGTCTGCTGAGGTAAGGCTACGAAAGAAAGCGGCATGAGGTAGAAATTGAACTCCGACAGGTCACGCCCAAACCAGCAATTTGAGGCGGCCACGAAGTTCTTGACGCTGGCCGTGCCGATCTCCTGTAAGCGCACGGGGAATGCACCGGAACGATTGTAGAAATGGATAGAGGAGTCCCGTATGGATCCGGTTCGATTAATCGTTGTCCCCCACTAGAACATCATTTCTCTGGAGAAAATTTACATCCTCATAAACAAATCGATGGAACCAATTTCCAATATTTGGCGGCCTCACCGGATTTCACCATGGCGCGGTAATGTTTATGCATGATTTGAGGTGAATTCCCCATTTCCTTGGCAGTTAGGTTTTCATCCTTTGTTTTGGCGAGAAAGTAACTGCCGAAACTGTGCCGGATCGCATTGTGTGGCCAGGGATCAATCCCTGCCTTACCGGCCAATTTTCGCAGTCTTTCGGAAAAACCATCGATATGCTTTTCCGGACATATCGGGCCTTTGGTTTTCCGATGATTCATCAACCATTCGCGCAGGTTATCCTGCATATGGATAACTCTTCGCTGACGGGTCTTGGCTTTGGCTGCCTTGACTTCAATAGTTCGTTCATCAAGGTCGACTTCCGACCACTCAAGCTCAAAGAATTCAGATCGACGCAATCCTGCAAACAAACCAATGGTAAGGGATGGGATTAGTTGTGGATCATATTCCGACGCTTTCGAAAGGAGGTTTTTCACCTGTCTGACCGTCAAGATTTCCACGGGCCTATCCTCCAGGATTGGACGATTGATTTTCGCAACGGGGTTTTCCTGACAATACCCCTTGTTGATGGCGAAATTGAACAGAGTCGTCAAAGTGACCAGGTAGTTCTTTTTTGTTCTTGGAGACCATTCAGATTCCTCCAACCAATCTTCAATCTTAGGGCGCTTCAGACTTATTAACTCAGTCGGACCGAATTCTTCATTCAGGACACGAAGATAACTTTCATACTGGGCCATTGTTCTGGGCCTGCAGTTCATCTGCTTCCGAGATTTCAGGAATTCAGAAGTAAGATCATGAATGGAATAATGTGTTCCGGGTTCGGGAGCATTCTCAATATAGAAATCAACCGCTAATGAAAGGGTGACATTCAAAGGTTTCAATTTTTTCCAGCAAGCAATGGCCTCCATGCGAAATCCTGGCGACATAACAAAGGCTTCCTGGCCAAACCTTATTCTGGAGCGTTCTGAATTCTCAATGAATTCCCTGGCCTCTTTTCGACTTTGACAATAACG
>DUCD01000474.1:8346-10850 GCA_012959985.1 Verrucomicrobiales bacterium | reverse complement strand
CGGTCACATCCGGTGCGGTTTGAAGAACTCCGGTGAACGTGACAACTACATTCCCGTCAGCATCCGTTGAGATGGAGAGGGTCGCATCGCCATCCACTGGCGGCGTTGGAGGTGCCGGTGGCGCAGGCGCTGGAGGTGGCACCTCAAAACTTGTTCGGGTCATACGGAAGTTGTCAATCCACTGGTTGGCGTTCGCACCACCTGTCCGTGCCCCGAAAGCGATCCGGGCATTTTCGATGGCGGCGTATTCCGGAATATTGACGCTGTCATGGATCAATTCACCGTTGTAGAGGAGGGTGACATCTCCGTCGGAGGTCAATTCCATATGAACCGGCCACCAACCATCGGTGTCTAAACCGGATTCCTCCTGGGTTCCCATCCGAACGGTGGCAACGAGATCACCATCCCAGTTGATTTCTATCTCAGGAGCTGGTTCATCTCCGTTTTGCCAGTTATCAAAGTTCACACTCAGTTGCGAGCCAATGCCATTCTCTGAGAATGCACGAACCGGCACAAGGTCATCCGCAATGGACATGCTGAGTCCGTCGGCCTGAATGGCTGTCCCATCGGCAATGTAGATGTCGAAGTCGATGATGAAATTGTCGATTGTTCCAACCTCAGCACTGAGCCAACCGCCCAGCTGACCGCCCTCATTACGGGTCAGAACCAAGGCACCGGAGCCATCAACGCCTTCGTTCGGACTGAATTGGGCCGATCCGGCCACATCAGATCCTGCGGGAAGGTTGTCGTTGAAATCCCAGGAATCAACGACGTCAGCACCGCCAACCAAAAACGAATTGAAGAATGCCTGAGCGATCAGAATCTCGTTGGCGCGGTCGGAGACATCGGCCAATCCTGTGACGGTCACCAAATAAGTCTCTCCGGAAGTCTGCCTGCCTGTATCCAATTTAACTGTAAGTCCTTCACTTCTCAAAGTGGCCCGGGAAACGGCCAATGACTCACCGGATGCCGAATTCACAATTGAATAATTGGCGATATTCTCGGCAGTCTCCAGCGAGACCTGCTCATCGAAGGTGATAAACGCCGATAGGAAGGTGCCACTGCCACGGATCCCCTCAATTACCGGCGCATCCCTGTCTCCCGGAATGGTGATGACGATATCTTCGATAACGGCTTCGCTGAACTCGTTCTGAATCACAGCGGTGTAAGTGCCCTCGGTATCCAGAGTCGCTTGCGCGACCCTAAGGTCCTTTTGGGTGGCCCCCTCGATCGGATCTCCATTAAAGTACCATTGGTAGCTTATAGGGCTTGCTCCCACAGCGGCCACTTCCAGCACAAACGGATCGTTTTCCTTCAAAGTCGCGCTCGACGATTGGGAATTGATTTCAACGACACCGACGGCACCTCCTTCCACGCTAAAAGAGATATTATCGATCCATTGGTTCGCATTGGCTCCGCCCGTTCGGCCACCGAATGCCATCCGGGCATTCTCAATGGTCGTCCAACCGGGGATATTGACCCTATCATGGATAACATCCTCATTATAAACAACGGTAACATCTCCTGCCGCTGTCACTTCGATGTGGACGGGCCACCAACCGTCGGTGTCCAATCCGGAATCCGCCGTGGTGCCTACCAAAACTGTGGCAACGACCTCATTTTCCCAAACGATGTCAATCGCCGGGGCTTCCATTCCGCCATTATCCCAGTTGTCAAAATTGACCCTCAGTTTCGAGCCTCGACCATTCTCTCCGAATGCCGTCGCCCCTTCCAAATCATCTCCAACACCCAAACTGATACCGTCCGCCTGTCTTGCCGTTCCATCGTCGATATAGATATCAAAGTCCAGGATGATTTGCTCGACCGTTCCGATAAGTGGACTGGTCCAACCTCCCAATTGGCTTCCGAGATTACGGGTAATAATCAAAGCGCCACTGCCATCGACTCCTTCATCGGCACTGTGCTCAGAGACACCGGCGACCTCGGAATCCTCGGGCAGTCCACCATTGAAATCCCATCCGACCAACTGTCCTGCTCCATAGAAAAACGACGATGTAATCGAAAGCATGCTATTGGGAGTTTCCGCCTTGTCAGTGATTCCGCTAACCGAAATCGTATGATTGCTGCCCTTCTGCCAACCGGCGCCTTCCAAGGTCAAGGTGACTCGAAGATCGCCGGGTTCACCGACGCCGTTAGCAAAACGTTTTCCTGTCAACACCGCGCTGCTGATGGTCACGGCGCCGTTATCAATTGAGTAATTACTTAAGTCTGTCGCCGAGGCTTCGGTCACCGACTCAGAAAAGAAAAGGGTCAAACCATGCGGATTGCCTCGAGTATCGATCGAAGAGACTTCGGGTGCGAGCAGATCCGGTAAGACAAACAGCGTGGCACCGAAAGTGGTTGCCGAACCGAGGGAATTCGAGGCAGTCAAACTGTAACGAGACCCGTCTTCACTCACACCGGGAGATTCAATCGCCAAAGTGGCCAGGATTTCGCCCGGCAGGTCAACGCCATTCCTTGACCACTGAAACGTCATTGGCTGC
>DUCD01000474.1:0-8303 GCA_012959985.1 Verrucomicrobiales bacterium | reverse complement strand
TCATCGGTGAATACGTCAAACGGTTCGATTTCAAAAATAGGGGGACCGGTGCGAAGACCGGGGAAAACCGAGCCGCGTGGAACTATTTCCTGAACCCCATCAGGATGTTCCCAACCGACATCCATCCAATCACCTCCGGCACCTTCTTTGTAGATCGCCTCGAAGTAATAGATATCACCTTTGACCAATTCAACGGTACCGCTGCGTTCTTCGAGTCGGGCGCCGGTGAACAAGGAAGTACAACAGCCCGTTTCTTCTGCGATCAATTGCAGGTTCGCGGGAGTATGGTCCGTGCTCAGAGAAAATATCGAAGCATCATCACTGGCGGTGTAAAAAGTATAGCTACCGGTCTTGGGAGCTTGAAGATATCCTCTGATCAATGAGCCGAAGTCATCGCCCTGATCACGAGGCGTGCTTAGCCCTTCTTCCAGTGGAAGAAAGTCCGCGGGAAAGTCAGGAAAGTCCGGAAAGGCGAGTAGGTCGGCGACATCTGTTGTAGTATTGCCATCCACATCGAACACCCCATCATAAAAAAGCTGTTCCAGCAGCCCGGCTTTCACGGTAAACGTCGATAACACCAACGACAAAAGGACTATCAGTTCAGATCTATATGTATTTCTCATTTTCAGAATATTACCCATTTCTTGTTCTAATTGGGGAACAGTGATAAATATTCAGATTGGATTAAATTGCAAGAAAAATAAACTGAATTTGCAGATATCCTTCTTGAAAGGCTTTTTTCTTGGCTCGATGATGGCGAACACCTAACTTCACTATTTACGATGAAAAAGGAACCTCCACTTAGTTTTCAGAAAAACTTTACGGGGATTCATAGCCTTTTTTTTCGATGGGCATTAGCTGGAATGTGGCTTGGAATTTTAGGCACAGCGCCACACAACGGCCGTCTCGCAGCCCAATCGCTGATCTGGCATCAGCATCAGAATCATCGCGCAGCGGCGGTCCAACCCAGTCCCGGCAAGCCCGGCTTCGCTCTCATGGCCCCCAAAGATACCGGGGTGGATTTCACCAACCTCTTGAGTGATACCAGAACCATGAGGAACATCAATCTCATGAACGGTTCCGGTGTCGCTCTGGGAGACTATGACGGGGATGGGCTGACCGACATTTATTTGTGCCAACTCACTGGCTCAAACAAGTTATATCGAAATCTGGGCCAATGGCGATTTGAAGACGTCACGGACGGGCACGGCGTTGGACTGGAAGACCAAACCACCACTGGAGCCACCTTCGCAGATGTGAACGGCGATGGTCGTCTTGATCTGCTCGTCCTGTCCATGGGCGGACCGCATGCCTTATTCATAAATACCGAAGAAGGATTCGTCAACAAACTGAAAAGCTCAGGACTGGAATCGCAACTTGGCGCGACTTCAATGGCCCTGGCGGATATCGATGGCGACGGTGATTTAGATATCTACGTAGCAAACTACGGGGTGACGTCCATACTGCGAACCGGAGGTCGAATCAACGTGAAAAAGATAAACGGCCAATGGGTTGTCCGGGGAAGATACGCTAAAAGAATCAAGGTGGTGGATGGGCAGATGTTCGAGTTAGGGGAACCCGACGCCTTGTATCTCAATGACGGTAAAGGCGTATTCACCCCTGTCCCATGGACCGAAGGTGCTTTTTTGGATCATCAGGGGCAACCGCTCGAAGAGGCAAGCCGAGATCAGGGACTTTCGGTAATCTTCCACGATTTCACCGGTGACGGGATGCCCGATATTTATGTGTGCAATGACGCTTTTACGCCCGATCGTTGTTGGGTCAATGACGGTCAGGGACATTTCCAATCACTGGATCCCCTCGCATGGCAAACCAGCTTTTTTTCCATGGGGGTCGATTTCGCGGATGTCAACCGAGACGGTTTTGATGACTTTATGGTGGTGGATATGTTAAGTCGCACACGGCGTCTGTTGATGACGCAGTATAGTGTCATCATAAGTGAACAGACGACTCGTATCGGAGAGATCGACAACCAACCTCAAATACGACGCAACACACTCTTTGTTTCGCAGGGAGACAACACCTTCGCGGAAATCGCACATTACGCCGGGGTCACGGCTTCAGAATGGACTTGGGGGGTCATTTTTCTCGATGTTGACCTGGATGGTTGGGAAGACATTCTGGTAACCAACGGATTCCCTTATGACGTTGATAACATGGACACAAAGTTGCGTATTGAAAAGCTTCGCATCAATTCTATTAATGAGAGTCGGAAAACACTGCTGCTCTACCCGCCGTTGAATACTCCCAATGTCGCTTTTCAGAACCAACGCAATCTTAGGTTTAATGAAGTCGGGGCGGATTGGGGATTCGACTCGACATCCGTGTCCAACGGATTTGCCCTGGCCGATCTGGACAATGACGGTGACCAGGATGTAGTGGTGAACTGTCTGAACGGGCAGGCACTCCTGTATCGCAGCGAATCTTCGGCGCCGCGAATTGCAGTACGCCTGAAAGGCGCTGGGGCAAACACCCAGGGAATCGGGGCGAAGATTACCGTCATAGGAGGCCCGGTAAAACAAAGCCAGCAGCTTCACAGTGGCGGACGTTATATGTCCGGAGACGATCCAACCCGGGTGTTCGCGGTCGGAAAAGCAGAAACATTGACCATCCGTGTTGACTGGCCCGGAGGGCGGGTAAGCACCTTATCTCGAGTCAAACCAAATCACATCTACGAGATTAATGAATCAGGCGCACAGCCTGCCGAAATCTTGACCGCCCCCCTATCGACACCTGCTCCACTTTTCGAAGATCTCAGCGAAAAGCTGAATCACAGACATGTGGAAACGCCGTTTGACGACTTTAAACAGCACCCTTCAATTCCCCATCGTTTGAGTCAGTTCGGGCCCGGCGTCGCCTGGGGAGATGTCAATCGTGACGGCTGGCAAGACCTTATCATCGGTGCGGGTAAAAATGGCCACATGGCGGTTTTCATCAATGACACCAAAGGAGGCTTCAAGACCCTCGACTCCACCTCCATCAATCAAGTGGTGACTCGCGATCAAACCGGTGTGGTGATTTGGGAAACAGAAACGGGTTGCAGGATACTTGTGGGGTCTTCCAATTATGAAGACAACTCGACGGACCTCACCCCCCCGGTGTGGATCATGAATCCAGAATCAGAGCGAGTCGACAAATCGTTACCACCTCAGGCTGCAGGCTCAAGCGCGTTGGCTATGGCGGATATCGACGGCGATGGAGATTTAGACCTCTTTGTCGGAGGACATATGTCCCCTTCCCGCTACCCGGAACCCGTTTCTTCGCTGCTGCTGATCAACGACGGAGGTAGGTTTACCGTGGATCCACGAAATGCCAAGGCCTTGAAATCAATTGGATTGGTCAGTGGAGCTGTTTTCTGTGATGTGGACAACGATGCTGATCCGGATTTGGTTCTGGCCTGTGACTGGGGCATTCCACGACTTTTACTGAACCGCAAAGGCGTGTTTACCGACGCAAGTGAATCCTATGGTTTTCAGGATTATCTTGGACGCTGGAACGGGGTCGGCGTCGGAGATTTCAATGCCGACGGCTTGCTCGATTTGGTCTTGAGCAACTGGGGGCTCAACACAGCTTACGAATCCTTCGGCAACCGTCTACCACGCCTCTATTATGGAGAATTCGACGGAACGGGAGCCGTGAGTATGCTGGAGGCTTGCTTTGATTCAGATATGAACGATTGGGCACCGATGCGAAACCGGGATTACATCGCCACCTTCCTGCCTTCTGTTGTGGAACATTTACGCACGCACCAAGAATATAGCAGTGCGAATATCAAACAGACCCTGGGCCCCCTCTTCCAAAAATCACGAATGCTGAAGTTGAACACACTTGCCTCAATGGTATTCCTGAATCAAGGCGGACGTTTTGAAGGACATCCACTGCCATACCAAGCCCAATGGACACCGGCATTTGCTGTCTGTGTTGGAGACGGCGACGGAGATGGCGCCGAGGATGTCTTTCTAAGTCAGAATTTTTTTATGACACGCCCCCGGACTTCCCGGCACGACGCGGGCCGTGGCTTATGGTTACGCGGCAATGGTAATGGAACCTTCAATCCCCTTACCGCCACGGAAAGTGGCGTCCGCATTTACGGTGAGCAGCGAGGCGCAGCGGTGGCGGATTACGACGCCGACCGACGCCTGGATCTAGTCGTCAGCCAGAACGGTGCGCCCACTAAATTGTTTCACAATGTGGGGGCTCAACCGGGATTGCGTATACGATTGTCCGGTCCAGCAGAGAACCCCAGAGGGATCGGCGCGGTGGTCCGGATCGTCTACCAGAATACAAGAGGGCCGGCACGGGAGTCGCATGCCGGTTCGGGATACTGGTCCCAGGATGGATCCATTTTCATAATGGGATTGGCCGCCGATCCGATCGGTGTGGAAATTCGTTGGCCGAATGGACGCCGAATGGACTTGAAGATTCCAGAAGGCACTCGCGACATTGAAGTGGACTACATGGGGCAAATTGAATTCCTTGAAAAGGCAACGTCACCATGAGTGGAAAGGAATGTAACGATGCTTGAAAAAATTATGTTCGGAGGGTTGCTTCTGGCTTTTATTACCTGTGCAAACGCCATTGAAAAAAAAGACGATGCCTATCATGTGTATCCGGAAGATCAGATTCAAGACGCCTTGCGATTGGCATCTGAAGACCCCGAAATCAAAGTCGTAAAAGTTCATCCGGGAATTTATCGTCCAAACAGCAAACGTCAGGCCTTAATTTGGTTGAATCGAAGGCATGAGGGCATTCAATTGATCGCCGTTGGCAATGTAACCCTAACGGCGGCTAACCCGTCCTTGTCCAATCCTGACGATCCCAGTCACCCCGCCGTTGTCAATCACGTCATCTACATAGGAAACGGCATTTCAAATAAAACCGTGGTTCAGGGATTTAAAGTTACCGGGGCCAACGGCTTTGTCATTCGTCGTTTAACGCACCGTTTGGAACCGGATCGCACCCTACCCAAAAATCTTTTTTTCTATGCAGACGGCGGAGGAATCAAGATATTCGGACGATCCTACCCCACCTTGATCGGTATGGAAGTTTTTGATAACTTCACCAGTCCCTGTGGGGCCGGCATATCCGTACAACATGAGGGCTATAACGATCAATGGGTAATTTTAAGAGACTGCATCATAAGGGGAAACCGAACCCAGGTGACCGGATCCGGAGTGGACTTATTACCTGGAAGCGCCGGCAAGATGATCAACTGTTTGTTTGTCGGTAATATTTCCAATACCGGACAGGACGTGGTAGCCAATCAGTCCGGAGAGAAACCGTTCAAAAATTCCGGCGCCCTTACTATTTTCAGCACCTCCAAGGCGATTGTTGAAAACTGCACCTTCACAGGAAACCGTAATGCGGTCGACGACATGGGTAATCACAGTGTCTATCGAAACAGCATCTTCTTCGAAAATACTTTGGAAAGCGAATTCTGGATGGAAACCCAGCGGTATGAATTGATGCTGACCGCCGGTGCAAAGGAAATGAAGGGGTGTTTCATCCGTGGAAAGCTTCACGATGTGCACCAATCGATTTCAAAGGAATCCAACAGATTGAACGCTCCCGATCCCCGTTTCGATTCATCTTTTGTTCCTCAATCAGATGAATATGACGGTAAAGGATATCGCCCTGTTAGGGACCGCTCAAAAATAAATTCATCATTTGGCGGGAGCGCCGTCATGCCGGATGCAAGGCACGAGGAGGGCGAATCCCCCATGGGGCTTCAACCGACGAGTAACGCCGCAGACGGTATGATGCCGCCCCGCCCCGAAGGGCTGGGGCGATTTGGGCTTCCGGCTGCGTTGCTCCTCAGTCACAGAGCGCAGGCTTTGCTCCATCGTCGCGCCTTGCCGGAAACCCAAATCGCCTCCAGCAAATGGCGAAGTTATTTTTGAACGGTCCCTTGTCAGGATAACAACTAATTCTCTTCCGTAATAACGATCAGCTGGTCGATGGATGGGTTCTCGATTTTCTGCACTTCTCCATGCGGCCATTTCACTTCAATGAAATCAACAGACGTCGAATTGCCTAACCCAAAATAGAGTGGAATGACACTGTGTCCCAGATAACTGGCTTTACCATCCTGCATCTGGATCCTGAGTTGTCCCCCTACTGATACCCGTACTGACGCTCCAATAGCATCCCGATTCGATGTTTGCCCAATTAACTTTATTTTAAGAAAATGTATTTCTTTCTTTTCCGAAAGATTACTGAAAAAAATCTGAGGGCGATCATTCATTTCATTGGTCACAATATCAAGATCGCCATCGTCATCCAAATCGATGATGATTGAGGAACGTGTGCTCAACGCTTCATCAACCGTTACGGTACCAGTTAAGCCGGCACATGCTGGATGATCTTTATCTACGCTGTCACAGTAAAGTCGAAAGGCTGTCTTATGAGTTCGACCATTCAAACGTGGCTCAACGCCCACCAGGTATTCTGCATCGAAAAATCGCTCACCTTGTTCATTCAACAACACTGAGTTGATGCCGTAACGAAAAACATAGCCCATGCCTCCAGTAACAAATATATCTTCGTAACCGTCTGCATTCAAATCACCGACACTGACCCCCCAAGGCCAGTAGGTTTCCGTTCCATTTTGGTCGGATACTTCAACAAAGGAGCCATCGCCATTATTCTTATAGAAAACATTGCCGAAAATGTTGTTCGCCGCCCCTTGAAGAAAAGCATCGGTCCATTCGATGCCGCACCACCGTTCACTTTTTCCTTTTTCAAATTCGAGAGTGATATTGTCTTTTCCGTCAGTGGTTTGCGCATCGGTCATGTCCGAATGCATATCTGTGATGTACAGATCCATATGACCATCCAGATTGTAATCAAAGAATTTAACCCCCATGGCTCCCCATGAAGTTTTGGGGAAATAGTCTCCCGCTTTCTCCACAAAACTCTTTCCACCCTGGTTCTCATAGTAATGGTCGTCTCCCTGCATATTGAGAACATACAAATCCATAAATCCGTCCGAATTCAGATCGCAGATGGAAGCATCTCCGCTCCATGAATCATCAATCAAACCGACAGCCTCAGCGGTTTCTTTAAACGAATTGCCCCCCTCATTGTGGTACAGGAAACTGCGCTCATATCGTTCAGGATGAGTATGTCCTTCAAATCCATCTAACATACCCAGATAAAACCCACCCCGTCCTTTTTCATTCAGGGTGTAGACGCCCACGTTGGCCACGAATAAGTCCAACAGTCCATCGTTATCATAATCAAAGAAGACGGGTCCCGAAGAGTGCGCGATCTGATCGACGCCAGCAGCTGTAGAAATATCTTTAAAGCGGCCCTTGCCGTCATTTTCAAATAAGTGATTCCCCATCTTGACGGTCGTCACAAACAGATCAACATCTCCATCATTGTCAATATCGCCAAAGGCGGCTCCGGCGGAAATCTTTTGCTTCAAACCGACTCCAGCCTCTTCAGTAATGTTTTCGAATTCACCTTTACCCAGGCCGCGCCAAAGTTGGTTTTCCCCAATGTGATTCACAAAATACAAATCCAGTAATCCGTCATTATCGATGTCTGCTGCGGTCAAGCCCGTCCCATGATCGTAATGGACTGGTTTCCAATTCTTCCCGGAATCTTCTACGATGCGATGACGAAAAGTGATTCCTGTCTTTTGATATTCATCACTGAATTGGAATCCGTAAAAGGATGAGTAGGACTTTGCCTTCTCCATCTGTTCACCTTTACGAACTTGCCATGCTCCGAGATTCTCATCCGATGATTCAGAAATGGCTGCTTCTGTGGATTCAGAAGGACTGGCAGCAGCTTCCTGGCTCGGAGTCTGCGGTTTCTCACATCCGCTTAAAAAGAGAAGGAATCCGAGCAGAATGCTTGTCTTGATGAATGGGATTAATCGATTAAAGCCTAGTGTTTGAAAACCACTTTTCATAATGCTATATAAATGATAAACCTGAATTCTGAAAAATACGGACATCCCAAAGTTCCCACAACAAAGAAATCAAGCATTCATCCTCCTAGGGTGCGATTTAAAGTGCGGGGAGGGCAGCGTCCCCGCGAGCCGTTCATGGATCTCATATATGGTCAGAACCACTTTTCATTGTAATACAAACGTCGAGGCATTGTTGGGCTGTATCCAGACTGAAATTCCATTATGTTGACGTATTTTCCGGCTCGCGAGGACGCTCGCCCTACTGCCATTCGGTTAAGGAATCAGCTACCCCTGAAGCTGGGGGCGTCGACCCCGGATCATTGAAATCGGCATACATTTCTTCCATATTCCGGCCTCGGCG
>DUCD01000473.1:9501-10946 GCA_012959985.1 Verrucomicrobiales bacterium | reverse complement strand
TTTGGAACGACAAAGAAAAACCCAAAACGGACTACACACTCCCCCTGTTCTCCAACCGTTCCGTCGAAGACTACCTGCAGGTCATGCTCGACCTTTCGCTGTTGGCGCTGGAGACAGACTCGACCCGGGTCGTGACTTTGCAGATTCCATTTTGGGAGAGCTTTTCCCAGAATAACATCGCCGGCAACTATCACCTATTCTCCCATCACGGTAGAAAGAAAGAGACCGTCACCCAGTTGTTGGTGATGGAAAACATGATCATGCGCAAGATCGGCAATACCCTCACGTCCATGAAAGAGAAAACCATGAGCGGCGGGGGAGCTCTTTTCGACGAAACGTCCACGCTGATTACCGCGTCAATGGGAAATGCCAGCGCTCATACTTTCGATGACCTTCCCGCTCTCTACCTGAATCGCTCCGTGGAGAAATTTCAGCATGAAAGGCGGAAAGACAAACCGATCTGCAACCTGTATCTCTCTATCCTTCAAGACCTGGGCGTCGAGATAGACAAGTTCGGTGAAAGCAACGCAACCCTGACGCTGTCTTGATCGGTGGAATCAAAACGGGTATCGTCCCCGGCGTCCGGCCTCTGGGATTTTTTCGGATCGTGATATGAAAGTCGTTGTTTTCATAACCGCCATCTTGTTTTTTCCAGTTCTTCACTCTGAAGGGACAACGCCCCCGCGGATATTCAAAGAGTATTGCATCTCCTGTCATGGCCCGGAGAAACAGAAAGGGGAGATCCGGCTCGACCGGATCGATGAAGAATTCTTTTCCAACACAGAGCGGTTGAAAACACTGATCGGCGTCCTGGAAGAAAAGGAAATGCCGCCGCGCAAGAAAAAGCAACCGGCCATTGAACTCCGTGCGGAGATGGTTAAGACTCTGAAACTCAAACTGCTCGAACAGGCAGTTCCCAGCCTGCTGAAACGGCTGACGCGGGAGGAATACACCAACCGGATAAACGATCTCTTTGACACCCATTTCGACCTGACAGATCTCCTGCCCGAAGACCGAAACGAAGACGGTTTCAATAAGTTGGGCGAATCTCACCGGATGTCGTCATATCAGGTGCAGTCCTACTTGAATGCGGCTCGGTTTATTGCCGATCGGTTGGTCCTGGATGAAAAGCCGCGGGAGCAGGAGTGGGTGTTTGGCTCCAAGAAACTTCGCGGGTCAGACAGAGGCGATTACCAGACGGAGAAGGCGCGTGTCCTATCCACCTTTTACCCATGGCGCAGCAATCTTCACTTTTCGACATCCGATGAAAACGATGACCTCTTTCAGATCCCGGAATTCGGGCGTTATCGTTTCGAGGCGGAAGTGACCATCGTCAATTCTGAAAAAGACCAGACCATTGGGATCAACCTGGGCGACCCTCGCTACCCAACGAACTTCAAGAAAATCAAAAGGCTGGTTCTACCAAACTAGGCAACTTCCTTTGC
>DUCD01000473.1:4084-9491 GCA_012959985.1 Verrucomicrobiales bacterium | reverse complement strand
CCGAAAAATCCTCTCAAAATTGGAAAAAATTAACACTTTTTCGTGTTTTTTTTGTTTTCATAGTCACAATTAACATTTTTTGTAAAGACTGATTGATCTCTTCCTGAGAAAGGGAAGTCAGATCGCTTTTACCTTTGACAGCGCGAAGACATGGAACGCAGCGAATGCGCCGAAAAAATATAAAGGACCCAAACTTTTTTTTACCGAAGTGAGAGTGACAGGGCCGATTTACAAAGAATGGCCAACCCCGGCGGAGAAGAAAATTTTCGCGGGAAATGGATCAGACGTGGATGACCTCACGGGACATTTGATCAGGTTGTTGACAAGACGGGAACTTCCGGCCGCGGATATCGAGGCATTCAAACAACTCGCCCGGAGTCGGATGGCACCGGGAGGCGGAATAAAGGCCGCGACGCGCACTCTGATCACCGCCATTCTCAGTTCACCCTACTTCATCCTTAAGCATGAAGAATCCACGTTGAATGATTTGTCGCTCGCCTTTCGTTTGTCGTATTTTCTTTGGAACTCGGTTCCGGATGAAGCCTTGATGGAAGCGGCGAAAACGGGAGGCCTGCAATCGAAGGAAGCCCTTGAAAAACAAGTCGTCCGAATGCTCAAGGACTCGAAAGTGCATCGCTTCAGTGAAGACTTTACCCGGCAATGGCTTCTGACGGACAAGATCGACGATGTCTCCCCAGATCTGCGTGTCTACAAAAATGTCACGAACTTGCAATTGGACGCAATTGCGCGAGAGGGCAACGCGTTCTTTAATGAGATTCTCTCGAACAATCTCAGCATGGTGAACTTCATCGATTCAGACTTCATGATGGTCAACGACCTTTCCGCTCAATTCTATGGCATTAAAGGAATCACCGGCAGAAGGTTCCGTCCTTTCAAGCTTTCCGAAGACAGCGAACGCGGCGGGGTGATCGGCCAGGCCGGTTTCCTCAAGCTGACTTCCAGCGCCTTCGAGACGTCGCCGGTTCAGCGTGGGGCATGGATTCTTAAAAACATATATGGAGAGAATATTGTACCCCCGGCTGATCTGAAGTTCGAGGAACCGGATGTCCGTGGCGCCAAAACCCTGAAAGAGGTGATGGCAAAACACCAGAGCGCTGAGACGTGCTATCGGTGCCATTCCAAGATCGATCCCCTGGGCCTCGCTTTGGAGCGTTATGATCCCATCGGACGCTTGCGCAAAGAATACCGCCACATCGAAGTGTTGAGCAATGCCAACACCAAAGGCACGGTCAAGACAACCAGTGCTCCTATCGATTCCAAGGCAACGTTGGTGGATGGACGCAAACTGAATTCCATGAAGTCGCTGAAACAAATCCTTATGGAAGACAAGGAAGTCATTCTGAAAAGCATTCTTTCCAAACTGGTTTCCTACTCCATGGGCCGCGAAACGGGAGTCCAGGACGAGGCGTTTATCGATGAGGTCTATAATCGGATCGAAGAAGAAGACTTTCCGCTTCGCTCCGCCATCATAGCAATCACCACCCACAAGGCATTCAGGCGCAAATAGAAATTCCAAATAGTAAAAAGAACAACACGAATATGATGATGTCATACTTGAATAGGTTTTCTCCGTATCATTCGGTCGACCATGGTATTTTGATTTTCCTCGTCGACACATTGCTTAAGTGTCTGCCGAGATTCTTTACCGCGTGAGGTCTTTATGATCGACCATCCCGTAGCTGTATTGGCCGTTCTCCTCGGAGTTCTAGCCGTGTTGTTTTCGATCGATTCTCACCCGCGCTATCGCGGGGTGTTTAAATACGTTCCGTTGTTGGTGTTTGCCTACTTTATTCCAACGATACTTTCCAATACCGGAATCATTCCTCTTAAGTCTCCGCTCTACGATTTCGTCAAAACATGGCTGCTGCCTTCAAGTTTATTTCTACTTACCCTCTCGGTCGATGTGAAGGGCATCTTCGGACTGGGGCGCAATGCCTTGGTGATGTTTCTTACCGCGACCGTGGGTATTGTGATCGGCGGGCCTCTCGCGTATTTAATCGTTGGGCCTTTCGTTCCCGAGGCGATGGGGGAGCAGGCATGGAAGGGACTCGCCGCGCTCGCCGGATCGTTTATCGGTGGCGGCGCTAACTTTATCGCCATCGGTGAAAGTGTCGGAGCGCTGGATTCGACGATTTCAATGATGGTGGTGGTCGACGTGGTGGCGGCGAATCTGTGGATGGCGGCGCTGTTGTATTTCGCCGGCTCGGAAAAAGAAATCGACCGTGCCATTGGAGCCGACCGGACGACTTTAGACCTTCTTCGTGAAAAGGTGGAAGCATACGCCAACAAGGTCTCGCGGCCAACGACGTTGGCGGATCTTTTGACGATGCTTTCTCTGGCTTTTGGGGTTACCGTGGTGGCCGTTCAGTTTTCGAAAATTCTTCCCGACATCGGGGATATCGTGAAGGGCTTTACCTGGGTCGTGATTATCGTCACCACTGTCGCGGTAGGGTTTTCATTTACCTCATTGCGCCGGCTGGAGGGTGCGGGGGCGAGTCAACTCGGATCCGTGTTTCTGTATTTGCTGGTGGCGACGATCGGCGCAAAAGCCGAATTCGCCAAGGTGGCTCAGGCTCCGGCGCTGGTGGCCGTTGGAGTTTTGTGGGTCGCGTTTCATGCCGGGCTATTGGGACTGGTGTGCTGGAAAACCCGTTCTCCCATTTTCTTTTTGGCCGTTGGTTCTCAGGCAAATATCGGCGGAGCCGCTTCCGCTCCGATCGTTGCCTCGGCGTTCCATCCCGCGTTGGCGCCGGTAGGTGTGTTGCTTGCGGTGGGAGGTTACGTACTCGGAACCTACATGGGGCTGGTGTGCGCGTTTCTTCTTCAAATGGTCCACGGTTTTCTGATGACCGTGGCGGTTTAGCAGCGAAGGCCCGAATAGGAGCAGATCATCGGGCCACGAACCTCATTCTGATACTCTGCCTATGCACCGTGATATCGCGGGCGGACCAACCTAATGTAAAAATCGGAAAATGGGAGCGCGGCCTTTATGTCGAATCCAAAGAGCTGGAGAAGATGAGAATTTTTCTATGGTTTTACGAATGGACCCTATTTGACGCGATCCATCGGGGACAGCATAAACGAGGTGTATGGGACAACCCAGTCGAGGTGAGTGAGGAGCGGGGCGTGATCGATGCCCCGTCCATGCGTCTGGAAATGAGTGCCGGAGTCGATTCTGCCGACCTTCGTCTCACCGTGACCAATAAATCCGATGACGAGTGGCCGGAACTCGCGGCTATCATTCCGTGCTTTAATCCCGGTCCCCTCGAAAATCGAAATCCTCTATTCAGTAAGGGCGACACTTGGTTTTACGGCTCGACGGGATTAGAGCCGTTGGAACGGAGAGATATCCACTTCAACGAGAAATTCCGCAAGAAAGTGGATGAGCAGGCCGATGAAGATGGCAGATATGTGTGGAGTTCGAAGTGGCCCAAGTCCGAGGTTGACGCCAACCCAAAGTCGGGCCTTATCGTCAGGCAATCCACTGACGGACAGTGGGTCACTGGTATCGCCTGGGAGGATTTTCTATCCTGCCAAGGCAATAATCCTTGGTTATGTATGCACCAGTCAGTTCGAGTCGGCCATCTCAAGCCAGGCCAAACCAAGACCATCCGAGGAAAAATCTACCTGTTTCGGGGAAGCAAGGAGGAATTGCTCCGACGATTTCGCAACGACTTCAACGCGCGTTGAGCAGAGCAAGGGATTGCGGAAGCAATAGCGTTTAACCGCGGCGAATCGAGTTTGGCGATTCACGGAAAAGATGAATCCAAGGGCTCCATGTCGTTTGGTGTGGGAGAATCGGGATCGGAACCGGCAAATCGAAATCACTTCTGTTCACTTCCACCATCGGGCGATTTTGTCATTTTCTCAACCAGACGCCCAATGCGGATTGAATCGGGCTTTCCCGACTTGGAAAAAGAACTCTCCAACAGCCACCAATGCTCAGTGAAGGCGCTCGCTTCGCCCGGTTGGATGGTAAAGCGCGGGCCGATGGGCTCCAATTCACAGGCCGGAATTTGATCGGCTGTCGGGTACCAGATGGAAATTGTAATGGAGGCCAGGTCGTTGTAGACCCGATCGGGGTAGGTCCGGTAACGCTTCACAAAAAGGATGTCTTCCGGCATTTGATAGGCGAACCATCCCGCATGGGAATCCATTCCAAGTTTCGGTTGGGCCGGAGGTCCGGTGATTTCCAGGTATTTTCCATTTCTTCGAATGTTGGGGTCTTCGGGAAGAAAATTCACCAGGCCTCTTGCACGGTACATCACATAATGATTCGGCAATCGACTCAGTTCCGGTGTCAAGGGAACGATGGCTATTCCTCCATGCTTGGCAAATGTTCTGCTCCAATGACACCAGTTCTTTGTTTCCCGGGAAATATTCCTGATGATCTGAGTACATTGAAGATGTGAGGAATCCGACGCCAACCGAAACTCTCGGACCAATTGCACTCCGGCTGATTCGGACTCTGGACTTGTCAATCGTACCGACCGAGGACCGATTATTTCAGATTTCCATCTTCCCGACCACAGCTCCGATCTCCTGGGAATCAGGTATTCCGGTCCGATGTCGAACCGCCCGGCCGAAACCGTTGGATTATCAGGAGAGTGCTTTTCTTGCCAAAGTGCCTCTTTCGGGTCCAGATAAAGAGCTTCCCTGCCATTCAGAGAATACTGCAAGACGCGTCCCCCCACATGGTGACCTAGAATCGCCGAAGTGTGGGCATTATATAATTCGAGGCAATCCGGATAATTCAGAACTTTCACTTTGCGGACGCCGTCCTGTATCTGTTGACTACAGGCTGTGACAGAAACAAAGGCAGAAACAAGAAGCAAAATCATTCTGGACATACTACATTTATACCGCAGAACAAATTTTTATGAAAGTCATAAATCATCAAGATGGAACGCAAAGAAATCATCGGAAGGGAAACACGATTCGAGGAGGTCCCTCACGAATCGGAAGACACCATCAGGCTCAACAAATCATTCTTTACTCAACAGAGCGAGAACACATTGACCGTCTATGATTTTCCTACGGGGAAAGTTCTTTGGACCGTCAATACGATTCAAAAAGTTAAACTCCATCATCCCGGCCGACTATGCATTACGGCAGATGGGTCCGCCATGTATGTTCCTTTCGTAAAAAAAGGTTTTCATTTCAATTGAAGTTTTCCGCGGATATACAGTTCATATATCTTATGGAACTGCAGCATTGAATCAATGTCGATCCATTCGTCGGGTGAATGGAGTTCTCCAACCAATGGACGGGAAACAATGACGGGGATTCCAAACTGACAGATGAATCGGGCATCACTGCCTCCGTGAGCCTGAATAGATACGTAAATGTCTCAACACGCATATCGCTTCCATCACGCAATGATCCG
>DUCD01000473.1:0-3988 GCA_012959985.1 Verrucomicrobiales bacterium | reverse complement strand
ACCAAACCACCCGTTCCCGATGACCCTTAATCGGCAGGAAAGCTCCCGTCTCCCAATTATGAATCGACCTCCTGTCGACGCCCAATTCCTTTGCACACTTCCACATCGTCCACCGCCGATTGAGACGACTTCGTTTGAACTCCTGACCGAATCCGGCGGGGTCTTTGTTGAAAAAAAGGCAACGAAACCCGGTTCGTTGCCTTCGTCAGAATCCGGGGTATTGTTCAGGAACTTTGGAAATGGATCATATCCAAGAAATTGTATGATCTGTTCGAGGGCTTTCCCGTTAAAAGCCTGTCCCTATAATTTCTTTTATTAAATCGAAAACATTTATTTTCTCTCTAATGGCAGCCACGGCCGCTGATTGAAAATTCCGATGAGTCAGGAGGGGGCCGAAATCGTTAAACTCTTTTCTTGATTGTCTTCGTGGAATTTGATGATGTTTGATGCAAAAATAGTGTCAACAGCTAAATCGTTAACATCGATGCGGGCGAAGACAGCCGCTTTCAGGAACCCCAGGAGGCCGCGCCCTGGTGCTCATCGACGACTCCAAGCCCCCCCGGGACCCACGCCCCGCCGGTAGCGGCCGGAGCCGCGACAAAACCGGCACGCGATCAACCACAGGTCCACGTGACCATCCCCAGTTACGGCGCAATCCAGCTGTTGCGCCGCGCGGTGGACAGCATCCTGGCCCAGACCCACCGCAACCTGACCCTGCTGGTGATCAACGACGGCAATCCCACGCCGCTCTGGCCCGCTCTGGCGGACATCGATGATGCCCGCCTGGTCCGTTTCGACATGGATACCAATCGCGGCCGTTACTTCGCCGACGGGGTAGCCATCGCGGCCACTGATGCACCCTACTACCTCATCCAGGACGCCGACGACTGGAGCGAACCCCGGCGTATCGAGCGCCTGTTGGCGTGCCTGCAAGGCGGCGCCTACAACGGGGCCATGTCCGCCTTCCGCAACTATCATAGGTCCAGTGGCAGCTACCAGGACATACATTTCAGCCAGATCTCCCTCTCGCGGGAATTCAAACACCGCATCACCCACTACTGCCTGTATCGAACCGAGGCCTTGCGGGCGATCGGTGGGTATTACGGCGGTTTCCGCATTGCCGACGACACCATGATCATGAACCTGCAACTGATGACCGGCAAAATCGCAATCAGCGATGAAGTGCTCTACCACCGCCAATACCGCGGCGATTCCCTGGAACACGCGCCGGCAACGGGCATTTGCTCGCCCGAGCGGTGCCGGGTCCACGACCTGTTGCGCAAAAGTTACGCCGACATCTATTCTGTCTACCTGCAATCGAAAGGGGACGCGGCGGAACGCGAGAAGCTATGCGCCCACATCCGCCAGGTTCGGCGCCGTCACGTGAGCAGCCATGACATAAAGGCGCTCGAGCAGGCGGCCAAAGACTTGGCGGCGATATTGGGCGGGGGAAAAACGCAGCCCCTGACCGTCACGACCGAGGTGGCCTCGCCGCCCCGCCCCGAAACGAAAGCCGATCCGGCGAGGGCAAACCGATCATCCAGCGAGCTCGAGCCACGCCCCACGGCACGCCAATTACTGTACGACCCCAGGTTAAGGTGGACCGGCTGGTCCATGACGCGACTGTCCGCGGGCCATTTGTGCGACCGCCTGGAAGCACTGAAGCCCATGCGGATTCTCGAGCTGGGCAGCGGCACGACGACGGCAATGCTGGCGGCATTCGCGGCCGAGACGGGCGCGAAGCTGGTCACACTGGAGCACAAACCGAACTTTCTCGAGAAGACCAGAAACCTGTTGGCAAGCCTGAATCTGGCCGATGCCGTCGATCTCTGTCTGGCGCCGCTCGCGCCCTTTCGCCACAAGAACACCGAATGGATGTTTTACGACCGAGTGCCGCCGGGTCCCTACGATTTCGTGCTGATCGATGGCCCACCCAAAAATGTCGGCCGCCAGGCGGGCCTGTTCGGCATCAGACCCGAGCTGGCGCCGCGCTGGGAAATCTGGTTCGACGACGGCGCCCGCGACCACGAGAAGGAATGCATCGCCCTCTGGCAGCGTCATTTCGACTTCGAGGCTACCTACCTCGAATGGGACGTCAAGGGCAGCTTCCAGCTGCGTTCGCACCCTTAAGGCCCCGGATTCCCGCTGACCTCATGGTAGCGGGGCAGCGAGGAACGATGTTGGGGATATGGGTATCGCCGGCATCAACAGATGCTGTCTCTCAGAGCATTCCGTATGAATTCGCGCGAGTTCTCGACTAATACGGCTGATTCAGGGTCCCGTAGGCTGCCAAAAGTCGAATACACCTTTTTTCATGTGGCTTTTCGATGGTAGTAGTTCAAGAGCCCGCCCAGTCAACTGCGGCAGTCGATGACTCCCCTACCCGTGTTATCCCTGCTTCAAAAACTCCCTGTGCTGTGAACGCTTACTCGAATTGACGTCTTCTGTGAAAATCAGAATTCATTCCGCCAATTCCTTTAAAACTAATTTAGGGAAAGAAACTCTTTTTTTAGCGGTTGCCTGTATGTTGTTGGACATAATTATGATGACAACTCCCTTATTTGGATACCTGTCAATAAAAGCGCCAAATCCCGGGACGCCACCTGAATGGTACATTCGGTAAACTTTCTCGGTTTCCAAAATAATCCAACCGTATCCATAATTTTTTAATTCGGGCATGAAAATCATCTTTTTAGTTTCTTTGGATACCAGCTTATTACCATAAAAAGATTGATCCCATTTCAATAAATCATCAACGGTGGAATATAAATTCCCTCCCCCGGTAAGAATAGGAATATAAATATAGCCGGCGTTACTCACTCCCGAACTGTTTGTTATATAACCCGACGCTTTATTTTGAATTAGTTTGAGAGGATTATCGCAGCCGGTGTTTTTCATCCCAATTTTATCGAACACCTCCTCTTTTAAAAATGCTTCATACGACTTTCCTGATACTTTTTGTATGATATCGGACAGAACAAAATAGCCGACTCCGCTGTAGGCAAATTTTTCACCGGGCTTTCCGACCAGAGGCTGTCCCTTGAATCGATCGATGGTTTGCTGAATCGAATTATGAAGCATCATGGTTTTCCGGAATCCTTTCAGTGCCCAGGAATGCATTAATCCAGAAGTATGAGTCAGCAATTGGTGGATGGTGATTCCCTTCCATTCTTCTGGAATATCCGACAAGTGATCGCCCATTTCATCACGAACACTTAATTTTCCCTGTACCTGAAGAATCATAATTGCCATCGCGGTGAACTGCTTGGTAATGGATCCGATTCTAAACTTAGTCTCAAGTGTATTGCTGACATTCAACTCTAAATTTGCGTATCCATAGCTCTTTCTAAAAATGGGTTTGCCATGGACGGCGACCAATACATTCCCACTAAATTTCGAGTCGTGGAAATATTGATCGAACTTTGGATAATCTATTTCATTATCTTGATGTTGAGCGCCTGCATTGAATGGGGTTAATAAAAATAGAAAGGCAACTAATTTTATGGGTTTCATTTTCATCGATTTTTAAAGTAGAATTTTCTCAAGAATTGTCTCCGCCCGTTTCTCACCCAGTCAGCCACCTAAAGCACATCTCCTGAAAGTGAAATATTCAAACCATTTGGGTGATGAAATCGAGCCTGCCTTGGGGCGCCATCATTTATGCCTTTCATTCCAGATCCGGCAATGACCGAGACTTCTCCCTAGGAATTAGTCTTGTATACTCTATGACTTGCGAACCCGGTCGCATACAGGTCGCCGTCCCGATAAACCAACCAGCCTAATACACTCCTGGAACACGGCAGTTTTGGGAAAAGACTGATTGTTCCCGCGACTAATAGGAATTTCTTTTTCGAGCATTAGTGAGAATAGGCGTTCTGAGGTGTTGACTCAAGGGCTTTCCCATTAAAACCCTGTCCCGAAGGGCACTAAGTTAAGGCATTTTGTTCCGTCCTGATTGGGTTTCCATTGTCCGGGGTCGACGCCCCCG
>DUCD01000472.1 GCA_012959985.1 Verrucomicrobiales bacterium | reverse complement strand
GTCGCAACCATGAAAGCCGAGTATGAAAAGTGGTGGAGACGCGTTTATCCTCACGCCACAAAAATACTCCCCCCTGTGGTTGAACAGGAGTGGGAGAAAGCATTTTACCAACTAAGGAAACCTGAGTTCGCTCCCACCTATGAAGTTCCTGCTTTGTAATCAAATAGTTCGCTGCAGCTATTTGCTTATAAGAAACCGCCCGCGAAGTGAGTTTAGCCGGTGAAATGAAATAGCCCTACACAGCAATGCTTCGTTTTAGCCTTATCACAAAAGTTACAATTTGGTGTTTTACCTTATCGGTAATCACTCAGCAAGGACTTGAATCATCTGATGGGCGATCTTCCTTCGCCAAGACTTCGGCGGACAAGCTCAATGTTTTATTTATTGCCGTCGATGACCTGCGGCCGGAACTAGGTTGTTACGGGGTGGACTATATTCAGACGCCACGAATTGATGCGTTTGCCAAAACCGGGCGGCTTTTCAGAAATCATTATGTGACCGCTCCTTCCTGCGGTCCTTCACGATACGCCTTGTTGACCGGGCTCAGTCCGAAAGTTAACCATGATACAACCAACCACGCCTTTAAGCAGAACCTCGAGTTTACAGCGCAACGGTGTATTGAGTCGTTTCCGCACATGTTCAAAGAGGCCGGGTATGAGACTCTTTCCATCGGAAAAATTTGCCATGGGAAACAGGACACTTTGCCCCGCAGTTGGAGCCGGATTTTAAATCCGCTCCGTAATCATCCGGAGTTCCAGAACAACAGTGGAAAAACGCAACGTCCTGCCGTACGGGGTCTCGATCTACCCGATGCCGCATACCAGGATGGTGCTATGACCGACACCGTCATCGAGACCCTGCGGACCCTGGGTGACGATCCTTTCTTCTTTGCGGTTGGCTTTACGAAACCCCATTTGCCGTTCTGGGCGCCGAAGAAATATTTCGATCTCTACGATGCGGAGAATATTCCTCAGGCTAAATGGGGTAATAAACCAGACTCTCCTTCCTATCATCCGAGTTTTGAGCTGATTCAGCAGTATGGCCATCATCCCGAGGTAGGACTGGAAGACCCCGCTTATCGACGTCAGTTGAAACACGGCTATGCTGCCTGTGTAAGTTTTGTCGACGAACAGATCGGACGCATCCTCAACGAAGTCGAAGCTCTTGGCCTGGACGAAAATACCATCATCGTGCTCTGGGGCGACCACGGTTGGCACCTGGGTGAACATCGAATCTTTGGTAAACACACCAGTTTTGAGAAAGCCCTGAAATCTGTTTTGATTATGCGCACGCCGGGAATGAAGAAGCCAGGACGCCCAACGGATGCACTAGTTCAGAGCATTGATATTTACCCGACACTGGCCAAACTCTGCGGATTGACGCCTCCCAAGGATATCAACGGAAAAATCTTTCTCGATTTACTCAACAATCCCAGCCTGCCCGGTCCGGAATATGCACTTAGTTATAACCAATCGTACGGCCCTCCCTTTCGAGGCCAACCTCGGATGTATGCCGTGACCCTACGAAGTCGTGTCTATCGTTACATTCAATGGCAGAAAGATCTGGCCGAGGGGGACATTCTCTTCCGGGAACTCTATGATCATCGTTCAGACCCCGATGAAACAAATAACCTGGCAGCCAAGGAGCCAAAGGTCGTTAAGCGTTTCGAGAAAATGCTAAGGGAACATCTAGACTAAGTATTCTCAAAATGCCCGGCACAAAGGATGCAATTTAGAAAATGAATAAATAACGAGTTTCCTAAAATTTTTTGGAAACAAATGCTCTCCTTAATTCATTAATTATAATGAATTTATTACAAAATATTTTACATGGGTAGGCGAACCGGAAAAAACGAAGCACAATTAAT
>DUCD01000471.1:347-11049 GCA_012959985.1 Verrucomicrobiales bacterium | reverse complement strand
AGTGGAAGATCTAACTCGTTTGGTCAGTCGCTTCAACCAGGATTATCCCGGATTGATTGTTCAACTGGACTCCATCCTGGAAGGGGCGGGGAAACTGGTTGACATCACAGATCAAACGGTTGGCAATGTGGGGCAGGTAGTGAAAAGGGTGGATGGAATTGTTGCCGATCGCGAAGAAGATATTCAAGGGGTCATGGCGGAATTAAGGGTGGTGCTGCAGAATCTGAAAGTCCTGACTACTTATGGGAAAATACTGGTGGCTCAACTCAGTGAGAAACCTTCCCGTATTATCTGGGGACGAGGTAAGAAGAGGATCAATCCAAGCGAAGAGGAAATCCTGAAAAGCACAGAACCCGTCCGGATTCCCAGTCCAGCGAAATGACGGACAGGATGACGATCAGGTAGGGAGTGCTGTCCCAGCGCGCCGAGGACGGGGTTGCACTGTCCCAGCGCGCCTCATGACTAACAAAAGATAGTATCAATCAGAATGCATTACGAATGTCGATCACACCATTTTTCTAAATGACGCGCTGTCCCAGCGCTCCCTAACTAACAAGATTTCATGGAACCTCAGGAACGTGAACGATTTCAGGCACTGATTGAAACAGCCCGCTGTTTCAGCAGCGCAATGGATCTGAATGCGCTCCTGTATGAGATCCTGGAGCGGTGTCAGTCAGTGATGCATGCTGAGGGATGTTCCGTGGGACTACCCTCATTGCCGACCAATGAATTACTGATTTACACATCCCAATTTCTTATTTTCAGGAATGCCACACCCATCCGAATTCCGATAGATCGTGGAATCGCTGGTTGGGTTTTCCAGAACCGGGAATTAATCAACCTTCAGGATGCCAAGTCGGACGATCGGCATTGGGCGGAAGTGGACACGCAAACCGGAACTTCAACGGGGGCCTTGCTGACGATTCCCTTGATGAAGGGAACTCAATGCCTCGGAGTTATGCAGGTTCTCAATCCAGTCGGCAGAGATTTGTTCGATAAGAGTGATCTAGAGATTTTTGAAGCGTTCGGCCAATTAATCGTCAGCGCTCTAGTGCGGTTGGAAGCCCAGCAACAACAACTGGACCAGCAGAAGTCACAGCAGGAATTGTTGATGGCAAGGGAGATTCAGAATTCCTTCATGCCTCCGCGATTCCTCCCGCTCAAGCATTGCCGCGTGCTGATGCAGGATTTTCCTGCTCGCGACGTCGGTGGTGATTTTTTTGTCGTCCATGAGGATTCGGAAAAAAACGTGCTGATCGGATTGGGGGATGTGTCGGGAAAGGGGATGCCGGCCGCCTTGACCATGGCACGGGCAACCGCCATCATTAAGGCAAGATCGGAGGCCATCCTCTCCCACCTTGGAACCTGGACTTCTGACTTGAATCGCCTTATTGCAGACGATATGCACTCCGGACGATTTATTTCTGCCACATTTCTATTGCTCAAGCCAAGAGAGAACCTCATCGAGGTCTGTACCGCCGGACAATACGGTCCGTTAACCTGTGATGAAGACGGATGGAAATGGCCTCCTTACCAGAATCAGTTGCCACTGGGGATTCTTAAAGAATACCCGTATCAGATCACCCGGTTGGATACCCGGAAAATTCAAGCGTGGTTGCTTTTTTCCGATGGAATCACTGAAGCAAGAAACCTTCAGGAAGAGGAGTATCAGACAGACCGTTTGTTGGAATCGTTACCCAAAAAAACAGAGGGAATGGAAGTCGGGTTTCTCGATGAGGTGGTCCAATCCTGGCGCCGATTTATAGGGGGCGCTCCCCGGCATGACGATGCTTCGCTCCTGTTCCTTGATTGTAAACAGGCTCCTTGCAGTTCTGAGTTGCATTTGACCTGCTGCCTGGATGCGTTGAAAGAAGCCCGACGTTTTGTTGAATGCTGGGCAGAGTACGCCGGTTACAACGATGTCGAAATAGGATTTATTGTAACTGCCTGCGACGAAGCATCGACGAATATCCTGCGCCATACCTATCATAAAGACTCAGGTCCCATCCATTATCGAATTGACCTAAGTGCCAGAGGTTTTGTGATTTACATTGAAGATGAAGGAGGTTCAATTCCCGAAGAAGTATCTAAAATGGGCGATGCCGATCCGCACCGTCCCGGGGGATTGGGGACCATCATTATAAACAAAGTATTTGATTCAGTGGATCATCAGCGGATGCCAACCGGCAATCGAGTTACTTTGACGAAGAAACTCCCTTGTTTTCAGGAGAGTTGAATTTTGTAGATAATCGGCGAGGTGAAGACCTGTATCGTTTGCAATCATGGCTCGATTTCTATAGAATCCCACTCATGCGATTTCCTCATAGATTCCTACGGCGCTTGACCGTGGTTTTTCACCTCGCTCTTGTGAGCTTCACCACCGCATTTGCCGCTGATGACTACGTGCTTGGTCCCGATTCGATGCGCAAGACGGGTGTCCCTCAAGGAAAGGTCGAACAGTTCAATTGGACCAGTAAAATTTTTGCGGGTACGGACCGTTATGTCTGGGTCTATACGCCGGCGAATTACGATGAAAAAACCATTCTACCCTTCATGATATTTCAGGATGGCGGTGGCATGGTAAATGATAAACGCTCCTATAGAGTGCCTGTCGTATTAGATAACCTTTCGCATTCAATTGAAATTCCGAGACTCGCTGCCATTTTCATTAACCCGGGCGTCGTGCCACCCAAACGCGACGGTGGTCAGCCTCGCAAAAACCGCAGTTTCGAGTACGACACCCTAAGCGATCAATACGTGCGTTTTCTCCTTGAGGAGATTCTACCCGAAGTGAAAAGACGTTACGGTCTCAAGCTCACCGAAAATCCTGCCGGCCGCGCTATCTGCGGAAATAGTTCCGGTGGAATCTGTGCTTTCACTGCCGCATGGGAACGTCCTGACCAATTCGGTAAAGTCGTCAGTCATATCGGTAGTTTCACCAATATTCGTGGTGGTCACAATTACCCTGCGTTGATTCGCAAGACTGACAGGAAACCCATTCGCGTCTTTCTTCAGGATGGTTCGACCGACCTGGACAACATGCACGGTAATTGGCCCCTTGCTAACCAGCAGATGGCCGCCGCCCTGAAATACCGAGCCTACGACTACAAGTTTGTCTTGGGCGAAGGGGGGCACAACGGGAAACACGCGGGATCGATTTTCCCCGACACCTTGCGCTGGCTGTGGCGCGGCTATGGTAATTAGAGTTGTAGAACCATGATTAAGATAATTAAACCATTTGCCACATCCCTGTTCATCACCGGAATACTGGTATCGGTGACCAGTGCAGGTGGCCAGGACCTTGGGGGTGATCTCGCCTTGCACAAACTCTTGATTGACGGCGAGAAATGGCAACTCGTCGTCGATGGCCTTGGCTTTGCCGACGCCCCCTGCGGCGATGACAAAGGCAACTTCTATTACTCGGACATGCGGAGCAGGGAAGGGTTATTCAAAGTCACACCGGATGGGAGGATTTCGCCGTTGTTTCCCGAATCTGTGGATGCACAGTCAATCAGTGGTGCAAAGTTTGGGCCTGACGGGAGATTGTATTGTTGCCAGGGAAAGTTGCAGCGGGTCATTGCCTTTGAGATTCCCAGCGGCAAGATGGAAGTCCTCGCCGAAAACGTTCGTCCGAATGATCTGATCGTCAGCCACGACGGATATTTGTTTCTCACAGAAACGCCGAAGAAACAGATCACGATGATTCATATCAAAACAAAGGAAGTCGTCGCCGTCGACATCGGTTCATTGAAAGCACCCAATGGACTGACCCTTTCACCCGGGCAGGACACGCTCGCCGTCTCTGACTACCGAGGCCGGCATGTCTGGACGTTTCGTATTGGCACCGACGGATTATTGGATGCCCAGTCGCCTTACATGACCGTGCGCACAACGATCAAACCGGAAGCCGAGCGGGCCGTTCTACCGACGATCGATACTGTATCTCGCGGCGACGGAATGACGATGGACGAAAACGGCCGATACTACGTCGCGACCGCTCTGGGGGTACAAGTATTTGATCCGACGGGGCGTGAATGTGGATTGATCCCCAAACCGACGACAGTCGGTATGACCAGCGTCTTCCTGGGTGGCCCCGATGGGAATAATCTCTACGCCACCTGTAGAGACAAGATTTTCAAACTGAAGGTGAAAGCAAGAGGATTGTTCCCCTGGATGGGGTCAATCCCCACAGTCCCCGTTCCGTTCAAAAGGTAACTTCCCGGCGTCTTACCAGATCTGATTGGGATTCCATGTTCAATACCAACAGGTTCAATAATCCTTTTCGCGACTGACCTCGAACTTGAGGGCGTTTCGAGTTTTCCTCCACTGCTGTCTTCCGCCGCTCCAGTATGTGTTAACCCGGTGATGCCCTGCGGATCGGATTTGGTATCCGCTGTTTAGGGGTTCATAAATCAGTGGAGATCCCGAATGTGGGTCGATAATCGGTGTCAAGGGTAACTCACGGAGCAACAGGGAGAGATCGTCAGGTGGTTTCCCGTGAGCGAGACGATAACTTTCGATGGCAACGACGGTTTGGAGAATACAATTCCGAGCCTGTTGGTCGAGTTCCGCGTCGATCGAATAGAGAAGGTGTCTCGGCAAATTGCGAAAGGGCCTAACCGAAGAATCGCTTAACCGGATTTGCCCCATGATATCATTTCTGACTGAGATGTATAGGTCTGTGGAATCAGGAAGAAATTGAATGGCCGGCTCCAGTTTGCGGATGGAATCGAGAAAATACTGAAAATCGAGTTCGAGTAGACCCGTCGTCTGAGAGAAATAAGCCATGACCGAACGCTTAGCTCGATCCTCGAGTGGCAAATCCTCGAAGATTTCATGCTGATTTTGGAATGAATACAGGCCACTAAGTTTCCAGCGATCCAGAATGTCTTTATGGGAGGGCGTTCGATTGAGAGATGCGTAAATCTCTTGAATCTGGGCCAACTTCTCAGCGGTGGGTTGTTCTTTGTTCAACCATTCTTTCAGCATGATCTGCGATGTCATGACCTGCGAAGCAGTCCACGGGTTCACTTGTTTATCCAAATTGACCCGGCGTAAGGACAACTCGATATTAAGATAGTCTATCAATGAAAGAAACGCCGGATCGGGTCGTTGGTTTAGCATGTGGTTTGTAAATTCAATCAGCTTCAGAAAACTTAAAGTGCGTAACAGGCCAAGTTTTTCAAAAGAGACCCGTTCCGGTTTCTGCATGCTGGTTTCGAGTGTCCCTGAAAGATTCTGGAGAATGGCCGAGGCCTGGCTCAGGGCCTGCTCGTTTACCTGCAATACCAACTTGAATGTTTTGAGACGATCCTGTTCGGTTATACCGGGACTGTTTGCGATTGGCCAGGGAACAAGTTGTTCTCGTCCTTCAATATAATTGTGTAACACGTTATGTTCTACACCTTTGACATTATAAGGATGGGTAAGTTTCATCATTGCATTCAGGAGACGGTGATCGATGAAACTCTCGTATCCATGTAGTCTCATCGAAGCTTCGTATGATTCCTTGTCGAGTTGAATTCCACCGAGGTCCATCGACTTCAATGTCTGGGAGATTCTGTATTTGAGATAAAACCGGTTCGCTTGAAGTCCGCAGAACGTGATGACCGCAAGCAAGATGACTGAAGCTCTGATTCGCCATCTAAAGGTGTGCGGCCAGGGAATTCGTTGAAGTATTGACGACGAAGTGGTTCGGTGGTTCGCAGCTGGTTGGGTCCATTCTTTTTCGGCTGATTTGTAATCGAAAGCGTAGCCGGTGAGGATCCTCAGGCGATTGAGAAAATGGTTTCGAGCGCTGTAACCGTAGCTGAAATCCACAATGAGACCGACGAGCAAACGGATGTAGACAACCTGTTCAAATGAGACATCCGCCCGCAGCCCCATGTAGTTCCACATGCCTAGAATGACGCCGAACAAGCCGACAATTAACCAAGGTAGAAACAGGACGGTGCCGACTGTGTGAATCAGGGCACGGCTCGAGCTTTTCGATTTCATGGCCGACCACATCCCGATCCATTTCATGGCGAACAGGTCCGAGAAGAGTAGAACGACTGCCGGCCCAAACACGGTATTGAAGGTGGCTGTATCCTTCAATGACGATTTCAATTCGATGGTCCACCGGGAATTGTGTAAAACGAGGTTCCAGTGGGAATTGTGCAAAAACAGCGCCGTTGAAGTGACAAGAAGAATTCCGAGCGGTACGGCAAACTGGCGAAATAGAGCCCTGTCGATGCCTTTGGATAATCGGCGAAGACCAAGAGGAGAAGACAGGATGAGCTCGAATGATCCTGACGTGCGTTCTTCGAACATGCGCACGACGACTTCAGCGGCTATCCAGATTTTAAGAAAACCTGTGGTGAAGCTGAACAGCAACAGAAGTGCTTCAGGAAATGCAATACGCGCGGTGATAAAAACCCATCCGGCGATGGCGAAGATACTTGCAGTGAAAAACAAGGCATAAAATCTTTTCAGTGGATTTCGGACAGCCATCCAGAAATAAGGATTTAGGTCGAGCGCGCACTGTCGATACTTGGCTTGTCTGATGGAGCGAGCTGGCTTTCGAGGCGAGAAGCGGTTTATCCATCGGCCCTTATTGTCAGCGGTTGTGCGGTAGGAGTGTGGCAATACGAGACAACTGACGCCGATCAGCATCCATGCCAGACAGTTAACGCTGGCGAGCGAACCAAGGAATAGGAATTTATTGTAACTTCCCGATTGCAGAATTCCGGAGTGGATAAAAGCGGCGATCGGACTGGTAGCCCACAGTTCCACCCAGTCCTGCATTTTCGAGCCCGGGATGGAATTGGTGAGCCAAAGCGTTACCATTAAAGGACCCACGGCAACCATTAAAACAAACCCGAAGGTGGCAAACATGGCCTTTCGAGCATCCTTGCTGATGCTTGAAATCAATAAGCCTGCACTGAGTGAAAAAAACATGGTGTTGAGTAACACACATGAAATTCTGGAAACCTCCCAGGGAGTGACACCGCCAAACAGTATAACCAATGACATGACCGGAATTAATCCCGCCAGGCAATAGCAGGAATTCAATGAAGACGACACTAATTTGCCTAGAAGAATATCCGAACTGCGCAGGGGAGTCAGGAACAGCAATCCCAAGGTTCCCTGTCTTCGTTCTTCACTGATGCAGTCCGAAGTGGATCGAACACCGGCCAGAAGGCAATAAACAAGAAATGCCGACGCCAAGGTTGCAAACACAGACCTACCTTTGGATGCCCCGATAGGAAGTGCCCCGAGATCAATGCTCAAGGCCACTGAACAAACCAACAAGATTCCCAACAAGGCGACAATCCACCGTGCGGTATAGGTCGAGCGTTTTTTAGAGAGGACATTGATTTCCCTCCTGACCACCGGGAGAATCTTCACATTAACAGAACTCCTTCAAATCTCTTCATGAAGCTTGCTATTCACTATCCTTTGCCTTGACAACCGAACCCGATTTTGTTTTCCCTGCGAAAGATACCATACAAACCAATCCTTGATGCACGAAAAAATGTATTAGGTATTACATTTTTTCGTGTCGCCCTGGAGATTGGAGTGGGTGTGATCTGCGATTATTTCATAATTTCGGAGCTCTGACTCTTGATTATATGGTTAATTATTGACAGGATTGTTTTTCAGAATTCACTGAATGGATATGAAATTCGCGATTTGTAACGAAACCTATAAGGACTGGAAACTGGATGACATCATGGCTCATGTTTCGCAGTGCGGATATGATGCCATTGAAATTGCGCCGTTTACTCTGGCGGAACGCGTCACCGACATTTCGGCCGACGAAAGGAAAGAGATCCGTGAAGCGGCAGCAAGACATCAACTCGAAATATCGGCCATTCACTGGGTGTTTATTTCGCCTCCGGGATTGTATTTGAATCACACGGATGAATCGATTCGACGGATGACAGCCGACTACCTGGTGGACTTGGTTGATTTCGGAGCAGACATCGGGGCGAAGTTCATGATTGTGGGATCACCCAAGGCCAGGAATGTATTGGAAGGAGTATCCTACGAACAAGCATGGGCCTGGGCGCAGGAGAGTTTTCGTTTGGGAGTGGAAAGGGCAGCGGAACGGGATTTCACAATTTGCTTTGAACCTCTGGCTCCTTCAGAAACCAATTTCATCAACACCGCAGAAGAGGGGATCCGCTTTATCAAGGAATTCGATCATCCGAATTTTAAGATCATGCTCGATGTAAAGGCGATGTGCTCCATGCCGAAATCGATTCCGGAAATCATCGTGGAGTCGGCCGGAGAGTTTCGATACTTTCATGCCAACGATGCCAATCTGAAAGGTCCCGGCTTTGGTGAGGTTGATTTCCTTCCCATTGCCAAGGCACTTAAGGAAACCGGTTATGATGGGTATATATCTGTAGAAGTGTTCGATTATTCAGAAGGGCCTGAGACGATTGCCACCCAAAGTCTGGCCTATCTGAAAAAAACCTTCGAAGTCTGACTTTGGACGTCAGTCCCGGTGTTCCGCACCTTTGCGGTAGCGTGAGTTCCCCAGCGCAATTTTACATAGGGGACATTCCGCGGGTGAAGTAGTCGACGCTAAACGTAGTTGCAACGCGTTGCGCCGGCGAATCCCATAGCTATTTGGTTAACCTGTTTTCCTTGAATAGGCTTAGGCCGTATCCCATAGCTATTTGGTTAAGCTGTTTTCCTTGAATGGGTTAGGCCGTAATCCCATAGCTATTTGGTTAAGCTGTTTTCCTTGAATGGGTTTAGGCCGCAATCCTTGAAGCTGGCCGCGCCGAGGCCGGATTATGTAAGTAATAATAAATGCAATGACAACGACCCCGATTCAGCGCGCCGGAATTCAGGGATATCTATTTCCTTAACCGAATGACAGTGCGGAGAGCCTTGGTGCGCCCAGGGCATGGGAATGAACCGGTCACTTTGAGTGAAATGATTTGTTAGCTTGATTCCTGCTGAATTCCTGTTCTAATTAATTCTCCAATCGGCACTGGGATCGAACTATGAAAGGCTTCAATTCAGTAAAGAGAATATTTTGCACCGTCAGAGGACAACGAAAAGCGTTTACTTTGATTGAACTGCTGGTCGTCATCGCCATCATCGCCATATTAGCAGGAATGCTTTTACCGGCCTTGAGCAATGCCAAAGAGCGTGGTCAACGGGCTAAATGCATGAGTAATTTCAAACAAATCATGTTGGCAACCACTATGTATGCCGATGACAACGATGACTATATGCCATATACCGGATGGAGTTCAGGAACCACGAAGCGTCCCAATTGGATCTATACTCGTTACCCAAAAAGTCGTGGTTCAAAATCCCGGTGGAATGACCAGGTCCAGGAAGGGCAATTGTGGGCTTACCACAAAAGCAGGGGCGTCTATTGGTGCCCGATTCACCGGACCAATACACCCGCTTTTCGAAACAGCGAATACCAAGCCGGCAGCTATGTCATGAATGGGGCCATTAGTGCCTACGGAACCACTCCTGCCGGCACTTCTTTTCAATCGTACAAGAAGAACCTTTTTAAGCCGAATGTCATCGTTTACTGGGAAGCGGATGAAACGAATCCGTCGGATTGGGACAATGCTACCAGTCGGCCGACTGAAGGAATTACTGTAAGACATAGCGAAGGGAGTGTGGTGGGCAGCATGGGGGGCCATGTCGACTACTTCAAACGTCTTGTAGTTCCTCCGTAAGAGGATTCCCTGGTCAGAGACCGGGGCGCCTCTGGGCAAATCCCAACTCGCGAGACGGAAGTTGATGGATCCGCCTATCCCTGCTGGCAGAGAAGCTTCCCCTGCCTGTGATTTGTAGAATTCCGGTGACTTTATGCTGCCAGCCAATTTCCTGCAACCCGGCTCGGTGAGCAGGGAAGTAATGCAGGTAATTGGAGACGAAAATTATTAAAAAATTGCAACCTACTACATCATGAAGATCTCATTTAAATTATTGTCAGCAACCTTGATCGGAACTTTCCTGATATTCACTGGTTGCAGTGAACCCGATGCTGAGGAATCTTACAACGCCGGCCTTCCTCCTTCCGCAAAGGCAGCGGCAACTCAACTGGATTCCGCCTTCAAGGACGTTCCCGGCGCAGAATCGAAACAACATTCCGCCGCGCTTGCAGGTGCCATGCGACAAAAGAATTACGAAGATGCTCTGAAATCATTGGGAGCATTGAGGAGTATTGAAGTTCAGAACATCAATCAGGTGATGGCTGTTGAAAACGCTAATCGCAGACTGCAGGCCGATATCCTGCAGGCAATGGAAGCCGGCGATCCCAAAGCCAAACGCGCATGGGAAAGAATGAAACGCGCTGGCAGGAACTAATCCTGGGCCTGTGCATTGAGCCGTGATGCAGGTAACTTTCGATCTCCCACTGTCATGCCCGTCTCAAGGTGTAAGACACCAGCTTAGCGTAATTTAGAATCGTGTAGATTGCTCTGAAGCTGCGTCAGACCCGAATGGCACTAAGTTAAGGATGTGGATCGATGGAATTTCAAGGCAATTGGGTCTGGGATTGACATGACCGGAACGATGCCAAATCCGGCCTCACCGCGGCCGGCTTCAAGTTTGAAACGGCCCTGGACATGATTTTGTTCCTGAAGCCGGGGCCGTCGACCCCGGACAATGGAAACCCAATCAGGACGGAACAAAATGCCTTAACTTAGTGCCATTCAGACCTGTCCCTTAGTCCCCT
>DUCD01000471.1:0-277 GCA_012959985.1 Verrucomicrobiales bacterium | reverse complement strand
CGCGGCCGGCTTCAAGTTTGAAAAGGTCCTGGACATGATTTTGTTCCTGAAGGCGGGGGCGTCGACCCCGGACAATGGAAACCCAATCAGGACGGAAAAAAATGCCTTAACTTAGTGCCATTCAGGCCTGTCCCTTAGTCCCCTGGGATTGATTGACCGGAACGATGTCAATTCCGGCCTCACCGCGGCCGGCTTCAAGTTTGAAACGGTCCTGGACATGATTTTGTTCCTGAAGCCGGGGGCGTCGACCCCGGACAATGGAAACCCAATCAGGACG
>DUCD01000470.1:58746-59878 GCA_012959985.1 Verrucomicrobiales bacterium | reverse complement strand
AAAAATGGGATTTTGTGGTGGACTGGGAGGTCGATTCATCGCCGGCGATCAGAGCAGATGGATCCATCGTTTTCGGGGCGGGCGATTTCAAATTGTATGCCCTGAAAGGCGACGGGAAAACAGCAGCAACTTCTTGGCCGATGTTCCGGGGAAGCCACAATCGTGCCGGCCGCGCCGTTCAATAAGGCAACAGGCCAATACCCGATCACTTGTTCTGTTTATCGGATTAGTTGCCTCCTTTCCGCTTGCCAGTGAAGAGACTCTCAGTAGCTTCCCTTCGGTTTATGAATCCCCAAATTGCTTTCGAAGGATTTTGGCGGCAATGACTTCATTCTGTAGCTTTTGGTAGGCCTCATCAAGGCTGACTACAGCGCCGGACCCGGGGGAGAATCCGCAGTCCGGATTTAATGTGATTCGTTCAGGAGCGATGTATTCGGTAGCTTTGACGACCCTTTGCACAATAGTTTCAGGCTCGTCAATCTGTCCCGGTGTGACGTCCACACAACCCAGACCAATTTCAAAGTCCTCTCTCAACTGCTTAAGTACTTTGAATTCCCCCGCGCCTGGAGTGGTGAATTCAAGTGTCAAATGGCTGACATTCAATCGATTCAACTGAGGAAGGATTGTATCAAAGGAACCCTGATGATCTTCCTCGCCTCGACCTCTCGCCCCCGCTCTGCGGCAGAGATGGACGGCAAATCGAGTGCCTGTAAAACCGTCGACCAGTTGGTTGACTACATCTGTGGCAAAGTCGGCGGCCTTGTCAGGTTGATCATATTGTTCCCTTACCTTTGGATCGACAAATAGACATAAATGAGGATCATCAATCTGGATGAGATCCGCTCCGGCCTTAATGAGCAGTTCCACTTCCTTTCTAAGAATGGGGAGACAATCGAGTACAAATTCTTCTCTTGTCGAATATGCTTTTGTGGATTTTACGGGGCACCACATTCGTTCTCCCAGTAAAGCGGGCGAGGGGAGCGTTGCCTTAATCCGCTTTGAAGTGATTTGTCGAAGAAAAGTAATTTCATCTGCGATGAATCCAGGACGATAGGGACTAAGCTTTTCGGTGACAATGGTCCAGGGACGGCCGTCTTCAGGATTGGAACTGAGTTCGAATCCATGTGCCAGT
>DUCD01000470.1:56355-58729 GCA_012959985.1 Verrucomicrobiales bacterium | reverse complement strand
CTATGTATGATTTACGCCTCCATTCCCCATCGGTGACGACATCCACTCCGGCCTGTTCCTGAAGTGCGACAATGTAGCGAACCGCGTCGTCCATGTGGCGATCCAGATCGTCTGGTAATGTTTCCGGGTTATCCGCGATCAGATCTTTTACAAATGCCGACCGGGGCATGGAACCAATCACGGAGGCAGGAAAGAGTTGAGACTCATTCATAGGTCAAACTTCCATTGGGTTTGTGCTAATTCGAAATCCTGTTGGGTGTCAATTTCCATGTACTCCTGTTGGGTGTCGGAGTGGTGCATGATTGTTCCCGTTTCGATCATTTCCTGAAAAAGCTGAATGGCATATGCTTTCTCGAACACTTGAGTTTCCCGGAAAGGCTTACCCGAATACAGCTTTTTGCAACGCTGGTACTGGTCTTTCAGAACCTTGGCTCCGGCGGAGGAAAACTTGGCAACTCCGGTATACTCTCCGTGGGTTATCTTCGGATCTATTCCCCGGTGAATACGGGTAACGATTCCGTTTACCGCAGTGATTTTTTCGGCATCATCAGGTGGATGTTCCGTCCGGAATTGATATCTTTCCAACCAGGTGGTATCGACAGCCAAAGTGATTTCATTTGAAGCCGCGCACAAATTTTCAACCAATCCGGGTGAAATGAGAATGTCCGAATAACAACAGACGAACGGTTCGTTCATGAGATCCTTTGCATGCATCAAGGACTTGAGGATATTATTATTTTCCCAATCTTTGTTGTGCCGGTAGGTGAATTGAGGGTATTCCTTCTGTACTTTCTCAATTCGGTATCCGCCTACGAAGCAGATGTCCTCGATGCCGTTGGACTTCAATGCATGTAGAATCCAGTCCAGGATGCGTGTGCCTTTGATTTGGGCGAAGCATTTTGGGTGGTCTGCAGTCGTGGGCATCAACCGGATTCCCCGGCCGGCTCCTATGATGATGGCTTTCATGGTGCCTTTGTTTTCTGTGAGGTGATCCCTTGGCAGAGGGGATTAGGTGGACTCTCTCCAAGTCCCTGTCCCCAATAAAACCCGAGTGCCTATGGAGGACTGCTTTCTAACCGGTGTAGGCGTATTTTCCTTTTGCTACTCTTTTCACCAGCTTTGATTTTTTGCCCGTGATATGAATCCAGGAATTGATGCTGCTTGTTTTTATACCTGTTTTTGCCACCAACTCCTTAGCTGAGATACCGGTCTTTCCAGCCGTCTTAAGGGCCTTGACGATAGTTTCCGTTACGGCACCACGTCTACGCTTGGTTTTGGTGGATTTAACTGCGCTCCGGCGTTTTGGCTTGGCACTTGGTTTCGGAGAACTGCCGGGAGCGAAGGAATTAAGATGTTGATCGATGGATTCAATCTGGCTTTGTAATGATTCTTTTTTCTCGATGAGAGTCTGGATTTTTTTTAAATCCTTGGATGTCAGTTCTGTGATTTTCATTTTCTTTTTTGGCACAGTGGGTTTTAACAGCCTGTTTTTTGAGTGGCTGTTAACGTTGAATACGGGAATTCCGATTCTGTGGGCTTATTATATACTACTGAATAACCGGTTGTTACATGTATGTTTTCAGCACCGCCCACCTTTTAATTGATCATACATACATGATCAAGGTTAAAATCGGAATATAAATAGCGTTCTGCAGCCTTATTAGTACAAACGTTATTTTCATGGTGGCTCATCTTCACTTTGACACGCTCCGGGCTTGCCAAAAAGGACTGGATCTGGGAAAAGCATTCAGATTAGATATGGAATCCATGAAATATTTTTCTGTTAAAAATATCAGCAACTTAGGAATTCTTTTCGGTATGCTGGCAGGTTCAGTTTGCGATGGTTTCGCAACATCGCTGCCGAAGGCTCCCCGGTTAGTGGTGTTCATCAGTGTTGACGGGTTTCGGTATGATCTGTTGAATCGATTTGAATC
The DNA here is from genome assembly GCA_012959985.1 of Verrucomicrobiales bacterium. Classification (GTDB taxonomy): domain Bacteria; phylum Verrucomicrobiota; class Verrucomicrobiia; order Limisphaerales; family DUCD01; genus DUCD01. The sequence continues at coordinate 56,795 of DUCD01000470.1, read as the reverse complement.
GCAATTTGTACGAGGTGGGTTTCGGCTTTTGTTGGATCGTGGTGCTAATCTGACGCAATGCAGCATTGATCATATACGGCCATCAACCGGCCCTGGACACACAACCATGTTGACAGGAGCTTACGGACGAGATTCGGGAATTGTGGAGAATGAGTGGTGGGACCGAACACTCAAACGAAATGTTAACTGCGTAGAAGATATATCCGCTCTGATTCTTGACGGGAGCACTGAAAAAATAAAACGTCTGGAAACGGACGGACGATCTCCCCAAAACCTAATGGTTACAACGGTGGGTGATGAGCTGCGATTATCCAATCATTTTCAATCAAAAGTTATCGGTATTTCCATAAAGGATCGTGCCGCAATGCTGACCAGCGGCAAGTTGGCAAACGCGGCCTACTGGTATGACCCCATGACCGGGCATTTCGTGACCAGTAATT
>DUCD01000470.1:23148-56345 GCA_012959985.1 Verrucomicrobiales bacterium | reverse complement strand
AAGCAACTCCCGGGTTGGGTGAAGGACTTCAATAACCGACGCATTCCTCACTCCTTTTTTGGCGCCGAGTGGGATCGACTCCTACCGGAACGTCAATACCATTTATCACGAAAGGATGATTATCCACATGAATCAGACTACCGTGGATTAGGACGAACTTTTCCTCATCCCATCAACGGAAAACTTGAAAAGCCGGGCCAGGCATTTTTTGAAGCATTTTCGAATACCCCCTTTGGTGATTCTATGCTTTCCCAGTTTGCCCGGGAGGTGATTGATAATGAGGGTTTGGGCCGAGATGAGTTTACAGATATTTTGATCATCGGGTTTTCTTCAACAGATAAAATTGGACACTTGTATGGAGCCTTCAGCCAGGAAATGCAGGATCAGATTCTGCGTTTGGATCGAATCCTTGAAGAACTCTTTTCCTACCTGAATAAAAAAGTCGGGTTGTCCAAAGTAGCCATTGTATTGACTGCGGATCATGGTTCGACTGCGATTCCCGAATACTTGGCAGAACACGGTGTTTCTGCGGGACGTATCGACCCCAAAACAGGAAGCAATCATGCTTCCGGTGATTTGTTGAAATCAACGGTTGACCATTCCTTGGATAAACAATTTGGGGAAGCAGATTGGATCACCGCTTTCAATAAACCGAACTTGTATTTGAACCTAGAGGCAATCACCTCTAAGAATCTATCTAACGAAGAGGTGGAAAAAACCGCTGCCGAAGCATTGAAAAGCATTAAAGGAATTCGCCGGGCGTACACCCGGTCGGAAATACTCGCTAATAGTTTGTTTAATGATTCTACAGGATTGAAATTCAGTCATCAATTTCATCCAAAACGGAGTGGAGAACTTATGATCGCCAATGAGCCTTATTATATCCTGGGTGGTTATGACGACACTCTGGATCAGGGAACAGGTCATGAAACGGGTTACCGTTACGACATTCACATTCCCTTGTTGTTCTATGGGAAATCCATCCGTCCAGGTAATTATCGGATTCCCGTTATTATGAATGATATTGCCCCAACCGTTGCAGGTATACTGAATTCGGCTGTGCCTCCCGGAAGTTCGGGGAAAGTGATTCATCAGATTTTCCGATGAGGGAGTTCTGACATTGGATCTGGGAATTTCACGGCGGGTGAATGTTTATAAATGAATATTGATTTCAGTCAGTTTTCACGTCGTTTTTATTCAGTCCACGCGACGCCTATTCAAAAACTGGAACGGCTAAGTCGTTTCCTGGGTGGTCCGGAAATCTATATTAAACGGGATGATCTGCTTGGGTTGGCAGGCGGTGGCAATAAGACTCGAAAATTGGAATTCCTGGTTGGAGATGCAATTCAACAGGGAGCCGATACCTTGATTACCTGCGGTGCCCTGCAATCAAATCACTGTCGATTGACGGCTGCCGCGGCTGCTCTGGAGGGATTGAAATGTCGACTGGTGCTCCAGGAAGTCGTTTCGGGAATAGAGGCTCATCATACCAACGGAAATCGGTTTATTGACGAACTTCTTGGAGTGGAAATCATCAAGACGGTTTCCTCCGATACCGACCTTATGGCGGCAATGGGTGATTTTTCGATGGAAGCCTCAGCCCGGGGCTGCAAGGTTTATTCCATTCCCGTTGGTGGATCCAATGCTCTCGGGACCTTGGGTTATGTTGCCTGTGCAAATGAAATCCTAACCCAATCGGCGAGTATGAATCTTAACTTTGATCATGTGATTTGTCCGAGTGGAAGCGGCGGAACCCAGGCGGGATTGGAAGCCGGATTCAGGATTTCGAAATCTGATGTCTCAGTAATTGGTATCACGGTCAGCCGCCCGGGGAAATCGCAGGAGTCAAAAGTCAATCAACTGGTGTGGGAAGTTCAATTGCTACTTGGATCGGATCACGGGGAAGCGTCCGGATCAGCAATATGTAATGGAGATTATTTTGGAGAGGGATATTCCTTACCGACTCCAGAAATGATCGAAGCCGTTCGCTTAGTCGCCCGTCTGGAATCCATTCTTCTGGATCCCGTTTATACCGGGAAAGCAATGACCGGCTTGATCGACCTTATTCGGAAAGGGGAATTCCGTTCAGATCAGATTGTCCTGTTCGTTCATACCGGCGGCGCTCCGGCTCTTTTCGCAAACACACAATTGTTTTCTGACTGAGGTTCCAGTTGTTGCGTGCGCTTACGAAAACCAGATTGGACTGATGGCAGTGACACTCACTCTTCAACGGATTGTATGCCTCCAAAGACCTACTCGACACGGGAACAAAACGTGATGGCTGAATTTACTGAACACTGAATCTTGTTGCGTTTGAGTCCTGTTTTTGGAATCCTGTAGCGATAATAGAACATCCAACATCGACTCAAACTTACATTTCGCTGAAAACATCAACAATCTATCAATCTTATGAAACATATCACCTTTCAACCCATTCTAACATTATGTCTTTCAACCGTTCTATGCTTTGGGGCAGCAAAAAAAAAGGATGTGCCGGTTTTTTTGACACCCTCTGAAGGGGGGGCAGATTATCAGGATCAAGGTGAATATGTTAATGATTGGGGAGGGGCACAGGTAATTGCATTGGGCGACAATCAATTTCGCCTGGTACTTTACCCCGGAGGTTTGCCAGGTGCGGGGTGGGACCAGTCTTCCAGGAATGCGGCGGAGGGGAAAAGAGAAGGGGGATCCATCCAGTTTTCCGGTTATCGGGATGGATGGAGTCACAGCCTGAAGAAGGGGGTGATTACGACGAATAGCGATCAAGGTGATGTTTACACCATGAATAAATTGGTGCGCACGAGTCCGACTATGGGTGTAAAACCACCCACAGGAGCGATCATTCTTATGGATGGTTCAAATGCAGATGCCTGGGTTAAAGGACATCTTGATGCTCGAAATTTATTGGCTGCGGGTACCAAAACCAGCCAGCTTTTCAAGGACTTCAGATTACATCTCGAGTTCAAGACGCCTTTCAAGCCCAAGGGTCGGGGGCAGGGACGCGGCAAAAGTGGAGTTTATATACAGGATCGATATGAAGTACAAGTGCTGGACAGCTTTGGCCTCGAGGGGAAATACAATGAATGCGGAGGTCTTTATACCCAGGCAGCTCCTGCTGTGAACATGTGCTTCCCGCCATTGACTTGGCAGACCTATGACATTGATTTTAAAGCAGCCCGATTCGATGATTCAGGTAATAAAAACCACAATGCGATTATCACGGTTCGGCACAACGGGGTCGTCATTCATGATCGGCGGGAAATTACAGCAAAGACGGGCGGCGGCAAGCCCGAAGGGCCGACTCCAGGGCCGATCCAATTGCAAGGGCATGGAAACCCCGTTTTCTATCAAAACATTTGGATTCTCGAAATGTAGTTTTTTATGATTAATCCGAAACGGACGTAGATGCTTCAGCACAACGGATTCCGTCCAGGGCGGCACTGACAATACCGCCGGCATAGCCGGCTCCTTCCCCGCAAGGGTAGAGCCCTTTGATTTCCGGGTGCTGGAGTGTTCGGTCATCACGAGGAATCCGGACCGGTGAGCTGGTCCGGGTTTCGAAACCAACAAGGATCGCATCTTGGGATGTGTAGCCTTTGAGTTTGTATTCGAAATATTTCAATCCGGCTTGCATCGGCTTGACCATCCATTTCGGCATCAGCATATCCAGCCTGGCTGGGATGATGCCCGGGAAATAACTTGTTGCCGGCAGTCTGGATGATTCCTTGGATTTCAGAAAATCAATGACGCGTTGAGCGGGTGCGGTCTGTCCTCCTTCTCCAGCCGCTTTGGCGCTGGTTTCAAGGAATCTCTGAAAGGCGAGCCCTGCCAGTTGCCCATGCTCACGCTGGTAGGGGAGGGTGTCCTCTGGATTCACTGTGACCACCAACCCGCTGTTGGCAAAGGGTGAATCACGGCGAGCCAGACTCATGCCGTTGATGACTATTTCATCATTCGCTGTGGCCGCCGGCACAATGAAGCCACCTGGGCACATGCAGAAGGAATGGACCCCGCGTTCGTCGATTTCGGTTGCCAGTCGATAGCTTGCCGCAGGCAATAATTCAGGCCGGGGTTGGTCTATCTTGAGGTGATATTGTAAACGATCAATCAGGGATTGAGGATGTTCGATACGAACTCCCATCGCAAAAGACTTTTGTTCCAACAGGACCTGCCGCTGTCTCAATATCTGGTACATATCCCGGGCAGAGTGGCCCGTTGCCAGAATCACGGCTTCGGCCTTGAATTCATTTCCACTGGAAGTCGAGACCCCGAAGATGCGGCCTTCATTGATCAGGAGATCGGTCACTCGAGTCCCGAAATGCACTTCACCTCCGGCGGCAAGGATAGTGTTCCTCATCGCCTTGACCACATTGGGCAGCAGATTCGAACCGATGTGAGGGTGAGCGTCTATCAGAATCCTTTTGGGAGCCCCGTGAGAGACAAGAACTTGATAGACTTTGGCGACAGAGCCGCGCTTTTTGGCGCGGGTATAAAGCTTTCCATCGGAAAAGGTGCCGGCTCCGCCTTCACCGAAACAGTAATTAGAGTTTTCATCGACGATTCCTTTGCGAAGGAGCGGAGCCAGGTCGAATCTTCTCGTTGATACATCTTTCCCTCTCTCCAGAATGATCGGTTTCTTGCCGAGTTCGAGACAGCGCAAAGCTGCAAACATCCCCGCCGGACCGCAACCGATAATCAGTACCGATTGAGATCCGCTACCCAAGCCGGGGAAATTCAGGTCCGGGATCGATTCCTCAGGTAAGTTTCCATCGATGGAGACTTTCAGCCGCAGTTGAACTTTGATTTGTCGTTGTCTGGCATCGATCGAATGTTTGCACAGTCTGATTTCACCGATCCTCTCTGCATGGATTCCCAGCTTGTCAGCCGCAGCGCGACGCCATGCCTGTTCGTTTTCGGATTTCTCCAAAGATAGAATGACATCAACTTCTTCCATCGAACGTTTGGTTACTCGGTTGGGATCAATTCGAGGCTTCTCATCCAAGCAGCTGCTCGGTCGGGCCAGGTGGTCACCAGATGTTTGGAAGGACGCAGGCCGTATCCATGGCCTCCGTCTGGATAGATGTGCAGGGAAAAAGGCACTTTGTTCTTTCTCAATGCCAGAGCATAATAGAGCACATTCTCGACTCGGACAGGATCATCCTGAGCCATCATCAGGAAAGTCGGTGGGCAGTTTTCGGTGATCTTTAAATCGGGAGCGATGGCATCCCCTTCGTCCTTGACCGTCAGGTAACCGGGATAGAGAAGAAATGTAAAATCAGGTCTGCAACTGATCTGATCGGCATCGTCAACCAAAGGATAGGTGCGCACCTTGTGATTAAGGCTTACTGCCGCAGAAAGATGACCGCCTGCAGAAAAACCAAGGATGCCGATCCGCTGGGGATTAATGTTCCACTTGGCGGCGTTGTGTCGGACAATACCTATTGCCCTTTGAGCATCTTGGAGCGGAGCAGTGTGCTTTTCCAGACCCTTTCTTTTCGGCACTCTGTATTTCAATAGAATGCCGGTGATGCCAATTGAATTCAGCCATTCACAAACTTCTGTTCCTTCCAGATCCAAGGCCAGGATGTGGTAACCGCCACCTGGACACACCACCACAGCGGTTCCTGTGTTCTTATCTTTCGGTGGAGCGTAGATAGTAATGGTTGGACGGGTCACATTGGCAAGCTTGATGATAGACCGGTCGGAAATCAATCGATCCGTCGGTTTGGTGACATCCTTTTCTTTGCCAAACTCTTCCGTTTCACCGGGAGCACCGTCAGGCCAAAGATCGATGATTCCTATGGATTCGCCACCGCGGCATAGCAATGTGAAGCACGCAATTAACGTAGGCAATGTAACGAGTAGATTCAGAAGCCTTTGCATACCGCCATTGAAACGGTTTGCTCTGTGCAAGTCGATTTTTTTCCTACAGGATGTCCAGGGTGCGATTAAAAGTACGGGGAGTGATTTGCTGTAGCGTCGGCTGTCCTCAGCCGAAAGTAGCGCTGATTTCACTGGAAATGCGCTGGGGACAGCGCACACTACAGCACAAAGTGCAATTTTGCCCGATCCTCGCACTTTTAATCACACCCGGCTGTCTAGGGCAGGGGCAAGTCTGTTTCCTGTTTCCAGGAACTATCGGACCTTTTCGGTGGTTTTGTCGCACTGATCCAGAGGCTCCGCTGTATAGGGCAAGCTATGACATGATTCCAAATATTCCCCTTTTATCAAAATACCTTGAACTGCTGAACTTACAACACTGATTGGATCTTTCTCAAGGTGGATTCGTTGGGATGAAAAAATTACTGACAAAGATGCAGGCTACCTAATATGGTTTCTCTTTCACTATCCGGAGACAAGCCATTCCCGGTTTGTCTGCTCTGACTGAATTTGAAAATTTAAACTGACATGATCTTTCTGACCCTTGGTTCCTTTTTCTTTTTTACCGGTCTTGTGGGCTTCCTGACATGGAGGATGACCCGTAAAGACACGCATAATACCAGCAGTGGCTATTTCCTTGCCGGGAGGTCTTTGACCGGGGGATTCATTGCCGGTTCTCTGATGCTGACCAATCTCTCCACCGAACAATTGGTCGGACTCAATGGAGCTGCCTTTACTGATGGAATTTGTGTTATGGCCTGGGAGGTCATTGCCGGAACCTCTTTGGTCGTTTTGGCGCTCTTGTATCTGCCGAAATACTTGAAGAGCGGAATCGCCACCGTTCCTCAGTTTCTCGAAGAACGGTTTAATTCGGGCACTAGAACAATTACCTCCATCATCTTCATCATTGCCTATGCCGGGATTCTACTTCCGATTATTCTCTACACTGGGGCAACGGCATTGGCCGGGATTCTTGATTTGCAGGCACTGACCGGAATTCAATCCAATACCGCCATTCTCTGGGTCAACGTCTGGTTGATTGGGATCATAGGTTCACTTTACGCGATTTTTGGGGGATTGCGCACGGTTGCCATATCCGACACGATCAATGGGATTGGTTTGCTGGTCGGAGGGATTCTAATCACAGTTCTCGGACTCTATGCTGTCAATGACGGTGGAATCTTTGCTGCATGGAGCGAATTAAAAGAGGCGAATCCGGAGAAGTTCAATTCGATTGGAGGTTCCAATCAATCGGTACCCTTCTCGACCCTGTTTACGGGAGTGTTATTACTGAATCTGTTTTATTGGACAACCAACCAGCAGATTATTCAGAGAACTTTCGGGGCAAAAAACCTGGCCGAAGCTCAGAAAGGAGTTTTGTTTGCAGGTTGGCTTAAGGTGCTGGCGCCGATTATTCTGGTGTTTCCCGGAATCATCGCCTTTCACCTTTATGCCTCTGACGGTTTAGCCGCCGATCAATCCTATGGCACCCTCGTGCGCAATGTGTTGCCGGCTCCTCTGGCCGGGTTTTTCGCAGCGGTGATGGTAGGCGCTATTTTGAGTTCATTCAATTCGGCCCTCAACAGCACGGCCACCCTTTTCAGTCTGGGAGTTTACCAGCATATGATTAAACCTGGAGCCCCAGATCTTCAAGTCATCAAATCCGGGAAAATGTTCGGTGTTATCATCGCCGTGATCTCGATGATCGTCGCGCCACTACTCGCAGGTCAGGATAGCATTTTTGGCTATCTCCAGAAAATGAACGGTCTCTATTTTATTCCGATTTTCTCAGTGGTGCTCATGGGTATGTGGAATCGAAATGTCCGGGCGGAAGTTGCCAATAGTGCGTTGATTGTCGGTTTCGTGATCATTGCTGCCGGCTATTTCCTATTTCCAAATGTTGTGGATGCCATGCACGAGTTTCATTTCCTCGGGGTAGTATTTGCCTTTCTGGTTTTCCTGATGTTGATCTGCGGGAAGGTTGAACCAAGAGACACTCCATGGGAACACGCCTATTCGGGAGATGTGGATTTAACACCTTGGAAATATGCCAAACCTGTTGGTTTTTCTCTGGTGGCTACGGTCCTTGTTCTCTATTTGGCCTTTGCCGATTTCTCGATACTTACCAAGGTTTGATTTAACATCTGGTTTAATTGCCCTAACCCGGATGGATCAATCGTAACGATTCTCAGAGTAATCATTGAAAACCTATTCATCCGAAAACGCCATTCCAGATCAGTTTCACACCGGCTAGAAAGGTGGTAAGGTAAATGATTCGTAGGAATTGTTTCTCAGGGATTTTACCACTGAGCCAAATCCCGACAACCGTTCCGATCGGGACCAGAGCCATGAAGGATAAACCCCAAAGAAGGGTTGTTTTGTTGATGGCCCCCACTAGGAAAAAGAACGGAACTTTTATCCAGTTGATGATGCAGAAGATGAATGCGTTGGTTCCGACAAAGACTTTCTTGGGAAGGTTTTTTGGAATCAGATAGATTGCAATTACGGGACCGGCTCCGTGGGCAAAAGTGGAGGTAACGCCGGCGGCGGTTCCGAAAATGAATCCCCATCCTGTTCCTTCAAATCTCCCGGCGGATCGATTGGTGATGAGTTTTCCGATCACTTGAAACAAGACGAAAACTACGGCGAGAATACCCAGAATCGTATTGAAAATCTGTGGTGGAAACCGACCGATTAACTGGGTTCCGATGAGAGTTCCTATTAAGATTCCCCCAAATAGAGGTTTCAGCAATTCAGCCTTCCATTCATTACGGTAATGGTAAACTGACAATGCATCCCCAATAACCAGGAGAGGTAGCAGGAATCCGACGGCAAAGACAGGTGGCTTGCCGAGATCTGCCAGAGCGAGGGCACAGATGGGAACGGTCAACATGCCCATGCCCCCACCAAACCCTGCTTTCGAAAATCCAATGAAAAATACTCCGAAACCAACGATGATGTAACTTAATGATCCGTCAAAATCCACGAGCACAAGAAAGCGCGAAACCCGTTTTGATTGCGAGGTTTATTCTCGGTTAAGGCCTCGAAATTCACACATTTGACTGAATTAATACTCCTGTCTCTAACTGGAATCTTTCTTTTTTCCCTCGCCCGAATGGCAGTGACAAAGGGCGTCCTCTCGAGGTTGGAAATTACTCCTTTCAGATTGAGGGTGAAGCAATGTTGCTTTGCAAAAAGCATTGACGCAATAAACCCGATATGAGTAACTTGATCGTCCAAAATCAAGTTTCCATATCATGCGCTCTTTTTCATTGAACTTATCCAGATGTCTTCTACTGAAGACCCGTGCGTTTACTCTCATCGAACTGCTGGTTGTCATTGCCATCATCGCAATTTTGGCTGGAATGCTCCTGCCGTCTTTGGGGCGTGCCAAAGAAAAGGGGAGGCGGATTTCCTGCCTGAACAATCTGAGACAGATCGGGTATTTCATGCAGCTTTACACCGATGACAATGACGATACCTTTCCACCGCACCGAAACAATGTTACTCGTGGAACTCAGAACAATCCATCCGACTGGTGGGGGACCACCATCATCAGTAATCTCCGGGTCACCAATCTGTTCAAATGCCCTTCCCTGAAATCCCGTCGAGAAGACTTGGGTGTTAAATGGTCGTGGAAATTTGATGCCCACAAGGTTGGCTATGGATACAATGCCTTTTTTCTCGGACTTGCTCCTTACGGCAAACAGACCATTCTCTGGAATATCACCTCACAATCCAAGTTGAAAAGATCAGCCGTTTTGAAACCGGCAATGAATTTGGCGGTGGGCGACACAATGCCTAAGCCGAACGGCAATTGGAGCAGCAGCCTCTGGTGGCCGACATCCGCCATGGCCCCGGGCAATGCACTGGAAGGCATCGACAATAATCGTCACCAAGGAACCGGTATTGCGGTCTTCAATGACGGACATAGCGAAGCCCGTCAGGATGAACAGATCAATCCCCCAAGTGATCCCATCCGTAGTCGGACCGACGTCAATATGGAGTTCTGGGATCCTCAGCAGCGCTTGAAAAAAAGCGGACGAGGACGGTGAAGTGGCAAGATGAAGCGTGCGCTGCATGAGACAAGTTGTAGCGTGCGCTGTCCCCAGCGCATTTTCAGTGTAATCAACGACAAATAACGGGGAAGAGAGGAAACGCGGTTCTTATTTCTGAGGACAACTGGAGATCGATTTGAATAAACATTCAGCATCGTCTGCTGTATCAAGTGCTTGAAAAAGAGAAAGTCGTAAAGGTGCTGCGAATGTGGACTCACTATGGGTAAACTTTATACAGAAATCGATGATGGGCTGAAGGCCTGGATAGAAAAGCAGCAAATGTTTTTTGTGTCAACGGCGCCGCAATCACCTGAACACCATTTAAATACTTCGCCGAAAGGTTTGGATACTTTCAGGATTCTCGGACCCAATCGAGTTGATTACCTTGATTTTACCGGAAGTGGTATTGAAACGATTGCTCATCTTCGCGAAAATGGCCGTATCCTGATCATGATGTCTGCCTTTGAGGGGGTGCCAAATATTGTGAGACTTTACGGTCGGGGGCGAGTGCATTTTGAATCCTCCGAAGAATTCAAGAGCCTGGTTTCAAATTTTAATGAATATCCCGGAACCCGCGCGGTGATCGACGTGGAAGTTCATCGAATCAGCGATTCTTGTGGATACGCAGTGCCGCTCTACTCGTTTCAGGGTCATCGCGAAACTCTTTCCAAATGGGCGCAACAGAAAGGGGCTGAAGGCGTGAAAGAATACCAGCAAGGGAAAAATCTCATGAGCATCGATGGCTTGCCCGGAATGCTCATGAATGAAGATTCGAATGCATAGTTCGTAAGGATTTCAACCAAAACCACGAAGGACACGAAGAAGACTTTCAAACAAACAAAACCCTCAATTCTTTTTCTTCCTTGTCTTCGTGGCCTTAGCGAAGCGGGTGGTTATTATTTAGTCTATAAACGAACTTTTCCGGCTTTCTTCGAATGGCTTCACACCATTTCCGAGATGGGCTTTCCATCCTGAATGATGTAGATCGGTCGACCCTGATGATCGAGGTAGGTGGAATCCAACGGAATCCCGAGGTGATGATAGATTGTGGCCGCAATGTCCCCCGGTGATACCGGCCGTTCCGCGATTTCACCGCCGTCTTTGGATGTGGCTCCAATTACCTGGCCGTGTCTGAATCCTCCACCTGCCATGAGCATGGATGAAACATGAGGCCAGTGGTTACGTCCGTCAGTGCTGCCTTGTGTTCCCAGAGTCGGGGTGCGTCCGAATTCTCCCATGGCGATAACCAAGGTGTCATCAAGCATGCCACGTTCGTCGAGGTCGTTGACCAGAGTGCTGATCAGATGGTCGAAAATCGGAAGCAGAGGGCGTAGTCCGTTCCAGATTCCACCATAGGGAGGAATGTTGTCTCCATGGGTGTCCCAGGTTCCCGAAGCACCGTGATTGCTTAAGTCGATCGTGACAAAGCTGACTCCGTTTTCAACAAGACGTCTTGCAAGCAATGCCTGTCGCCACCAATCGTGATCCCCATACTGTTCCAGCGTTTTTGGAGATTCCTTTGAAAGATCGAAGGCCGATTGAGCCCGTCCTCCTGCGATCATGTCAAAAGCTTTTTGTTCGAAAAAATCCATCGCTTCCATTTGCCCCTGCGTATCCAGGTTGGACCGTAGTCGATCCATTTGTTTTAGAAGGGAACGGCGGGATTGAATCCGGTCCATAGTCAATCCCCGTGGCATTTGAAACAGCTTGCTGACATCCTTTGCCACGAAGGGATCGTATTGTTTACCTGCATAGCCTCCCCAGGCGACGTGAGATCGACTCTTCATATTCAGAACAACATAAGGAGGCATCGACGGATGATTAGGACCGCGAAGCTGGGAAACCATGGACCCGATAGCGGGGTAAAGGTGTCCCTTGGGATTGATGCGCGGGGCAGCCTCCGGATGTGCGGTCTGCATCACCATATTCGGTTCATGGTTGCTGAAGCGGCAATCCACGGAACGGATCAAGGTGAATTTGTCCATCATGGCTGCCTGCTTCGGGAAATGTTCACAGACCCGGATTCCCGGCACCTTCGTGGATATGGGCGAAAAGGGTCCCCGGTTTTCATACGGGCGATCCGGTTTCATGTCCCAGGTATCAATTTGGGAAGGACCTCCGGTCATCCAGATCAGGATGACTGATTTTTGACCAGGTAGGCTGACCCCTTTCCCTGTCGCTTCACTGCGAATTCGAATCAGACCGGGAAGGGTTAAGCCCGCGATTCCTGCCAGCCCCGCTTTCAGGACACTGCGTCGGCTGAAAATATTCAAGCCGTCACGCCTTCGGGCATTCAGGTATGAAAACGCATGCGGCTCCGAATGTTGATGAGCTTGTCGTCTCATGGGACTTCCGGCATCATTTCATAGGGCTTGTCATAATTCAATCTATAAAGGAGCGGGAATCTCAGTAGTGGCATGAGCCGATCGCCAGGCAAACCAGTAAATGGTGGCGTTTGGTACAGGAAAAAATTCACCTTCTTTCTGGAGAAGCGCAGTTGCAGAATCGCCTTTTTCATTTCCCTCAAAAACACCCCCAGGATACGTTCGCGTGGAGGGAGTTGATTGTCCAGCTCGCTCAAGGGACGTCCTGGTGGGATAATTTTGTCGAAATTGTCGATGGCAGAAGCATTTAGGCAATCGCGTTTATGTCCGGTGTTGATAGGTCGGAATTACGGTTTCCCAATTTAAATTTTTCTGTCAGAGTTTCGAAATCATGCAACCACGTCTTACTTTATCATTTATTCTTGCTCTTGCTTTTGCGTTTTGTCCTTGCACTGTCGTCGAATCTCAAACAACCGGACCTGAAAACGGATCATTGATTCTTGTAGGTGGTGGACAGATTGAAGATTCGATCTACAAACAGTTTATCGAACTGGCCGGTGGATCAGAATCCCTGATTGTCATCATACCTACAGCTGGTACCCGGAATGAATTCGGTAGTGACTGGAATGGATTGCAGCCTTTAAAAGCTGCGGGAGCGCTGAATCTGAGGGTTCTCCACACTCGTGATCGCGCTGAATCAGAATCCTTTGAATTCAACGATTCCTTAACACAGGCGGGAGGCGTGTGGATTACCGGTGGACGGCAATGGCGTCTGGTTGACTCCTGCCTCAATACTCGGGTTCATCGGGAGTTGGGGAATTTACTGATACGCGGAGGAGTCATAGCGGGATCATCAGCTGGAGCCACCATTCAGGGGTCTTTCTTGGTCAGAGGTGATACTGAAGGAAATGAGCTCATGATGGGGGATCACCTGGAAGGAATGGCTTTCCTTAAAAACTCAGCAGTGGATCAGCACCTGTTACGGAGAAATCGCCAGTTTGATCTGATTCCAGTCATTGAAAAGCATCCACATCTGTTGGGGATAGGACTGGATGAGGGGACGGTAATTCTTGTTCAACGGAATCAATGCCGGGTTATGGGGAAAACCTATGTGGCGTTTTATGATCATGAAAAAATGAAATCCACCGGGGCTCCATTTGAACTGTTGGCGACGGGGCAAAAATACGATTTGGTGAAAAGACAACGTATTTCAGCGAGACGTCGGTAATACAATTAGCATTCGATAATGTCATTCTCGAAATTAAATGTGCTCCTTTTTGGAATTGTTCTGACCCTGAGTTGTCTCAACGCTGAGCCCGGTGAAATTACGGCCAACCAGTTTAAAGACAAAAGTTCAAAAACCGGCTCATCCCGATCTTATGCATTTCAACCTTTGAAGCCGATTCAGCCTCCGGAACTAGACAACCCGATCCATGCAAAAAATGATCTTGATCGTTTTATTCTCAAGCGCCTGAACGGGCTCGGAATCATTCAAAACTCTTTTGCGAGTTCATCCACTCTGATTCGACGTGCTTTTTTGGATCTAACCGGTATGCCTCCCGGTAGGAATGAATTAGCCATGTTCGATGACCTTGCTTCAGACCGAAAATGGAGCGAACTCATCGATCATCTCCTCGTATCGGATCATTATGGCGAAAGATCTGCACGATACTGGATGGATATCGCCAGATTTGCAGAAAGTTCGGGCTTCGAACATGACACTGACCGACCGCTGGCTTATCACTATAGAGACTTTCTGATTCAGGCTTTCAATATGGATATGCCTTGGGATCGAATGGTTCGATTGCAGATAGCCGGTGACGAACTGGCTCCTGATGAACCACTGGCAAGATCGGCAACCGGATTTCTTGCCGCCGGTGTTTTCCCAACTCAACTGACCGAGGCAGAATTCGAACAGGCCAGATACGACGAACTGGATGATATGGTTCAAACCATTGGAGTTGCTTTTCTGGGGTTTTCCTTTGGCTGCGCTCGTTGCCACGATCATAAGTTCGATCCCGTTACCAGCAGGGACTATTACCGCCTTGCATCCGCCTTTGTAACCACCGTAAAGAGCGAACAACGCGTAAACGTTCATTCAGATGTTTTTCAAAAATCGTTCCTTCAGTGGGAAACGAAAAGGCTGAAGTTAATGAAAGCAGTGGAAACCGCAAATGACGATCAGCTCGAATCCGTGAATAAGAAACTGGCTGCGCATGATAAAAGCAAACCTGCCGAAGGGAAACTGCCGGCGCTGATTTGTTCCGATGGAGTTAAACCGCTATCACACCATGCCGATGGCAGAGGTTATCCTCATTTCTATCCGCATGTTTATTTCCTCAAACGCGGCGACGTTGACCAGAAAGGAGATGCGGTAAGCCCGGGGTATCCGAATGCTCTTAAGCAGAATGGAAAAGAAGAATCTCATTGGGTAACGAAAATCAGTGAAAATTCTCGAATTCCGGGCCGCCGGGCGGCGCTGTCGCGGTGGTTGACTGACGCGAACAACGGAGCCGGTCAGCTTCTTGCACGCGTCATCGTGAATCGAATCTGGCAACAGCATTTTGGCACGGGGCTTGTGGCAACTCCGAATAATTTCGGAAACCAAGGTGCCTTGCCCACCCATCCCCATCTGCTGGATTGGTTGGCGAACGATCTGATAGATCACGGCTGGAAACTCAAACGCCTTCACAAACTAATCATGACGAGTTCTGTTTACCGACTGAGCTCCAACGCCGGCAACCCGTCGGGCCATTCCCTTGATCCGGAAAACAATCACCACTGGAGATTCTCACCTCGACGCTTGGAAGCTGAAGCCATCAGGGACTCGATGCTTGCGGTATCAGGATTATTGGACCGTCAAATGTATGGCCCCGGGTCACTAAATGAAAACATGAGGCGACGCAGTATCTATTATACAATTAAACGCAGTGGGCTCATTCCGATGATGCAGGTTTTCGATTGGCCTGAACATCTGGGTAGTATCGGAAAACGAACATCAACCACTACAGCCCCACAGGCTCTCTCGTTGATGAATGGTCCCCTCGTTGAATATTGTGCGGATGCCATCGCAAAAAAATACGGCCCTGAGAATAGTGAATCGTTGCCCCATGCGATAACCGTTGTCTGGCTCCGGATTCTGAATCGAAAGCCAGTGGATATCGAATTGCAGGCATCCGCAGATTTCATTATCCGCCGAGCAGAAACTGGAATCGACAAAGAACAACCTTTGTTGTCGGCTTTTACTGAATTCTGCCGAGCCCTCCTTTCTTCAAACGAGTTTCTATATCTGCCATGAATCCTCCATTCTCAGTAAACACTCATTCCCTGACCCGTCGGGATATGCTGAAAAGGTGCGGGGGCGGGGCTGGCATACTCGGACTTGCTGCATTGCTAAGCGATGAATTCGGATTGGTCTCACTGCCTGCGAACACGTTCCGGCGAGGGGCGAGCTCACAGCCATTGTTGGCAAAACCCGCCCATTTCCAGCCCTCTGCCAAAAGGGTCATTTGGATCTTCGTTAATGGTGGACCCAGTCAGGTGGATACCTGGGATTATAAACCTCGACTGGAAAAATATGACGGCAATACCTTGGAAGGTTTCGATAAATTCACCGGTTTTTTTGCAAATCAGGTGGGTGGTATTATGAAATCACCTTTTCACTTCACGCCGCGAGGGCAATGCGGGAAAATGGTTTCGGAGATTTTCCCACACCTCGGACGTCATGTGGACAGGATGGCATTCATCCATTCGGGCTTTACAGAATCCAACAACCACAGCCCGGCCCTATTCATGATGAATTGTGGGCAAGCTCGCATGGGGTTGCCGAGTCTCGGATCATGGGTCTCCTATGGGCTGGGCAGTGGAAATCGTAATCTTCCGGGATTTGTCGTCATGTCCGATCCTAAAGGTCGAGGCCTTCCCAAGGGTCATGCTTCCAATTGGAGCGCGGGTTTTCTTCCCGGACCATTTCAGGGAACCTGGTTTCGTCCCAATGGACAGCCCATTCAAAACCTGGAACGTAGGCAGGGTGTCACGGCAGAGGACCAGCGTGAAAATCTCGATTTCCTGGCAAAATTGAATCGGGCGCATTTAGAAAATCAGCCACATGAAGCCGAACTCAATGCGCGAATTGAAAGTTTTGAACTCGCCTTTAGGATGCAGGTTGCCGCTCCGGAAGCTTTGGATCTGAAACACGAACCTGAGTCAATCAGAAACCTTTACGGCATGGATCAGCAACCTTGCCGTCATTTTGCAGAACAGTGCCTGATGGCCCGTCGGTTGGTGGAAAGGGATGTTCGGTTTGTACAGATCTATTCCGGCGGGAATGAAAACCAAAAAAGCTGGGACGGGCACAGCGATATCAAAGGAAATCATTCAGGATTCGCCTTGGAAACGGACCAGCCGATAGCGGGATTGTTAACCGATCTCGAAAACCGCGGACTGCTCGACGAGACTCTGGTTGTCTGGGGAGGTGAGTTCGGTCGATTGCCAGTTGCCCAAAAAGCTTCAAAACCGGGCAGGGACCACAATCCGCACTGCTTCACAACCTGGTTGGCCGGAGGCGGAATCAAAGGCGGCGTAAGTTACGGGGAGTCAGACGAGATCGGTCACAAAGCAGAAGTCAACAAAGTGCATGTGAATGATCTTCACGCAACCATCCTGCATCTGCTTGGGCTAGATCATGAAAAGCTGACTTACACCTACAACAGCCGCAAGTTCCGATTAACCGATGTCGGAGGCCGGGTTATTCAAAAAATTCTGCTGTAATATACCAAAGATCCTCTAGCGGAAGGAAATTGCTATAAAGGATAAATACACAGTTGTCAATAATGAGAACTGACCCCAAAAATGATCCGTTACATCCAGAACTCGCCGTTGATAATCCCTCTATTTTCCATGGAAGTTAAGTTGACCTAAAACATCGTTCATTGTTATTCTTTTGCCATTCAATCCGGACTGTTCATTTCATGTTTTTAAACATCGCAAGTTAAGGCTGAGGACTATGCTTTCTGCAAACAACGAACGGTCATTCGAGCAACTCTCGTCGTCAATTTCTGAAAACGTCTACATCCGTCCTGGCTGTATTTCCGGTGGGGGCGATGGCCGATCCATTTAATCTTACCAACAAGAACAATCCTGTGGAACTGACATCAAACCTGAACGATTCCTCCAAAAGTCTCATTGGTCAATACGGC
Source organism: Verrucomicrobiales bacterium (assembly GCA_012959985.1). Lineage (GTDB taxonomy): Bacteria > Verrucomicrobiota > Verrucomicrobiia > Limisphaerales > DUCD01 > DUCD01. The sequence goes on along the minus strand of DUCD01000470.1, from coordinate 38,885 downwards.
CCGTGGGCAGCAGACTTGCCCGCAGATCCGCCGGCGCTTTCTTTTCGGCGTCCGGATAGCTTGCCATTGAAAGCATGGCGTGAGAACGCATTGAATCAAGTGGAAGCTTTTCTGGGTGCGCCTGATATCGGGCAAAATCCAAAAGTGGAGGTACGGAGAAAATATACTTATGATGGTTTGGTCGTGGAAGAATTGAGTTGGCAGTTGCCTTATGGCCGAAAGACCCAAGCCTTGCTTCTCAAGCCTGAGAATGTTCAGGAACCGTTGCCTGGAATCCTCGCTCTTCATGATCACGGTGGAAATAAATACTTCGCCCAACGAAAAATCACCCGGACGGGTGATGAGCAGCACCCTTTAATGACAGAGCACCAGAAACAATACTACGAAGGCAAAGCATGGGCGAATGAGATTGCCAAGAGAGGCTACGTTGTTTTGGTGCCGGATGTTTTTACTTTTGGCAGTCGCCGTGTCTTTTACCAGGACGTGGTCGGTTTTACCTGGGGACCGATGCGAACTGAAGATCGTTCGGATGCCGCTCCGGAAACTTCAGAAAACATTGCCACTTATAACGAATGGGCGGCTCACCACGAAAATACCATGGCCAAGTCTCTGTTCTGCGGGGGAACTACCTGGCCAGGCGTTTTTTTACGTGAAGACCAAAGAGCGTTGGACGTGCTTTGTGCCCGGTCTGATGTCGATGCCGCGCGAGTCGGTTGTGGAGGTTTGTCGGGCGGTGGCCTGCGTACAGCCTATTTAGGAGGGCTCGATTCGCGTATCCTATGTGCCGTATGTGTTGGTTTCATGACTACCTGGCGGGATCTGTTGCTGCATAAATCCTATACCCACACGTGGATGACTTATATTCCGATTTTACCGAAGTATCTTGATTTTCCTGAAGTGCTGGGTTTGCGGACCCCTTTGCCTACAATGGTCCTGAATAGTGAAGAGGATCAACTGTTTACCTTGCCTGAAATGCATCGGGCGGATCGCATTTTGAATGAAGTGTTTGCCAAAGCAAATGCCACCGATCGCTATCGATGCAATTTCTATAAAGGGGAACACAAATTCGACCAGACCATGCAGACGGATGCATTTAATTGGTTTGACCAGTGGCTTGCCGTCTCGAAGCCTTAAAGATTGGATTCTTCTGGAAAGAAGATCAGGGCCATTGATATACAAATCATGAATCACGCTTCATCGAAATTGCACGGTGGCGAAGTTTTCGAACCGACCGCACAAGTCGCACATAAGCGCTTGAAGAGTCTTGGGAGTTCAGAAATAGCCATCCATTCACAACGGTTTTTCAAGACCGGCCCCGGTGACTACGGGGAAGGGGATGTTTTCATCGGGGTTCGAGTCCCGGTAATACGCAAGGTTGCCAAAGAATTCAGAGATCTTCCGCTAAACGAATTCGAGAACCTGCTGCGCTCAGATATTCACGAAGAACGTCTACTTGCGTTGGTTATACTTGTATCACAATTCAAGAAGAGCGATGGCCCCGTAAGGCGACGTATATATGATGTCTACCTCGGCAATACCGAACACATCAACAACTGGGATCTTGTTGATGTGTCAGCGCCACAGATTGTCGGCGCCTATTTGGAAGATAGGAGTAGGCGTCCGCTATACCGTTTGGTGAAGTCGTCGAGTTTGTGGGAGCGGCGAATCGCCATACTGGCAACTTTCCACTTCATCCGACAGAGTGATTTCGACGATACAATAAGAATCTCCACAATGCTAATCAAGGACAAAGAAGATCTGATCCATAAGGCGGTCGGGTGGATGCTCCGTGAGGTTGGGAAGAGGGACTTGTCAACTGAGGAAGCTTTCCTGAATGAGCATGCGGCAACCTTGCCCAGAACGATGCTTCGTTACGCTATAGAAAAATTCTCAAAACAAAAACGTCGACGGTACATCGATTGGTCTGTCTGACACGACAACTTGTTGATTCTACTTGCTCGCAGGTCCCATGATGTTCCATAGTTTGCTCAAACTGGAAGTGCAGGATCTTTCCAGCTAGACAACCATTTTGAGAAGAACTAATTACAGGAGAACGAACAATGGATAAGTGGCCGATAGGTGTATTTACAAGTGTTGATGCGGGGCTTGGAGTAAAGCTTGAAGTTGCCCATGAGTTGGGCATTCCAACAATTCAGTTGCATGCCCCGGCCAAAGAGACCCGAAACCAGGAGAATGCCGATAGGTTTCTAGCTCGATTGGCTGATCTGGGGATTGAACTGACCGCCGTTTTCGGGGGCTTTGAGGGGGAAAGCTATGCGGATATCCCGACGGTTTCAAAAACGGTTGGACTGGTCCCACCAGAAACGCGCTCAGCACGAACACAGGAGATGAAGGAGATTGCCGACTTCGCCAAAATGTTGAAGTGTAAGGTCGTCGCATTGCACATTGGGTTTGTCCCGCACGACACCGGTGATCCTCTCTACGCAGAAGTCCTTGGTGTCACTCGTGACATTTGTGATCACTGCAAGACTAATGATCAGAGCCTGAATCTTGAAACCGGTCAGGAATCCGCAGAGGGGTTGCTTCAGTTCATCAGGGATGTGGATCGCGACAACCTCTTCATTAACTTTGACCCAGCCAACATGATTCTTTACGGAACCGGAGAGCCGATCGATGCGTTGAAGAAGGTGGGTAAGTATGTTCGGAGCATTCATTGCAAAGATGGTAAATGGTCTGACAAACCCGGAGAAACGTGGGGACAGGAAGTGCCGCTTGGGGAAGGGGATGTCGGTATGGAAAACTATTTGCGAACCCTTCAGGAAATTGGATACAGCGGCCCACTGACAATTGAGCGTGAGATTCCTCAAGAGCCCGAGCGGCAGAAAGCAGAGATCGGTCATGCGGCCAACCTGCTCACCGAGTTGAAGAATAAGATCGGGTAGTTAACAGATAAGTTGTCATGGTCCACTTATAGAAACTAATCGCTATGAGGTATTTTAATTGGTCATTTACGTTTTTTACAATTGGGGTCCTTTTTATTGGTGTGGGCTGTAAGGAATCGAGTCAGGCACCGCAATCTTCCCAATCAGAAAACACTTCTTATCCCCGTTCGAATACTGCGTCTACGGACATTGTTATGATCACTCCGGGACCCGATGTTCAAATGGAACTTCAAGAGGAACTAATCCTGGCTGAACCTGGAACCGTGATTCAACTTGAAGCGGGTTTGTTCGAATTTACCGGGGGGCTTTCATTGGATGTTGATCATGTTACTCTTCGTGGTCGTGGCATGGATCAAACGATTTTGAGCTTCAAAAATCAGGAGTCCGGTGCCGAAGGATTGTATATAACCAGTGATTATGTGCTGGTTGAGGATTTGGCTATTGAGGACACCAGTGGCAACGGCCTGAAATCGCATACTGCCAATCACATCACCCTCCGGAAGATTCGGGTCGAATGGACGAGCGGTCCGAAGGAAACCAATGGTGCTTACGGAATCTACCCGGTCAACTCAGAGAATGTATTGGTGGAAGAATGTGTCGCCATCGGTGGATCTGATTCTGGTATCTATGTGGGGCAATCCAGGAATGTCATTGTTCGGAACTGCACCGCGAAATATAACGTGGCAGGGATTGAAATCGAAAATTGTCACGGCGCGGACGTTTACAACAATACGGCCACGCTGAATACCGGTGGCATTCTGGTCTTTGATTTGCCGGACCTTCCTCAGCAGCGTGGACATGACATCCGGTTGTTCAAGAATCAGGTATATGATAACAATACGCTGAATTTTGCTCCGAAAGGTAATATTGTGGCGTCGGTGCCGACGGGTACCGGTATTATGGTCATGGCCAATTCCAACGTGGAGGTTTTTGACAATGACATCAAAGATCATGGCACTGTCAACATCATGGTTGTAAGTTACCTATCTACCGGTATCAAAATCAATGATCCGAATTATTATTCCTATCCGGAAGGGGTCCACATTCACAACAACCGCTTAGGCGATTGCGGGTCCAATCCTTTGGGCGAGAGCACGCAGTTAATGACAATGATTCTCGGAACTCCTTTACCCGATATTGTGTGGGACGGTGTGGTTAATCCTGAGAAACTTGCCGACGGTGTGCTTCCTTCAGAGTCGCGAATCTACATCCAGAATAACCAAAAAGAGAAAGGCGCGGTTACTTTTGGTAATCTGGGTGGGCTTGCCAGTTTGGTCGATCCAGAGAATGCCCAACCCAAACGTGATCTGGTGGCACACGCCGGTGCCTTGCCTCCTGTTTCCGCTGTGAGTCTCCAGGGGATCAACCCGTGAGGCGAATCGTTTCATGGGTTTTACTCCTTTGGCTGTTCGGCTGTCTTGACTTCATCGTGTTTGGGGGAGAAACATTTCCAGAAAAGTTTCCTGCCTTCCTTGATGTATCGCAAGTTTCAAAGAAAAGAATCAGTGAGTATCATTTCTTCAAGGATGGAAGGAAACAGATTCCGAATGAAAGAGTGATTCCCTATGACTTGAACACACCTCATTTCTCTGACTATGCAAAGCTGCGCCGTTTTCTGTGGGTGCCCGAAGCTGCGAAGATTCGTCTCAACAAGGATTATTCAATGGAGTTCCCCATGGGCTCAGTCCTGATTCTCACAGCGAGTTACTTGAATGATATTCAGGATTTTTCCCTTGGCGAGCAGTTGATTGAAACGCGATTGTTGATGTTGGCAGAATCGGGATGGCAGACCGCTCAATATGTTTGGGATGAGTCCGCAACAGATGCCAACTTAGTGGTGGTTGGTGGCAAAGTGAATGTTTCCTGGATTCATTATGACAATAAACCAAAATTCCACTCCTACCTGATTCCTAATCGCAATCAGTGTAAACAGTGTCATGAAATCAAAGAGCGTTTGGAGCCCTTAGGGCCGATACATGCAAAGCATTTGAACAAGGTTTTCCGGTATCCCGAAGGCAATGAGAACCAGCTGATCCATTGGATGCGAAAAGGTGTTTTAACCGGGTTGTCCACCGAAAACCTCAAAGAAGTTCCCAAAGCACCCGTGTGGAATGATCCTTCCACCGGGGCACTCGATACACGGGCCAGAGTCTATCTCGAAATGAACTGCTCCAGTTGTCATCGTCCGAATGGCCTGGCCTTTACCTCTGGATTGGATCTGACCGCCGAACAGCGTAATCCCTTTCGTTTCGGTATCTTCAAAGCTCCGGTTGCCGCTGGGCGCGGTGTTGGTAATACTCGATTCGCCATTGTTCCAGGTAAGCCCGATGAGTCCATGATTTTCCACCGAATGAATTCAACCGATCCCGGAATACGGATGCCTATCGTTGGGAGAAATCTGGTGCATGAAGAGGGGGTTGCTTTGATTCGTGAATGGATTGCTCAAATGAAATATACCGACTTGACTCAGGCTCAAGAGCGGATTGATCGGAGAAGAATGGCCGTTCTTAAGATATTCAATGTTCATCGAGATGTTCCCCTGCTTCAATCGTCCTCATCCAGAGAATGAGATTCAAAAGTGTATTCCTTGGAATTGTAGGCTGTCTTCCATTTCTTGCCGGATGTGATCGTACGGTGTCGATTCAGAAGAAACCCGAGTTGCCGATTGTCGTGGATCTTGAGTCGAGACGTCCTGCAAAACTCCTTTCGGAATATGGTTTGTTCATAGATTTGAAGAATCAGGTTCCGAATGTAGGTGTCTTCCCTTACGAGCTGAATTCGACACACTTTGCAGATTATACCCGGTCGCGTCATTATTTGTATGTACCTCCGGGGACTCAAGCGGTGTATCAGAAGGTCGGGATTTTTAAGTTTCCTGTGGGGACTGTCCTGATTCAGACATTGTATTACTTGAATGATATCCGGGATGCTTCAAAGGGAGAAAAACAAATTGAAACACGTCTTCTGATTCACCAGAACAAAGGTTGGCTTGGTGTACCCTATGTGTGGAATGAGACAGGGGATGATGCCCGTCGTGCTGTTGCCGGCCGAAAAACTCCTGTTAGTTGGAAACACTTCGATGGATCAGATCGCGCGCATAATTTTGTGACGCCGAATATGAACCAATGCAAACAATGTCATGTCAACCGGGAGGTCATGGCGCCAATCGGTATGAAGGTCGAAAACCTGAATCGTGATGTGGAGTTTGTCCAAGGCACAAAAAACCAACTGAAGCATTGGGACGATTTGGGGTTAATAAATGACGTTCCATCAGATGTGGAAACAGGTTCCAAGTTTCCCGTGTGGAATGATCCTACCACCGGTGATGTTCTGTCAAGGGCACGGGCATGGTTGGAAGTGAACTGTGCTCATTGCCATAATCCGGAGGGTCCGGCGAATGTGACTGGGCTTGATCTTTCATACCACCAGGAAGATCCCGGCCGTTTTGGAGTTTACAAACCGCCGGTTGCTGCCGGTCGGGGGTCTCGTGGTCTTCGTTTCAGTATCGAACCAGGTAAGCCCGAAAAATCGTTTTTGTTGCATCGAATTCAGTCGACGGAATTGGGGGTCATGATGCCGACTTTGGGGCGGAAGCTTGTGGATGAAGAAGGCGCTTCCCTCATAGCTGATTGGATTCGGCAGATTGTGCCCGATAATGATGCTGAGCAGCGCATGCTCAATCCGATGGATACATTCAGGGATGCTTTGATATTTGAGGATGCGAAACTCGGTAGGAATCTGTTTTATTCGAAATATCTATGCGTCACCTGTCACACAGCTGATCAACCCGATGGTGGGAATATCGGTCCCAAGCTTAACGGGATCGGATCCCGGTTGCAACCGGAAGCCATTCTTGAGTCCATTGTCTCACCCAGTGCTAAAATCACCGAAGGATATGCCCCTATCCTTATCACCTATAATCAGGATGAAACAATTTCTGGCAGGATTGTTTTCGAAGATGAACATACGATAACCCTTGCTCTCCCTGATGGAACAAACCTGTCAATCGACAAAACCAAGATCACCAAAAGAGAAACATCAGACCAGTCCCCGATGCCTTCAATGGCCGGCTTGTTTACCGTGGAGGAAGCTGGAGCGTTGACGTCCTTCCTGGTATCTCTCACCGAGTAGGATTTATATGTCGGTGGTTGGAAGACACTTGTCACAGTTCACAAAATCAGAACTCAGTAGAATGGCTGAATCGAGAGATCGGAATTGCCAATTTGAAATCTCCATTGTTAAGTTCGTCGTATCTGAAGCTGGCCGCGCTGAGGCCGGAATATTAAAGAAATGCGTGCAGATTTCAATGATCCGGGGTCGACGCCCCCAGCTACAGGGGGTACGTATTTCTTCGTTTTTACCTTAGCCTAGCGGCAGTGACGCAGGTCCTCCCATTGACTGCCCGTTTTTCAGGGAGTTCTGTTTGGCATATGAAAGCTGCGTTTCCGTCTGATTTACTGAGTTCTGCAGAGTAACCCTGGAGGCGCGTTGGCGACATAACGCGAATGTTATAAACTTCTTCCGATTTCCATTTCGAAAGACGCTTGATCAATGCCGGGTTCCGACTGCGCTCATTAGAAGTTTGAAGAGGTTCCAATAGCAAGGCCGGTGATAAAGATCCAGTAGCCGCCAGCTGATCGGTTCCGGGTTTTGATGTGAGGGCAGCCAGATAGGTTTGGGAAACACTGTCAGCGGTCCTTCAAGAATACTTTTCTCGATGTCCTTCAGCATGTAGGCATTGTGAACCCAGCCGATGCCGCTTTTAACATCTTCAATCGAACTTCCTGGATGACCACCCCATGGAACACCCATCATGGCAAAGGCAATGCCAACCCAGTGATTGATGGCGATCACACCGTACTCCAGTTGATCCAGACAATCTTGGAATACTTGTTCGTTTTCTGTGTTCGCTCTGAACTTAGGATGAACTGTAATGCCTGCTCCCAAGGTTCCCCAGAGTTCTTCGTTGGCAAACCGTGTCGCTTTTTTCAGAAAATCTGAATCCGAATCTGCATCAAGAGCAACTTCGACACACACACAAACAAAAGATTCTTCCCGTAGGTAGAGACCGGCCGATTCGGGATCGAGATTACGAATTAATGTCCATGGTAACTCTGTTGCTGAATCCGAAATCGTTGTCTGAGGAGAGAATCGTTTGAAACGTTCCACTGCTCCCGGGTAGTAGGCATGGCGCGTAGGTGTTTTTCTCAACTCCTTTTCCAACTGGTTCATGAAAGTCTCTCTCTGGTTCCATTGGCGACGTGTTAAGATCACTTTGGTTGCGATGCAGTTAAAGGAAGCATTATTGACTATTGAAGCGGCAATGCTCTGGGCCTGGAAATTGAGTTGCCTTGCCGTATAGGGACCGGGCACGACTATCCATGGGGTGACATTGCCCAACTCACTGGTGATTTCTTTGGTGAGTAGGGGTTGCTTGAGTTGAAGTCGACTCTTTCGATCGGCTTCATCGGACCCCCAGACAATCGCATCATGAGAGGCAGTTGATCCGGTTACGTGTACTGAATCGACTAGTTCATGATGAATCGCTTTGGCTCCTACCTCGGCGTCTCCATAAATGATTTGAAAGAAACCTTCATCGATCAATGAAGCAAAGGCCTTGTAGAATATCGGTCCAAGATACTCGTTGACCGGATTCATCTTGAGAAGAACACATTTGTGTTCAAGAAACAATTTAGACAAGGTATCGGTTATAGGGATGCTTGATACATTGCCAGCTCCGAGGACCAGACAAATTCTGCCTTTCAGATCTTCCTTAGAATGTTCGCGCGGGCTAACTGTTTCTTGGAAATTCACCTTATCAACAGGTTCTTTAACTCGAACTTCAGCCTTGAATCCTCTGAAAAGCCAGGGGTCAAAGGTCTTCTTGTCCGGAACTACATTTACGCGCAACGCTCCGGTATCAGAGTGAGTGACAGGGCCAGGGAGACGAGGGCTTCCGTATCTATGATGGTGGGTTAAATTGATCAATAAAAGCTGAAGAAATCTAATCGTTGCCATCGGACCCCCTGTGACTTCCTCTGCTCTGAATGGGCTGCCAGATGGGATATGCTTTGCCTCGCAGGCTACTTTCACCCATTCTCTGGCATAGGTATTTACTCCGTCTATACAATCCCCGAGGAGTTGGATTCGAGCGGAAAGCGATGCGTTTGCAAATCGGTCCTTTGCTTGTTTCAATTCCTCAATTGCATTCTCAACTGAGTTGATTTTTTCCGGTCCAGTCATGCTGCTGTGAAGTGAATCGCTTTGGAAACGCATTAGAATTCTTACCCCTATGTTTGCTGATAGAGAGGAAGATAGCGTTCCTTGAGATAACGGATGAGAGAATCACTTGAAAGCTCTTTACCGGTAACTTTCTTCGTCAAGTTCATGAGGTCGCAACGTTTCCCTTCACAATGTACCTTTTCTCTTAACCAACTCAAAAGTCGGGTGAAGTCGCCATTGCTGAAATCGATTTCGATCCCGGGCAAGGCATCAAGAGCCGAGTACCAAAGCTGGGCGGCCAGCATGTTGCCTAGGCAGTAGCTGGGAAAGTAGCCAAATGCTCCACTGGACCAGTGCACGTCCTGAAGAACTCCCTCTACGTCACTGGTGGGACGAAGCCCGATGATTTTCTCGGCTTTTTCGTTCCAGAACGCTGGCAGGTCCACAACGTCCAGTTCCCCGGAAAACAGACACTTTTCCAACTCGAACCTAAGAATGATATGGAGGTTGTAAGTCACTTCATCTGAATCCACCCGGATGGGATTGAGGGAAACTCCATTGACCGCAAGGTAAAGTTGCTCGGAAGTTACGCCGGACAACTGCTCCGGAAAGGCCTCACGATAGAATGGCTCCCAGTAATCCCAGAATGATCGGCTTCGAGCGACCTGGTTTTCCCAAATACGGCTCTGTGATTCATGAACCCCCATGCCTGCTGCTGTTCCTAATCCGGTGCCCAGATGCTCGAGGGGAAGTCCCTGCTCGTAGAGACCATGGCCTGTTTCATGAATTGAACTGAAAAGTGAGTCCAGAGGATTGTCGACGAAATATCGTGTTGTCAGTCGAGTGTCTTCCCCGTTCCCGGAGCAGAATGGGTGGACCGCCACATCAAGTCGCCCCCGATCATAATCGAAGCCCAGGGATGCCGTCACGCGTTTGAGGAAGGCTTCCTGTTGTGCAATGGGAAATCCTTTGAACATACTGAGATTGGGTTTCACTGCTGAGCTGAGAATCTGTTTCACCAGAGGAACGATTTCTGATTTCAGTGAGTCAAAGAGTGTGCCGATCACCGAGGCCGTCATTCCGGGGTCGTGGTTGTCGATGTGATAGTCGTAGGCCTGAAGGCCGTCCAATCCGAAGAATCCCGCTTCCTCCCGCGCAAGCTCAAGTTGCGTCTTCAGAAAAGGTGCAAAAGAAACGAAGTCATCATTTTTCCGGGCTTCAACCCAGGCATGGTAGGCACGGCTCTGATGTTCGGCCCGGCGGGCAACAAACGCGGAAGGCAGCTTGACGGCTCGGTCAAAATTCCGTCTAGCCTCTTGAACAACGCATTGTTGCTCCGTGGTCAGGGCATTTGGATCCTGCTCCAGTGCATTCAACCAATCGTCGACCTGTGGATGAATCGATTCCCGATGAATCAAATCAGAAAGCGCAGATGATTGTGACGCGCGCGCCGCCGCACTTTTCTTTGGGAGGTTTACCTGCTCATCCCACCCGAGCAGATCCAGTGCTGAATTGAGGTAATGAAGGCGTTTTAGTTCTGAAACAAGTTTCTGATATGACATATTCCATGTATGAGATGTTTGATTGGTTCGCCGGGAATGTTCGCCTCACGGTCATTCTGTTAAGGATAAAAATAACATTCTTGTCCAGTTAATCCTCGGCTTCCTCCTCATTCAAAGCGGCGACTCCGGCGCGCGCACTTCATAACCTACCGGAGCATCAGAGTTCTTTAGGCAAACGCGTCAGCGGTCTGGATTGCGGTCGACGGAGTCGCCACATTCCTGTGAATGACCGATCAGGCATAACCGAAGACAGGCCGGCGCTCTCCCCACTGCCATTCGGTTAAGAAATCAGGCACCCCTGAAGCTGGGGGCGTCGACCCCGGATCATTGAAATCGGCATTCATTTACCGGCCTCGGCGCGGCCAGCTTCAGGGATGGCGGTGTTAAAAAACCTGCGGAAAATCCTTAACCGAATGGCAGTGGCGCTCTGCCTCCCACTGACATCCTTGAAAGGATGCTTTCTAAACAAGAAAGGGGAGGTCATGACAGATCCAGTGGACCATCGACCGAGAATTTTTCGGTTCCGAAGGATTGAAGTTTTTCGTCTCCCATGGCGTGAGCCAGGGACAACCAGAGTCGGTTGTGGGGAACTCCCTTGAAATCGAGAGCCCGATTGGTTTTGAAACCGGCCCCACCGCCGATCAGCACAAAAGGAATATTGGATAAGGTATGAGAGTTTCCTTTGCCGAGTTCGTTGACCCAGATGATCTGAGTGTGGTCCAGCATATTACCCCCAACTCTTCCCGGTTCTGGAGTATCAGCCAGTCGTTTCACAAGATAAGCCAATTCACCGGCGAACCAGAGATTTATACGCTTGAGCTTCTCATAGGCTTTCAGGTTTTTATCCGGTTCATGAGAAAGGGAATGATGTCCTTCCTGAACGTCGAGCCACCGCATACGGGCTTGGCCGACTGAACGCATGTACTGAAGACTGGCAACCCGGGTCATGTCGTTGGCCAGAGCATTGACCAGTAGGTCGATCTGCATGCGGCTGATAGCCGGTGTATTATCGTTGACCAGTTCGATATCCGGATCAACCTCTGGCTCAGGGTGTGTGAGTTCGTTCTGATTCCTGGCAGCCTCTATGTCTTGTTCCAATTTTCGGACGAGTTGCATGTGCTCTTCGAGCAGAGCGCGATCTTCCGAACTGAGTTTTCTGGTTGCCCGACGTAAGTCTTCACGGACATAGTCCAGAATCCCGGCGATGCTTTCCCGGTCCTGGGCACCTCCGTAAAGTTTTTGGAACATTTGTCCCGGATTGTCTAACGGGGCGATCGGCTTGTCATCTCCGGCGTAGCACATACGGGTCCAGGGATCGGCCCGATTGGGAACGGCAACACCGAATTCCAGGGAACCGAACCGAGTTCGGGTTTCCTTACGGGATTGAAAAAAGTTGCGGATCTGCTGGTCGATCGAGAGGCCACTTGCCCATCCGGCGGGAGTATCAGAACCGCCCTGAATATTTCCTGGATTCAGTTCGGTTGCGGTAAGGAGGCAGGACATGCCCCGCATATGGCCGTCTCCGTCTCCGCGGATCTTGTTATTGACTCCCTTCAGCAGCAGCATTTGCTCGCGGTAGGGGTCGAGCGGTCTGAGAATGGATTTGATTTCCAATGGGATGTCGGCGCCGAACTGGTTTGGCCACAACTCTTTCGGTAGTGTGCCGTTAGGCGAGAACATGATAACCAGTCGTTTTCGGGAAAGGGCGGCCGTGTTGCTGCTATTTGCAGCTCTAAGGCTGGGAAGTCCTGCGAGAAAAGGAAGAGCGGCAGCGCCGATGCCTAATTCACGGAGAAAATCACGGCGGTTGTAATGGGAGAGTGTCATGGCTTCGATTCGCTTAGGGTCAATTCGGTCTGACGATGGCCAGTTGCGAGTACAGCAATATCAGACACAAGACTCTGAATGTTGAAGTTGTTTTCCGCAAACTTTTTTCGCAACTGATCCACGGAATAGGGCCCGTAGGCATAAGGGGACTGCATAACCAAATGATGGAACATCTGGGTGACGAATGCCTTGTGAGCGGATTCATTTGAAACCGCGAAATCGGCGATATCCCGAGCGCTCTGGACTTCCAGAGTGTCTCCGGATTCGGTAATGTATTCGCTTAGGCTGTTGACCGGCTTGTTGTTGTCACGAGTACGCCAACGTCCGACGGCATCAAAATTCTCCAAGGCAAAACCCAGTGGATTGATAAAGGAATGACAGGCCATGCAGGTGGTATCCCGGGTCAGCTTGGTGATCTTCTCGCGCATGGTGAAATCCGGTGCGAATTCTTCATTTTTGAAGGCGACTGCCTTCGGAGGTGGCCTGAGACCACGTCCCATGATATTGCGGGTTAGAAAAACGCCGCGGTGGATGGGGGAGCTATTGTTGTGATAGGCAAAAGCGCTCAAAAGGTAGGGGTGGGTGAGCACACCTGCCCGGCGCTCAGGTGAGAACACTACGGGCTCGAAATCGGCAATGGGTGGGGCATCTGATTCCGGTTTCGATTTTGGGTGTTCCGAATTTTCGTCATCGGGGTGGTAAAGATCGAGTAGAGATTCATTGAGAAGCAGATGGTCTGCTAGTAACAGTTGTCTGTAATCCGATTCCTCACTCCAGACAGTCTGTTCAAGGAACAGGTTGAGAGAATAGCGAAGATCTGAGATGGTGGTCTCATCATATTCGGGAAACATGTCCTTGTCTTTCGCTAAGTCCCGTTCTTCAAGTTCCAGCCAATGATTAAAGAATCGCTGTAACTTGGTCCGGGTTCGTGGATTGTTCATCATCCGGTGAGCCTGTGATGTGATTTGTTCTGAGGTTGTGAGCTTCCCGTTGCGTGCGGCGTTAATCAGTGTTTGATCGGGGATTGAATCCCAAAGCGCGAATGAGAGTTTCGCAGCGATGACGAAATCATTGGGTGTGTCCTCAGTGGCGGGCAGATTGGTGTAGAGAAAGCTCGGTGATTTGAGGATGAGAAGGACTGCCCAACGGACGGCCGCTTCAGGGTTGGCTGCTTTTGAAAATAGAGATTCACGATACATTTGGTCTTCATCGCGTGTTAGAGGGCGACGAAAAGCAAGGGTGGCAAAGCGGATGACAAAATCTTTCAGAAGATCTTTGGTTTCTGTTGTGTCTTTTCTGTATCCGGCGAGCAATGGCAGCCGGTTGATGATTTCGACGGCGGAAGCAAGGGCTGCATGGGTTGTTGCCGAATGCCATTCCTGAGAAATCGCATTGCCGCGCTCATAACCTAGACTGCGGTCATCTGCAGGAAATGGTGTTTCGACAACAAACGTTCTTGAGGCCGGCGCTGTACTTGAAAAGTGATGGTCAAAGACGGACCAGGCTCCATGGGGTCGTTTCCATTCCATCTTGATGGAGGCTGTTTTTTCTTTATACTTGAAGAATTCAAGACGCAGTGGGTATCGGTGTCCTCCCAGCAGGAAGACCCTTGCCGAATGCTTCCGCATTTTTCCCGAACTGACCCAGCCGTCTATCAGGGCAGCCTGACCTGCCAGGGAACTGTCGTCCCGCAATTTACCACGTTTGCCCGTGTTTTCACTGTTAAGGTAGAGTCGAATACCGTTTTGAGTGTGGATGCGGAACTCGTAATAGCCTGTTTCCTCAGCCTTGAGAGACCCGTCCCAAGTGATCGAGAATTGATCGGCGGTGATGGCCTCGGTAGGGCTCCCTTCGCCAAAATCGAAGTCAATGTAGCGATCGTTCCGTTCCAAATGCAGTTTGTTCGCTTTACTCATGCCTTTGGACTGAAAATACCTTGCTTGAAGTCCAGCCTCGATTGAGTCTGAAGAAGCAGTTTTATCATCCGATTTCTTTTTCCCGGATAGTTTGCCGGCAGGAGGAGTGAAGTGACCAATTAGGTCGGCGACCGCATTTCTGTATTGCGGGACCGTCAATCGGGACAGTTCGATACGAGGATTAAGTCCCTTCTTCATTCGAGCTTTTATAGAATAGAACTCGTGGAAAATGTATTCCGCCACTTGGTGGGCTTCTTCGCCGACACAGTTTTCCGGTTCATCTTCGGGCATCGTACGCCTGATTAGGCGTGTCAGTGCCTTGATGGAACGGTCACCAAACAGTGGTTCGTCATATTCGGCGTCAACTCCCTGGCCATCGCTACCGTGACAATTCGCGCATTTTTCTTTATAAATAGATGCCCCGGAGTCGTTTAGGACAACGGGCGTCTCCGGGATAGCGTCGGCAGCCAATAAAGACGCAGGAGCAGGGGCTGCCCAGAGTAGGATCAACATCAAGAATGAAAATAGCCTGATGAGTTGGGTTTTGCCGCGTTGTTTATTCGCATTTGTGTAATGCATAGAGGGTATTTTTTACCACGGACTCCCCAAACTGGCAATCAAAGGATGAAGGGGCTTTTACTGAAAGAATCGCATGCTCAAGAACTTTCAGATGTTTTAAGGTAGGCAGCGCTGTCCTCAGTGCGTCGAATGCAAGGATAGCATTGGCCAAATCGCGGCGTTCGGGGACAGCCCTCCCTGCCAAAATTATTGATGCGTATTCCTACTGGAAACTGTTATCTACTTTAAGTAATCTGAGTTTCTAATGCCATGTTCTCGATCGATTTTTTCGAATTCTTTGCTGTTTCGAAGCCATTGTTACGTTTTGATGGGTATGTTTCTTTGGGTGTTTTCCATCCGGGCTGACGTCCGATTATCAGAAATTTTCGGTTCGCGAATGATGGTTCAGCGTGACAAACCGTTGATTGTGTGGGGGAAAGCTGACCCAGATGAGGCGGTCAGTGTGACATTTTCTGAACAAATCAGGGCGACGGTTGCCGACCGGAAGGGTCGTTGGCAGGTGACATTTGATCCGGTTGCCTTTGATCCGGAGTTGCCGGCCCGCAGCCTGAACATCAACGGCAAGAACCAAATCACCATTAATGACGTTGTGGTTGGAGACCTATGGCTTTGGGCGGGCGAAAATACACCGAATTACCCGACGAAGGATTCCGATGAACTAGTCAATCAATCCGGTTCATCGGATCACCCAAGTCTGCATTGGTTTGCCATGGACTCTGTTTCATCCG
>DUCD01000470.1:0-23117 GCA_012959985.1 Verrucomicrobiales bacterium | reverse complement strand
AAGATCGAGGTTCCGGCCAAATGGAATCGTTTCGACTTATCCGCCCTTGATGAAACCGGTTCGGCTGCTGAAGTGTTTGCCGTGGAACTCCATCAAAGGCTGAGCGTTCCGATTGGAATCATCCTTGCCACCGAACCCCGAACATCGATTGAATCATGGATCAGTCCGGCATCCAATAAGACGAAATCGGCAGGAATGTTCAACGCAATGATCGCTCCCTTGGCGCGAGTATCTTTTAGTGGTGTGATCTGGGATCACGGGGAGAGTAACCTTAACCATTCTGTTCAGTACAGAAGGCTGTTGCCTTTACTGATTCATGACTGGCGCAGTGTTTTCCACGATGACAATCTTCCATTTCTGATTGTTCAATTGCGTGCCCGGAAATTTTCGGATTCCGAACTCTCTTCAGAAAAGGAACCGAGTCATAACAGACTGGATGAAAAACCTCTGCTGCGGTTGAATCCTCAGGCTGCCGCTGAATTGCGCGAGGCCCAGGCTTCGGTGTTGAATGGGTGGCGTCTGAATCCGTATGAGGAGGACGATACCGTCCATGTTAAGGACCATGTCATCACGATGGCACCGGGGCAGGCGATGACCGGCGCTACCTGGGATGGTCCGATAACGAGGATGAATTACGAAATCTCACTGGATGCGAAGCGTATCGCCGGGGAGGACTTTTTCTGTGGTCTGACTTTTCCTGTAGGGCCGGAATGTTGTTCACTGATTCTCGGTGGATGGGCCGGGCAAGTGGTGGGGCTTTCCAGTCTGGATTACCTGGATGCATCACAAAATGAAACCAGCCGTCGGATGAATTTTGAAATGGATCGGTGGTATTCGGTACGTGTTCGCGTCACGCCGTTCCGGATAGAAGCGTGGCTGGATGGTAAGTCGATCGTGGACGCCGTGACCACCAACCGTCAGATTGATATCCGTTTGACCGTCAGTCCTTCCAAACCGCTGGGCGTGGCGACTTATTTTACCACCGGAGCCTTTCGTAATTTCACATCTCGAATACTGACACCGGTACCGATGGGTTCTTCCAGCCGCAAGAGATCGCTTCAGCAGATAGCTCTTCCGAAAACTGGAATAGCCGTAACAGTGGATCTGGGTGCAGAACCTTCATCGAGTCGACTCGGGAAACGGTTGTTTCATCTGGCTATGACGAATGCCTATCATCAGAAGGATTTATACTGGCCCAGCCCTGCATTTGAATCAATGGAGATTGAGAAGGAACAAATCCGAATTCGATTCAGACGATTGGATTTCTTTATGGATCAACAGGGGGAATTAAGTGGATTTACCATTGCTTCAGCGCGTGGTCGATGGAGACCGGCGAATGCAAAAATTGAGTCGAGCAGGGGAGATTACCGATCAACGGTGGTGGTCAGTGCGCCTGGTGTCGAACAGCCGCAGGCGGTTCGGTATCTTTGGCAGGACCTGCCTACTGTATCTGGAGGTTTCCTCTACCGGGACGATGGAATGCCCGTGATTCCATTTCAGGCCGGCAACCGGGTAGGGCGTGCTGTCCCAGCGCGCCGCATGAAGTGATAACACCGGTCAAATCGCGGGGGCAGGGAGGGGTGCCTTTGGGCTCGCGCTGGGACACCATGCCCTACTGCCATTAGGTTAAGGAACTCAGTGCTCTCTGAAGCAGGCCGCGCTGAGGCCGGATCGTTGAAAATTGCATTCATTCTTACCATGATCCGGGGTCAGCGCCCCCTGCTTCAGGCAGGACCGCCCTGAATTGCTGCTGAAAACCTTAACCTAATGGCAGTGCAGCACGCCCTACCAATGGATGCTTCATTCGGCTTCCTTTTCTGGTGGTTCTTCTTGGATTTCGGGAAGGGTTTCTACAACTCGAATAGTTCGGGATGCATTGAATGTTCGGCCGTACATATCTTCAGTCCTGACCCATAATCGGTGTACGCCCAGTTGCGGTATTTGGGGTAGGTCGACTTTCCAGAGGTGATAGGAATTCACAGGAGCTGATAACGGTCGGTTCAATAGACTCTTCTCCCGCCCCTTTTCACTTTCTTTCAATGCCACATAGGAGGGATCAAGTTCGAATACTTTTTTCAAAGTGATCCAATCTCCATCCGATCCAACACGAATTTGAACTTTTGATTTTTCGGATCCATTGAAAACATTAACGTAGACCAGCTCCGTTTTATCTGAATTCCGCGCAACTTGCTCGGGAGCGATCACGTTCATCTGATAGTCAGCAGGGCGGCGGGCCGCCTTGAAATCAATGACAGCCTGTGTTCCGTCGAAGTTGATGATGGTGTGTCCGTTGGGCGCTCCGTCTCTTCCGGTGGAGTGAGGAATACCGTTCTCATCGGGTTCCCCCGACCACCAACTTCCGGAAACTGTGACGTTGACTACATGATGGTGCGGTTTCTTTCCTTGCCAACCCTCCTTTTTTCCCAGGAATCGATGGGCATGCCAATGAGTGTGACCTGATATAGAGAGTGAATAGGGGCGATCTTCGATTAATCGATAAAGCTTTTCCGCATCCTTCGTATTGTAGACCGGGATGTGCATCAAGAGCATGATCAGTTCGTTCTCAGGGATATGAGGCATTAGGTTTTCAATGAAGGTCAACTGTTCCTTACCCAGCCCTCCGGTATATGAGCCCGTTCCATCGGGTTTGCTGCCCCCCCAGTCAATATTATCCAGGACGATGAAATGGACCGGTCCATAGGAATAGGCATAATACGAAGGGCCATAATACCGTTCGAAGGTCTCATCCGATAAGCGGTCACTCGCTGCATCGAAGTTGATGTCGTGATTTCCAATCACGTTGTACCAGGGGATTCCGATCAATGCGATCAGAGCATTGTTGTTTTCGAACAAGGATAGATCATCAAAGAGAATGTCGCCCAGAGTGACCCCGAATTTGGCATCGGAGCCGATGAGATCCTCAATAACGTCATGGGCGATAAAATCGAGTTCACGTTGATCTCGGGGTTGAGGATCACCAAAAAACAGTGCCTTGAATTGTTTGGGTTCTTTCTCTGGGTAAAGCGGGAACTCAATGGAATCCGGCAGTGCGCCTGTTGGCGGAAGGCCTTTGTATTTCAAGTCGGGTGATCCCGCCGGTTTATGAATATAATAAAATTTCGGAAGGTTGTGATGGTCGAGTGGGGTCATCCACCCCGTCGGTTTGATGACGAAAAAAATACAGTCATCCCTTACCGGAAGTTCCCAGTTTCCATCAGCGTCAGTGAGGGTAATCTCGATCTGATTGGACACGGCGATTCCGGAAATTCCGATTTCAGCGCGATCCTTCTTTCCGTTACGGTTCAGATCACCAAAAACATATCCTTTAGCTGTTTGCTGGGCGGAGGCGGAAAGTGCGAATCCCAATATCAGGATTCCCACAAAAGTTAAAAGTTGAGTTCGATTCATCGGGTGCATTATTAAATTCCAAGGAGATGTTCCATTACAGCCAGTTCCAACGCTTCATAATCCCTTGAGTTTTGTAGTTCCGCTTCCAGTTCGCGATTCCAAGTACGGACTTTTTCAAGTATATGGAGAAAGATACGTCGACTGTTTTCCAGATGTGCGGTCACTGGTGAACCGGCCTGAGTGCGCATGGCTTTTACATCTAGCCCGATGAATTCCCCGGCACGGCCGAAGCCGTTGTCATCCAACACCCGGACTTGGTTAAAGGCGGCTCTGAGGTTTGCCGAACCAAAATTTTTATCCTGGTCATATTTAAGCCCGTTCTGGTCGTTCAGGTGAACACTTGCCAGTTTGCCGTGGGCAAGGGCAAAAGCCATTTCATCGGATGGATCCAGACCGGCAAGTTGGGCATGGGCTGTTTCGATCAGGCCTTTTACTCTGTCGGGTGCCTGACTGGCATAGGATAAGGCAACCGCATGACCGATCGTCGGAACGTAGGCTTGGTCGGTCGGTTCATTGGGTTTGGGTTCGATCCAGATTTCAATATCAGAATCGAACTCCAGCATACGGTTGATTGCTTCGAGGATTCTTTCATAGGCAAGCTTGGCATCTTTGGCTTCCCTGATATAGCTGCCTTCCCGTGCCAGCCATAAAACAATGGCCTTGCTGTTCAGACCTCGCGCAATGTCGATGCATTGTTGGGTGCGTTTCCAGGCGTAATCCCGATCAGCTTTGCTATTGGCGGTATAGCCCCCATCCACTGTCTGCTCTGCAAACCATAGACGAGGAGCGACGAATTCAGGTATCAACCCCTCATCGTCCAAAAGCTTTTTCAAGGTTTGGGTCTGTTTTTCAATTTGAGCCGGGGTTTGATCATCGATGTCAGGAACTACGTCGTCATCGTGGAATTGAACCCCCTCAAAACCGAATTTTTTATAAAGGGCAAATTTTTTCTCATGTGGGTAAGCCTCTCGGACTTCCGGGCCGAAAGGATCGCCACCTTCACTGATGTTCCATGGACCGAAAGAAAAACGATATTGGGTAAGTGACTCGCTGTTCATGAGTTGCGTTCTACCACGGTTGGATTCACGAAACAATCACTACCTATGGAGATTTCGGTAGGGCGCATTCCACTGCCATTCGGATAGGCCTGATCTGGTCATCCAACGGAAATCGACGACTTCATAGAACTCGTCGACTCTTGTGCGCCGGGAGAGATTCTCGGAAGACCCGAGCAGCAAGTCCAGTGGTCTGGCAATTTTTATTCATAATCCAATGGAAGTGTGGTTTTTCCTACCAATCAATCCATTGTGCCCGTTAAAATATTGAAGATTCCGACCTTGGATGGCGTCTGTTCTGTAACTGCAAAAAAACTGAAAACCATATAAAATCCTTGCCATGACCAGAAAATCGAAAATTCCTACTGAGAGTATTTCAAGGCGTAAATTTATCGCACAGACATCATTTGCCATCGGGGTTGGGGCTGTGTCCGGACCCTATATTGTCCGCGGACAGAACTTGAACAGCAAAGTCAGTATGGCTGCCATCGGCGCAGGTGGCAAAGGATCCAGTGATACGGACAATTCCGCCAAGTGCGGTGCTGCCATCGTTGCTTTATGTGATGTTGACAGTAGAACTTTGGCACAGAGAAAAGAGAAATATCCTGATGCCGCCCTTTTTTCCGATTTCAGAGTCATGCTCGATAAGATGGGTAATTCAATCGATGCGGTGACAGTTTCGACCCCTGACCACGTGCACGCCAATGCAGGCCTTCTGGCGATGAAGATGGGGAAACATGTCTATTGTCAGAAGCCGCTCACTCAATCGGTTTATGAAGCACGGCTGATGCGGAAAATGGCTGCGGAGAACAAAGTGGCCACTCAGATGGGTAATCAGGGCAGCGCCAATGATGGCTTGCGGCGTGGTGTGGAGGTAGTCCATTCGGGAGTTATCGGGGATGTTCGTGAACTTTATGTTTGGTCGAACCGGCCGGTCTGGCCACAGGGGATTGATCGTCCTGAGGGTTCAAATCCTGTGCCGGAATATCTGGATTGGGATCTTTGGCTTGGTCCAGCGCAGTTTCGCCCCTACGTAGGACCGTCCGGGCAAAATGAAAACAGACAACGAGGCGGTAGAAGAAGAAGGCCGCGAAGGGGTGTTTACAACCCCTTTAATTGGCGGGGGTGGCAGGATTTCGGTACCGGGGCGTTGGGTGATATGGCCTGCCATACGGTCAATATGCCCTTCAGAGCTTTAAAGATGGGCTATCCTACGGTTGTGGAAACGGAAGATCACTCGGGCATCAATAAGGAAACATATCCTAAGAGTTCCAGACTCCGATTTGAGTTTCCGGAAAGGGACGGTATGCCTCCGCTTAAATTCTGGTGGTCCGACGGCGGTTGGTTGCCCCATGGAGATTTAACCGCCAAGATCGGGGCTACCATGGGAAGCATTCCCAAGAGTGGTTGCCTGTTGGTGGGGGATAAAGGGCAGATGTTTTCCCCAGATGATTATGGGTCGCGGTTTTACATCTCCTTAAACGATGAGAAGAAATTCAAGGGGGGGGATAAGCATGAGGCCGTTGCCGAGGTTCCCGAAACAATTTGGAGATCTCCCGGTCACAACCAGGAATGGTTCGACATGATGAAAGGGGGTCGTGCTTCCTACTCGAATTTTGACATTGCGGCCTATCTCACTGAAATCATTCTGCTGGGCTGTATTTCAATGCGGGTCGGTAGAAAGAAGATGGAGTGGGATGGCCCCAACATGAAGTCTCCGAATTGTCCGGAAGCAGAACAGTTCGTGAAAAGAAACTATCGCAAAGGCTGGGAATTGTAGGGTTTTTAGGTAGGGCTCGCTGTCCCAGCGTGCCGGGATTCAGCACGCTGGGGACAACAAGCTCCACTGCCATTAGGTTGAGGTTGCCGGTTTTTCCTTCGCCTCTAGCCCGACTTCGTCGCGCACAGTACAAATCCTGCCGGATATTTGGAATTCTTTGGGAGATGTCCCTGAAGCTGGCCGCGCCGAGGCCGGAACATGGAAGAATTGTATTTCGATTTCAACTATCCCGGCTCAGCGCGCCGGGCTTCAGGTTTGTCCGTCTGCCTCTGCCTTTTCGTTAACCGAATGGCAGTCAGTGAGCCCTACCGGAAATTCGTTCTTGTGATCTTATTGTCCGAGGTATTGGACGTAGACGAACAGTGCGCCCCACGGTTTGTTACGGGGGGAGTCCAGTCCGGGGTGCAGTTCTGTTTTTAAATCGAATTCCCCCTTTTTCAATTTCAGATCCAGAATCGCATGGTTTTGGTTTTCGGCTAGTTCTATGGTTTTGGTGGTTTCACCAATGCGTATCCGTGCCCTGATTGCACCGAGTGGCATGGGAGCTTCTCGGGGGTGATGACGTAGCTCGAAACGGTATCGTCCGTCCCGGATCAGTTCGATGGCCCATTCGCCATTGCCATTGAATTTCGGCATGTGGAGCTGATGCCATGGGGCGCTGCCACGGTACCAATCCATGGCATTCAGTTTCACTTCGAGGGCATCCGGCGCTCCCAGCAAATGACGGGAAAGTAGTTGTTTCTCGGGTGGCAGCGAATTCCAGAAGCTATCATATAAAGCGGTGAGTTGTTCGACCACTTGCGGATGTTGATCCGCCACATTCGACAATTGCTTAGAATCCTTTGTGGTATGGAACAATTTTGTCCCCTCCAGTAGTCGCCATTGTTGCGTCTTTACCGTGGCGTTCTTCCAATAGGTTCGTTCCCGACCTCGAGGACACTGCACGATCAGGTTGCGGTCATCCTTCCATGCTGACTGCCCCGAAAGAAGAGGCTTCAGGCTTCGTCCGTCCATGTTTCCAGGAATATTCACGCCGCATAGATCCAGTATGGTGGGGGCGACATCGATCATTCCGGTCAGTGCTTTGGAGGGGGGGCTTGAATCACCCGTTAGCGGTGGGTAGCGCATCATGCAGAAAACCTGATGGTATTCGTCGTAGGCCAGTTCCTTGTGCTGTCTTTCCCTGCGGGTCCCCTGGTCGGTAGCGATGATCACCAAGGTGTTTTCCCTTAGGTTCAGATTGTCGATTTGATCGAGGATGGTTCCTACATTTTCATCAATGTTCTCGATCATGGAATAAAGTGCCAGATCGTTGTGCGCGTATTTTTCGCCACGATCCTGAATTCTCCGGGCTGCTTCCGGATGGGGTTGCCATGGACGGTGAGTGGCAGGGGTTGAAATAAAGCAAAAGAAAGGATTTTTCTGATTTGTTTTGATGAACTCCCTAGCCTTGCCAAAGAGAATGTCTGTCGAAAAGCCCATGGATTTTTCGGGCTTTCCATTGTGGATATAAACAGCGTTCAGATGAGAGTTGCCGTAATAGTCTTCGAGTTGACCGATGCCACCGCCTCCATGAACGAAAACTTCCTGAAATCCTCTTTGCTGGGGCAGGTATGGGTGAGACATTCCAAGATGCCATTTTCCGAACACGGCGGTTTGGTAACCGTTTTTACCAAGGTAATCCGCGATGGTTATTTCATTTTGATGAAGGATAGAGACTCCACCGATGGTGTTGTGAATTCCAGCACGCATGGCATAACGTCCGGTGAGCAAGGAAGCGCGGCTGGGAGAACAGAAAGGTGCCGCGTGGAAATTGAGGAAATCCACACCCTCTTTCGAAAAGGCATCGATTCGCGGAGTCTTTACATGAGGGTGACCATGGCCACTCAATTCGAAGTAGCTTTGATTGTCGGTCAGTATCAGCAGTACATTCGGGCGTTTTTCCGAAGCGTGAACAGAAAGCATTCCATGCCAGAATGCGATCAATACAAGGAAACTGAAAAAGCGATTCATGGTGAGAAACCTATTGACGAATGAAATGAATCACAAGATTGAATCAGGTTTTACTTTGAAAGGTATCCATTTCAGTGAATGGTGTCGGGGTTTTTAAAAGTATTTCGTTTAGTCCTAGTATGAAACAATTCAAACCTGAAATTAGAAAACACAGAGGTTTTAAAGGTTGATTCACTATGCGTCTGATGGCTGTCTTCATAGTTGTTTTGCTGCAGGGATGTGCCTCTGGCTTGCTGAAGAAGCCCGTTCAGCAGGCTGATCAATGGCTTGATCTTCCTGAATTGTGGACGAGTGCTGGAAACGGAAATCAGGGTCGTATTTCAACAGGATGGGTCGATACGCTCGAAGATCCCGAGTTGAAGGAACTGGTGGCCGAGGCGATTAAGCACAATCGAAACCTAAAAGTAGCTGGAGCACGGTTGGAGATTGCGAAGCAGGGAACCGTTATTGGAAGAGCCATTCGCCTTCCTTCCATTTCGGCTTCAGGATCAGGTTCTCGAACCGGCGTCCGTAATCAGGATGCGACCGGTGATTTGCAGTCATGGAGGGAATTCGACGACTATGGTCTTTCTTTGAATCTCTCCTGGGAAGTCGATCTTTGGGGGCGTCTTCGGAATCTGGAGCAGGCAAGTATCGAAGATTACGCTATTGTGGAAGCCGATTTCAGGGGCGCCAGGCTTTCCGTGGCTGCGAATGCCGCAAGAGCCTGGTACAATCTGATCACCGCTGGACGGCAGGTGGAACTTGCTGGTCAGACGAGGGATAGCTTCGAACGTAACCGACGGATTACCGAGAGGAATTATAAAGCCGGAGATACGTCTGCAAGCGCTTTGGATGTTCAATTCAGTCGGAATAATGTGGCCCAGGCGGATCGATCCATGATCAATCGAGTGTTGTCACGAGATGATGCAAGGCGTTCTCTAGAAGTGCTACTGGGGCGTTACCCGGCTGCCTTGATTCAGGGCCGTGATGATTTACCGGTGATCCATGATGTCATTCCAGCCGGATTGCCTTCAGAGCTATTATTGCGAAGACCCGATTTGGCAGCTGCGGCTGCCAATATCCGTGCTTCGTCACAGAGAGCCGATGCCGCCCGCAAGGATCTTTTGCCGGCTATTCGACTCAGTGGACGAGGTTCCACTGTCAGCGATCAACTTTCAGATTTGATATCAGATCCAACTTCCGTCCTTTGGAACGTTGCTGCGTCCGTTTCTCAGCCGGTATTTCAGGGGGGGGAGTTGACCGCTCGTGCCCGTCAAGCTCTGGCTAGAAATGAGGCCGCCGTTGAATTTTTCATGGAGCTGGCTCTACAGGCATTTCGAGAAGTGGAGTCCACGTTGGCTCGAGAGCTTTCGCTGGTTGCACAACAGGCGTTTCTGGAAACGGAATTAGCGCAGGCTAAACTTGCGGAATCTCAAGCCTCCCGTGATTATTCGGAGGGAATTGTGGGCATTCTTGAAGTATTGGAAGCCCAGCGTCGGGCATTTAATGCTCGAAACTCAATGATATCGTTGCAGAACGAGCGACTGCAGAACCGAATCGATATGCATCTGGCTCTCGGGGGCGATTTTGAAACGCCGATCTCGAAAGATGCTGAAAATCTTTTGGAAAGTCCCGGGAAACCGAGTTTTTCTCTGAGTGAATAATTACTGTGAAATGAATCTTTTTGTGTCTGAAATCGTCCGATCAACATAAGTCGGGTTGCCGATATTCACCTTTATGATACCGACTAATCAGGAACAAGACCTTAAACCGGGCAAATCTGTGCAGAATCTCAAACCAATTCTTATGCGGGGACTGTTGCCCTTGGGGATCGTTCTTTTCGGTTGGATTGGTTATTCCATATTATCGATAAAACCTGATGAAGCCAAGCGTCCCGAAGAAAAGCCGCGCATCATAAAAACCCGGGTGATAGAGCTTCGTGTGCAGGACTACCCGACTCTAATCCGGACTCAGGGGGTTATCCGGCCGCATAACGAGGTGACTTTGACCGTTCAGGTGTCTGGAAATATCAATCGCCTGTTGCCGGGGTTTGAAGACGGAGCCTTTTTTTCAAAGGGTGAAGTTCTGATGGAGTTGGATCCTGCTGATTATGAAACGGTCGTCCTTTCGGCCGAGGCTCAACTAGCTCGAGCCTCGGCGACTCACGCTCAGGAAGAAACCCGATCCAATCAGGCTCGACGTAATTGGGATGATTTGGGTTATAAGGAAGAACCTAATGACTTGGTGCTCCGCATACCTCAGTTACGGGAAGCTGAGGCAAATGTAAAATCCGCCACGGCTCAGCTGGCAAAAACAAATCGGGATTTGGAACGAACCAAGATCCGGGCTCCCTTTGATGGGCGAGTGCGTCGCAGAGTGGTTGGACTGGGGCAGACCGTAGGAACCGGTACTCCATTAGGGACCATTTTCGCTATTGATTATGCTGAAGTCCGTCTGCCATTGACCAGTCAGAAAATGGAGTTTCTTACTCTTCCCGAAGGCGTTGAGGATCCGCCGGTTGAAGTGGAGTTGAAGGATTCTTTGAACCCTGAAAACCAGACCATCTGGCATGCAGAAATTATACGAACTGAAGGGACCCTCGATGAACGTTCACTGGAGTTGTTTGCGATTGCCCGCATCAATGATCCTTTCGGAAGAACTTCCGGGACTCCCCCATTGAGAATTGGTCAACCGGTTCTCGGTTTTATTCCTGGTAGAATTCTGAAGGACGTCCTGGTGATACCGCGTATCGCAGTTCGGCAGCTTGATCGAATCTTTTTGATCGATAAAAACGAGTTGACCATCGATGTGCGGACCATCGATGAAATCTGGTCTGATAAGGATTCCGTGATCGTGCAGGACGTATCTATTTTTGATGGATCCCTTCTAGCTACAACCCACTTACTTTACGCTCCCAATGGGTCTACTGTGGAAATCATTCCCGATGCCGATTCGGAATTAAATGACGAAAGTATTTCGGAAACCACTGAA
Source organism: Verrucomicrobiales bacterium (assembly GCA_012959985.1). Classification (GTDB taxonomy): domain Bacteria; phylum Verrucomicrobiota; class Verrucomicrobiia; order Limisphaerales; family DUCD01; genus DUCD01. The sequence goes on along the minus strand of DUCD01000470.1, from coordinate 11,888 downwards.
TCGCCTACACAAAAGAAGGCGGCCGACCCAGAGAAATCTTCTACATGATCCGCTGGTTTGCCAACAATGATATTGCCGCGAATTTTCTCCTGGTCGGGATCCTCCTGGCCGGAATCTATACGGCGATCTTCCGGATTCCTCTCGAGGTGAAACCCACCAGGGAATGGCACACCGTAATGATTGAAATGCCTTATCGCGGGGCAACGGCCAAAGATGTAGAGCGTGCGATTCTGATTCCCATTGAAGAGGCTCTCGAAGGTGTGGGGGGGATTAAAACGATCAATGCCGACGGATACCGCGGCAGGGCGAGGCTTTTTATCGAAGCTGAGGACGGTTATGACCATCGAAGGCTGATGGAGGATGTGAAAAGTCGGGTTGATGCCATTACCACTTTTCCGGGCGAAACGGAACGACCGGTCATTCGAATTCCGGATTCCTCCCATTATTACGAAGTTCTGTCCGTAGCGGTGACGGGAGAGCTTACCGAACACGAACTGCGGCTTGTCGCCAAACGGGTGCAGGATGATCTTATCGAAATAGAGGGGATCAGCCGTGTTGATCTGACCGGTGACCGGGATCGGGAGATTTCCATTGAAGCGGATTTGGAAAGGTTAAGCTCCTACAATTTAGGATTCCGGGATCTGATCGATGCCATCCGACGGTCTTCCATCGATCTGCCAGCCGGTTCGATACGCAGCGACAGTGGCACCTTGATCGTCCGTACTCGGGGACAGGCGTATACAGAACAAGAGTTCGAGTCCATTCCGGTCAGGGCGGCAAACGGAGCCCAAGTCCTACTCGGGGAAGTCGCTGAAATTCATGATGGTTTTCAAGAGGGGGATATCGTCATGGAGTTCAACGGTAAGCCTGCATTTTTGGTTGAAGTCATGCGGACCGGTCAGGAAAGCGCCATTGAGATTTCTGAAAAAGTAAGGGAATACATCCTTACCTCATCGACCCGGTTCCCGGACGGAATTCATCTTTTCCAATGGAACGATGAATCCATATCCATCCGGGGACGGCTCAGCACATTGGTGACCTCTCTCATTCAGGGAGGCGTGCTGGTTTTTTTGCTGCTCGGTCTGTTTCTGCGTCCTCAGCTTGCTTTCTGGGTAGTCGTCGGTATACCGGTCTGTTTCGCGGGAGGGGTGTTGCTCATGCCTTTTTTCGGAGTGACGGCGAATGTTATGAGCCTCTTCGGATACATCATCGTTGTAGGACTAGTCGTTGATGATGCCATTGTTACCGGGGAGAACATTTATTCCAAGCTCAAGACGGGGATGGAACCGTTGGAGGCTGCTATCCAAGGGACCGAGGAGGTGACGGTACCGGTGACTTTCGGGGTGCTTACAACGGTTGTCGCGTTTATGCCGTTGATGTTTTTTGAAGGTCATTGGGGTAGTTTTGCTAAACAAATTCCACCGGTTGTGGCTCCCGTTCTGCTTTTTTCTCTGGTTGAATCCAAATTGGTGCTTCCTTCGCATCTCAAGTACCTCAAAGTCGGTCGCACTCAACTCAATTTGTTTAGTCGGTTCCAAAAGAGGATCGCCGACGGATTGGAATTGTTTGTGAAACGGGTCTACCAGCCGGCTCTTGAAGCGGCAGTCCAGCATCGCGCTGTTGTGTTCTCCTGCTTTATCGCCATGGGGCTTTTGATGGTTGGCTATTGCCAGGGCGGTCGAATGGGTTTTGTATCCTTACCCAGCGTCGATCGACTTAAAATTTCTGCCTATCTGAGATTGCCGAACGACACGACTGCCGAGAATACCCTCACTTATGTAGATCGAATTACCGCCGTAACCGAACAGTTGAAAGAAGAGTTCAAGGATCCGGGCACGGGCGAATCTCTTATTCAAAATGTGCTGCAAGTGGGGGGGGCTTCACATCCGGGAGGCTCGTTTGACAAATCCCGTGGTTACATATCCATTGAAGTGCTCCCTCCAAGTTTGCGGACTGAACCTGGTCCGAGAAACAGCGTGATTGCAAATCGCTGGAATGAATTGGTTGGGCCGATTCCCGAAGCGAGCTATTTCCGAGTCAGGGGTGAGGAATCAGGTAGGAGAGAAAGCAATCGTGACGAGGAGTCCGTCGAGTTGGAACTGAGAGGCCCGACCACTGAGAAGAAGAATGAAATTGCGGAGCGAATTGCGGATCTATTGAAAAGTTACGAAGGCATTACCACCGCCTCGGCTCGCATCAATTACGGGCAGGACGAATTGGAATTTTCGTTGAAACCCCGAGCTGCCGAACTCGGACTCACGCAGCAGGCACTTGCTCAGCAAATTCGGCAGGCCTTTTTTGGTGAAGAGGCCCAGCGGGTTCAGATCGGGACCGACGACATCCGGGTCATGGTTCGTCTTCCTAAAAAAGACCGCGAATCTCTCCATACTCTGGATCTAATGAAAATCAGAACTCCCGGGGGAGTGGACGTGCCGCTAACCACAATTGCAGATGTTGCTTTTGCTAAAGCGCCCAGTTCCATCGAACGCAACGACAAGGCCGAAGTGATTCGCATTGGAGCCCAACCCATCAACGACTCCATAGACATTATTGGAATTTCCAGAGAAGTCGCTCCTTTGATTCAGGAAATGTTGGCTGAACACGAATCGCTTTCGTATCAATTTACCGGTTATGTTGCCGAACACGAAGAATCTAAAAAGCGAACAATCATTGGAGCGATTGCTTTGTTTTTTGCCCTATATGCACTTCTGGCCATCCCATTTAAATCCATGCTTCAACCTCTTTACGTTTTGACCGTAGTGCCTTTTGGAATTATTGGAGCTCTCTTAGGGCACATCTTTATGGGGATCACGCCTTCCTATCTTTCCGTATTTGGGATGCTGGCGCTGGCAGGTGTTGTGGTGAATGATTCTCTGGTATTAGTGGATTACGTCAATCGACATATGCGCAAAGGGATGCCTTTGCTGCAGGCTGTGTTGCAGGCGGGAGGGGCGAGATTCCGGCCAATTATGTTAACCTCCATCACGACCTTTTCGGGTTTAGTTCCCTTGTTGATGGAGCGTTCTATTCAAGCCCAATTTTTGATTCCGATGGCAGTCTCCCTTGGATTCGGAATTCTCTTTGCAACAACAATTACTTTATTTTTAATTCCTTGTGTACTTCTTCTTTCAGATGATTTATGTAAAAGATTCTCACAATTCCGGCAGTGGTACTTCCGGCCATACAATACCCCTCAGAATTCGGAGCTTTCGCGACCGATTCAGAAGGGATGATCGTTCAGGGGTTTCCAGCCCTTCGGCCCGAAATGGATTTATGAATTAGGTGAGCAATCCGAGCGCGGTCATGGCTGCTGCATTCCTGCCTTCCACCCCACCATTAAACGTCTCCGCCCCGCGCGGCACGACTGGAACGATCTCGCACCCTGCGGCGGCCAGGATGTTGTAGAGATTCTGTGGATGCACGCAGAGTGAATAATTAATTACTAATTTGAGGGCTGACCCGAATACTCAGAATATTTAACACAACCCCATAAGAAACTGAAAACTCCCCGGAAACGGGGGGGCGTTTTTTTGTTTAGCAATCCTGGTTAATAAGATTCACAATTAAAGAATTCTATTCTTGCGACCTGGATGTTCTTCCGAATGATATTCCTTGAGTCATCATCTGATTAGATACACAATCCTGACATCACTCATCTAAATCATTAGGCTGGTTTTATCTTTCTGTTATGAAGAAATCCGTGGTTAAAGGGTTGTTGGCATTGTTGTTTCTAGGCCTTGTCGGCGGTATGTTTTTATGGTCTGGAGGCAAAGGAGGAAACCCATTAATTCCTAATGGCACTTCATCCAAACTCATTGTTCTCAAGGGGGCCTCCCAATTCGACGAGGATCACGCATTTTCACGAACCATTCGTAAATTTGAAGAATTGGTGAAGGATTATTATGGGAAGCCCATTCAGTTTGATTTGTATCTCAACAGCGAATTGGGGTTGGAAAAGGACTATTTCGCGTATATGAGCCAAGGTATCTCCGTAGATTACGCGATTGTTTCTCCTTCCCACATGTCCACTTTTTCTAAGGCCGCCCCCTTGATGGATATGCCCTTTTTGTTTCGCGACCTGGAGCATTGGAACAAGGTGCTTGATGGGGACGCTCTTCAACCTCTGGTCGATGATGTTTTAGAAAAAGCGGATGTCATGCTGATCGGATACGCAGGAGGTGGAACCCGAAATTTGATTGTCAATAAACCGATCAGGGATATGAAAGAATTGAAGGGACTGGACATTCGAGTGATGGGAGCTCCCATTCAAACCCTGATTTTTCAAGCGATTCATGCTTCCCCATCTGTTATATCCTACAGCGAAGTCTATAATGCCATCCAGACCGGAGTCATAGATGCCGCAGAAAACGAAGCAGCCGGAATCCGTCAGATGAAATTCTATGAAGTCGGTCCTGAAATTTCGTTGACTCGCCATGCTATCACTGTGCGACCGCTTGCCTTCAGCGGTAAAACCTTCCGGAGGTTACCCAAAGATCTTCAGGACGCCATCCTTAAGGCGGGGCATGAAGCCGGTGCTTTCGGACGAGAAATAGAATCTACTGAAGACGCTTCCATTCTGGCGCAGATGGAGAAGGAAGGTAAATTGAGAACCCATGAATTCAGGGATAGGGATGAATTATTGCGTCTCGCTGAACCTGTGAAGATGGAATATGCCAGATCGATCCATGCCGAAAATGTCCTCAAACGTATCAATTTAGTAAAGTGATCCTGAAGTGGATAGGGGTTATGCCGGGAGGGAGTTCAAGTGTTGACGTTGATGGAAAAACGCACCGGGAAATTAGAATGTTAGGCATCCCATGAAGATACTGATTGATGGCTATTATCGCTTTTTAAAAATGGTGCTGACTCTGCTTATGGGCTTGATGCTGGTGCCGGTTATACTGCAGATCGTCTCTCGCTATTTTGATATGATTCCTCGTTTTATCTGGACAGAGGAAGTGGCGAGGTTCTGTTTCGTCTGGATCATCATGATCGGCTCCATGATCGCTGTTCGTGATGGAGCCCATTTCGATGTGGATCTATTGCCTCATCCCCGTTCCTCGAAGGGGAAAGCCGTTTTTCAGTTGATCGTACATTTGGCAATGAGTCTGATGGCTCTCGTGTTTATCCGGTTCGGATTTGATTTTGCTCGACTGGGTATTGTTCAGTCTTCGGAAATGAGTGGAATTAATATGCTGAGCATCTATATTTCATTTCCTCTAGCGGGAGCAAGCTGGTTGCTTTTTCTGTCTGAGAAAATAGTAATAGACATCGACCTGATTTTCGAAACTGATTCAGGAGAAAAGGCATGAGTGCAGGTGAGGTTTCAGTCATTCTATTCGGCACTTTTGGAGTGCTGATACTCCTGCGGATTCCGGTTTCATTTTCCCTTGGATTGGCTTGTATTCCCATTCTTATAATTGAGGATAGGTTGACCCCGATTCTGCTCATCAGTGAGATGTGGAAGTCTTACAATGCTTTCATTCTCCTTGCAGTCCCATTCTTTCTTCTGGCAGCCAATCTAATGAATACCGCTGGTATTACAGAACGCCTCGTGAATCTTGCTCGGGCAGCCGTCGGACATTTACCCGGAGGACTTGGCCATATCAATGTTATGGTAAGCATGTTGTTTGCCGGTATTTCTGGATCTTCAACCGCCGATGCTGCGGGAATCGGATCACTACTGATCCCGTCAATGAAGAAGCAAGGCTACGATTCCAGCTTTGCCGTCGCCATCACCGCGTGTTCATCTGTGATGGGGGTAATCATTCCACCCAGCATCATTATGATCGTTTGGGGCGGATTGATGTCGGTATCCATCGGTGGGTTATTCCTGGCCGGAATCGTGCCGGGAGTTCTGATCGCTTTGATCATGATGGGGACGGTGCTGATTTATGCAAAAAAACGGAACTACCCCATTTACAAGCGATCCTCATGGAAAGAATTTCGACATGCATTTGGGCAAGCTGTGCTGGCCTTGGTGACACCGGCGATCATTATCGGTGGAATTGTGTTGGGCCTGTTTACTCCGACTGAAGCGTCCGTGATTGCCGTCATTTATGCGGCTTTGTTGGGGGGGCTCGTTTATCGCACAATAGAACTGAAGGAATTTCCGAAAGTGCTTTACGATTCGGCCCGATTTGCCTCGATCTCTCTATTCTGCATTGGAACGGCGTCGGCCTTCGGTTGGTTGTTGGCTTATTTTCGGGTGCCACAAGCTCTGGTGGATGTCATGGCAGGTTGGGGAACTGGAATAGTAAAAACTGGATTTCTCATTGCATTTCTATTTTTGTTCATCGGAATGTTCATTGACGCGATTCCGGCCATTATCGTGCTTGGCACGATCCTTCTACCATTGGCTGAACAAGTAGGAATGCACCCGATTCATTTCGCTCTCATCGGAGTGATATCACTGGCATTCGGGTTGGTGACTCCGCCCTATGGGCTGTGTCTTCTCATTTCTTGTTCTCTTGGAGAAATCAAGGTTGCTGATGTCCTGAGAGATGTAGCCTTTATCCTCCTGCCGATGCTGGGTTTGTTGGTGCTCGTGATTGTTTTCCCTGAATTGGTGTTGTTTCTGCCTCGTTTGCTCGTGCCCCAGTTCCTTTAAACCAAGTCATCTACAAGGACATATGAACATTAGGGCAGTCCGCGGAACAAGTTGGGTCTAAGCTGAGTAAATTGTATGAGTCGGTGCCGCTTCGGGGGCATGTAGGAGTTGTATTGCCCTTAATGTAGTTATTGATTTCTGCATCGACAGACGCCGAATTTTGCTGCTTGTTGTTTTCTAAAGTCCACTGTTCTTTTGCGCCTTTAATCACACCCAAATTTCCAAGACATGCGCCAGTCTGAGCTTTTTCCCTTGCTCTAACAAAGTTCGGTATCGCCACGGCAGCCAAAAGTCCAATGATTGCAACGACAATCATAATTTCAACTAATGTGAAACCCTTTTGGGATTTCCGGGTCGTCCGTCTTTCTGTGGGGGGGGTGCAGAATCATATAATTTATTATGCTATGTTTATTTTACTGATAATGCCGTGAGGCGTTAAACCGTATAGGATGCGCTATATTTGTTGAATTACAGGCAGTCACGCATGTTTGATGCCATCGTTTTTTTGATTTGAAAAATCAAAGGGTGAGAACGTTTAAATAAAACCCTCCGCCGGTTTGTTGAAGTTCCCCTCCTTTATCTGGTTTCATTGGTGTTTTTTAAATTTCAATCCGTTCAATTCAGTCATATTAAATCCGCTTGAAGTAGTCTCCCTGATGTTCTTGCTAAGTGGTGATTTAAGGTTTTTACGCATTGCGTAAACAATGCATTCAAACGGCGTGTGCTTTAGCGTTGCAATTATGATTTGTTTTATCGGCTAATTTCACATGGTTTACAACAATGTGATGTATTTACGCAGATTAAATTTCGATACAAAGTGGGGGGACTTTCTTCTGGATCGCCGAGCTATTGACAGTTGATGAAAAAAGGCCACATTTTACATGGTTTTACAATTGCAAAAGCAAATCGAGGATTGAACTTTATGTACTGGTTTTTGGGAGCTTTTTTGACTTGGGTTGTGGCGACAGGTTTTTCTGCTGAGAATTCAGAAAAGGAGCACAAGATTCATTGGAGTTATGATGGGCAGTCGGGTCCAGCTCACTGGGCTGAACTATCGTCAAAGTTTCATCTTTGTCGGGATGGATGACGCCAGTCTCCCATCGCTTTGAATGTTGAGCGAACTTTCAAAGCGATCGGCAATCCGGTGGCTTTCAGCTATGAAGCAGATACCCTGGATGAAATCAATAACGGTCATGGGATCCCGAGATTGTCCATAACAACAGCCGGGTTCAGTATGATGGACGCAGTTATCATTTGATTCAGTTTCATTTTCACAGTGTCAGTGAGCATACTATCAACGGGAACCATTATGATCTTGAAATGCACTTGGTGCGTCAGGATGAAAAAGGTCATCTGTTGGTCGTGGGGGTGATGTTCGAGAAAGGGAAGGCAAGCACCGAACTGGGAACAATTGTTCAGCATTTGCCGAAAAAAGTAGGGGGCATCAAATCGATCTGATGGCAAAAATTGATCTCAAGAATTTGATTCCAAAAGACTCAGAAATCTTCAGTTGCGGCGGATCCCTTACCACTCCGCCAGCCAGTGAAGGAGTTCGCTGGTTGGTGTTCAGTAAACCATTGGAAATTTCGAACAAACAACTCGAAATGTTCAAGGAGCTTTACGATCATAATTACCGTCCGGTGCAACCATTGAACGGCCGAATGGTTAGCTTATTTCGACCTCGAAATTTTTTGACCGAAAAACGTTTGGCTCAGTAAATGGTTTGTATTTAATTTATTCCGCCTTCAAAATTTTTCTTAAAATCGGTTCAAAAGTATTCGCATGACGCATGAAGCCGAGGTCGTTCGGGTGCGATGCATCCGTTGATCCCTCCGAATCAGTGCCCATCAGAGAGTTCCCTTCCAGATAGTATAAGTAATTTACCCCGCTCCTTTTTAGATCTTCGAAAGCTTGCTTCAATGCGTGGTGGTTGGCGTCGTGAAACACTGTTTTTTCAGGCACCAACCATGAGTTGGTGAAACGACGATCTTCGACCAAAAGGATGGGGGTCTCAGGGCGAGCTTGGCGCAGCAGTTTGATTAAGGGTATGCAACGCTCGGTGACTTTTTCAGCATTCAGGTTTGGAAGGCAATCAATAATGTAAACCGCTGCGTCGATTTCCGTCATCAATTCACCTACTTCCCGATGCATACGGCCGTTGCCGGAAAAACCAATATTGATGACCGGTCGGTCAAGGCGGCGTCCGAGAATTGCAGGGTGGGCCATACCGGGACGTGAGGCACATGCGCCGTGGGTAATCGATGTGCCGTAGAAAACCAGTGGCTTTTCTTTTCGCGGCAGAAGGCCTGTAAATCGGGAATCATCTGTTACGCCGATTTCAAGTGAATCGACTCCATTGTAAAGCGGTAGATAGACCGCATACTCACGTAGGCCAGGCATGATTCCTTTTAGAAGTGTGGCCTGCATTTCCTGTTTGTTAGGACGTGTTGCTGCAGCCCAGCGCCATTGACCATCAGCATCTCGGGCGTAGAGGTCCAAGCCACTGACGCCGCTGGGAGGCATGTGCGGCATTCCCAGATTTGGGGACAGCAGATTCCATTTGGCATGGATCGCCGATGAATCGGTCTTTAATCGGACCATCATACCGGCGCTGTGCCGACTCAGGTTCCATACCGATTGGGTGACCGTTTCTTTGGCTTTTTCCGGGAATCGGTCATACCAACGACACCGCTCCTGGTCGCCCCAACCACGACCCTCTACACCCCATTGGGTGACGTCGTGCCAGCGAGTGTTCTCCTGGGCAACTGCCGAAGTGACCAAGACCCAAAAAAGAATGATTACACGCATGATTTATTTATATTCTTTGTTAAACAGAATTTTGGTAGGGAGGAAACCTATTCCCATTGGTAGGCGGTGATCGCATTAAGTTCTCGAATGAACAGACGGCCGCCAGCGATGGCCAGGTGACCCCATACCTCAGCATCACAAATTTTTCTGGAATCAATTGCCTCAAAACGGGTGGGTGTTGCTCGAAACAGCAAAAGTTCGCCCTCATTGCTCAAGGCCAAAATCCGGTCTTCTTTGGAAATCATGCTGCAGTAAAACCCGAACCGTTTCGAAGAGGTCCACTCTTCCTCACCGGTTTTTAGGTTGAGGCAGGCCAATCGAGATGTCTTCAGGTGCAGGTAGGCGTAATCATTCATGAGGATCGGTGCGGACATATAGACTGTAGCCTTATTCTTCCAAATTTTACTGACGTTGAAATTGGTGCCAGCTCTTGAAAGCCGATACATTCCTGATCGACTTTGCCGTGTGCTTGTGAAGATCTGGTCCCGGTAGACGATTGGGGTGAGAATGCAGCCCCGTTCAATGCTGTCGAGACGTTGTGACCACAGAATTTCCCCCGTGCCAGGATTTAATCCGGCAATGTCTGAGATCATGGCAACCAAGATTTGAAGACTCCCTTGAACGCTATCTATTCCAAGGGATGAATAGGATCCATGGCCTTTTTCCTCCTCGATCATACTCCGCCATTTGGATTCTCCGGTCACCTTGTCGAGGCAGACCACAGAGTCGGCTGTCTGAACGTAAATTGAATTATCTACTACCAGAGGGGAACAGATAAAACCCAATTCGGGAATCGGTGTTCCGTAGCGGTGCATAAAATCGACTCGCCAAATCTCCGATCCAGATTTTTCATCAAGGCAAACTAATAGGTCCCGCATTCCTGAAATGTACAAGCGACTTCCGTCATAGGTGGGCGTCGACTTGATCCAACTTCCCGTCCGGGCACCCATCGGAATGACTTCCATCGAGCCGTCCCACTTTTGTTTCCATATTTCCTTCCCAGTTTTGGGATCGAGTGCACGGGCGATCTCATACTTTTTGTCTCTGGTTTCCAGAACTATGACATGGTTATCAGTTACAATTGGACTCGAGTAGCCATTCGACAATTCGATTCTCCAGATCTGTTTGAGGTGTTGGTCATTTAGTGAATCAGGCCAGGGCTTGCCCTCTGAAACCTTTCCGTTACGAGTGGGTCCTCTCCACTGCGGCCAGGTGATTCCGTCCTTTTCTCCTCGAACAAAACAGGAGAGGAGACAAAAAACTAATAATACTGAGGTTAACGAGATTTGCTTGTGAGAATCCATGATCAATGTCCGGAGGGTGCAACAATCATTTTGTTTCTTCAAATCCAATCGCAATCAGGTTTCACGACTTTGGATATTGATCCCCAGGCGGAAAAGATTATTTACCTGAATTCTTATTCACAGAAACCAAGGTCCTTTGGGATCAGCACTGATTCCAAGGATGAAAATAGGTAGATTCAGACAGTTTAAAAACAAAATACGGTTACTACTTTTCACTTTATTCGTCAATTCAATATCCAGAGGCGGTCATTCATGCCGCTTGCATGGGGCCGATCACTAATGTGAATGCCGCGACTTCAAATGGCTGACGAGTTTAAATCCAATGTCATTCGTGCTGTCGGTAACGTGATGGATTCCTGGAACAATTGGATTCCAAGGCATTGACTGAATCTTAAATGCCCCGTCCTCTGGGCGGGGTTAGAAAAAAAGGCTATGCCGTAAGAATCCGCTCAAGGCATCCTTCGTAGTGTTGTCCCCACAACAAGCGAAAGGATGCAAGCATGAGCAGACTCAAAAAATGTCACAAGCAATCTGGCTCTGTGGATGAAAACTGATATGGCAGGCTTGAGCGGAAGGTAAACATTAAAATTGAGAGCAGCGTTATACTCCCCCTTCCAGGGGGCTTTCAAAACCACGCCCTCTGGGCGTGGATCTTTATTTATTTCTGAGAACGTCATAGACATCAATGAGGTTATCCACGACATCGGTGATTCGATTGTTAAAATCGATGAGAATGTCGATGCAATTTCCTATTCCTTTGGTGAACAAGCACAGGCAAGCTCTGATATTTCTAAGAACGTAAATCAGGCTTCGCAGATGACGTCGGAGATTTCCCTGAACCTTGGAACCCTTTCTGTAACCGCGGTACGACCGGAAATGTTGCTGTGGAGTTAAAATCCACATCTAAAAAACTTAGTGAAAACGCAACAGATCTGCAGTGCCAGATGGATCGTTTTCTAGCCCGAATCCGGGCGTGATATGATACTCTATATATTTCGTAACTTGTTTCCCTGGATTATAATGGGTTGATTTGGAACGTAGGGTTATTCTTCAATTTCTCCTCGTTAGCCCTTGGAACATCGTCTCTCCGCTAACCCGCATGTTTCACACTTTTTTTTCTTCAGGCGAAATTTTTGAGTTTTTGGAGATCGGACAGGCTGGAACGG
>DUCD01000469.1 GCA_012959985.1 Verrucomicrobiales bacterium | reverse complement strand
GGACTGGGCCGCAAATTCGATTCCCGACCTCAAGACCCGTCTCGCCGAATTCAACAAGAAGAAGCCATCGAGTTGAAGGTGACAGCCGCCCTGTAATGTCGCTGAGGGCGATGAGATCTTCCAATTCGGGTCACTGACTTTTTTAAACGAAGGTGACGATATGCTCCTGGAATAAAACAGAGTTGATTGGCCTGGAATTATACCTTTTCGGACGGCTCCAAGGCGGTCGCTGACAACGAGTTAGGCTGAATTCGAGAAAGCTGTTTTCGCTTCATTGAATCCGGTGAGCGATACGAAGTCCGCCGAGAGTCGTGGTGGGGTGTGCGTATATTCTCAGGCGGGCATAAGATGAGATAGCCTGTGCTCATTGACCCAGTACTTTTTGCCCACCCGTTCCTTCTTCATCGAAATTGCCGACTCGACCTGCGCTCAATTCAAGAATTGTTTTCAGAGAAGTTGTCCCAGTGATACCCATTAATATTCATTGATGTCGCCCAAGTTGTCGGTACCACGATACAAATATTTACGAATCGGTAGCAGTAGAACTAGTGATAAAGCAGCGAAACTGAACAAGGCGCCTGTCCATGTTTCTATGACGGGGAACCCCATCTGACCCAGTTTTCCCGACAGATAGAGGAGAACCCCGGTGCAGATACCACCGAGCCCAAAACTGAGGGCAAAAAACTGTAAGCCAACTGATAAATCGAGAATGATCAGGACCATTCCAACAATGAACCAAGTTTCCTCCATCATTAAATACTGTGTAATCATTGTAATCATTATTTTGTCACAAGGTCTTTCAATAGAGCGAGCGATCCGATGGCCTTGGTGACGTCCGTGGGAAGCACAATGGTTTTTGAATTTTCTGAACTCGCCAGCATACCGATGGCATCCACCTGGCGTTTGAGGATTTCAAAATCAACCGCTGGTTGCCCATTTTCGGAAATGGCCGTGGCTATCACGCGAGTCTGCTCCGCCTCAGCCTCCGCACTAATACGAACTGAGTACGCTTCAGCATCTGCTGTTACCCTTATTGCCTCCGCAGATCTCTGGGCTTGATATAACTGCGCATCCGCATTTAGTTCAACTTTGCTTTTATCCCCCTCAGCCTTAGCAACGGTGGCTCGCCGCTCTCGCTCAGCATTCAGTTGCTGACGCTGAGAAGACTTCGTCTCCTCGTCTACCCGAACATCTGTGATCTCCGTTCTCGTGATATCTATGCCCCAAATATGCGCCGCATCCTGAAGTTTAGACAGAATTTCCTGATTCATTTCTTCGCGTGAAGACTGCAATTCATCGAGTTCCAATTTGCCTGCTGCAGAGCGCACAATGGACTCTGCAGCTGTTTTCAGCGCTTTGTTGATATTCCTGATTCGGTAGACTGACTTCGCAGCATCGATCACTCTAAAAAAGTTAGTGGTTTCGAGAACTACTTCAACATTGTCCTTAGTGATTACGCTGATATCGAATTCGTCAAGTTGCCTTTCGAGGATGCTGACCTTGAATGCCACTTTGTCCAGGAAGGGGACGATGAGATTGAATCCGGCCTGCAGTGTTTTGGTGTATTTTCCGAATCGTTGGATTACGAATTGATCACTTTGAGGAACGACTCGAACACTTCTTGCTGCAATGAGGACTGTTAGTATGACGAGGATTAGAACTACGGTATCTAAAATATTAGGTCTCCTCTCAAGGTTCGCATTCAGAGCGAATTGGTGAAACACCGCTCGTCTAGTTTCTTATCTTCATGTGACACCCACGCCATGCGTGGATGAGACACCAGGATTAAGAACCAGGCAAGGACTACGTGTCCGGTCCGAAAGTAGAAGAGGGCCCGCCCCTCCGTGGTCAGCTCGATCTGGACTGGGCCGCAAAGTCGATTCCCGACCTCA
>DUCD01000468.1:1261-11120 GCA_012959985.1 Verrucomicrobiales bacterium | reverse complement strand
CGGTAAGCTTTTCGACAAGCTGTTCGACAAGCCTTTCGACATGTCTTTCGGCAGCCGGGCGCAAAGTATTGTTGATCGACCTGGATCCGCAAGCCAATGCAACGAGTGGTTTGGGGTTTGAGAAAAAGGAAAACCAAAGTATTTACAGCGCTCTTCTGGGAGAAGGGGACCTGGATGACAAGATTCAGGAGACTCGTTACAAAAACCTTTCCATTGTGACAGGTGAGGTGGATTTATGCGGGGCGGAAGTTGAATTAGCCAAAGTGGATGATCGCCTGCAAAGGCTGCAAAACACCTTGAACCGTTTGCTGCCTAAGACCGATTACGATTTAGTGGTCATCGATTGCCCTCCCTCTCTCGGGATCCTGACACTGAATGCCTTCGGTGCATCCGATTTTTTGTTGGTTCCCATCCAGTGTGAGTATTACGCGTTGGAAGGAATCTCCATGATCATCCGATTATTGAACCAAATCCAGGAGTCCGGCACTAATCCGGATTTAAAGCTGATCGGTGTCCTTATGACGATGTTTGACGGGAGGACAAATCTTTCTCATCAGGTTGTAGAGGAAGTGAGAACTCATTTCAGTGACGTGGTTTTTGAAACGGTGATTCCAAGAGCAACACGATTAGCCGAAGCCCCGAGTTTCGGGCAGGCCATTACCGAATATGATCGTTGCAGTGTCGGTAGCGCTGCCTATGAAGTGTTGGCCTTGGAGGTGATGGAGAGGCTGGAAAGTCATGACGGCAAATCTGCTGAAAAGTAAGGTGTGCTGCACTGCCATTAGGTTAAGGATAAAATCAATGGGTCACGTGATTTCCTTGGTTCGGGCCACATCCAAAGCGGCGACTTCGTCGCACGCAGTCCAAAACCTGCCGGAATATCAGAGCTCTTTTAGGAAACGCGTCAGCGGTTTGGTGTCTGGCAGTGCGCGCGACGAAGTCGCCGCTTTTCGTTGGATGATCGGATCAGGCTTAACTTAACCTAATGTGAGTTAGCGAGCCTGCCTTTCGGCGCGCTGAGGACAGCGAGCCCTGCCTTTCGGCGCGCTGAGGACAGCGAGCCCTACCTTTCGGCGCGCTGGGGACAGCGAGCCCTGCCTTTCGGCGCGCTGAGGACAGTGAGCCCTACCTTTCGGCTTGGTGCTCTCTTGCAAGCCTACCTGCTCCTATTGAAAAGATTAATGGTCGAAGACATTTTCCATTGCTCCGTTCATCAAGGACGTCTAAAACATTCCTAGTTTAAAGATTGGTATGGCAAAGAAAACTGTGGAAATGGAGATTGAGGAGGTTCGGACGGAAATTTCGGATACCAAAACCTTGAAATTGAAGTGGCCTGAGGGATATGAGGTTGATTTCAAGACGGGGCAATTCATCACCGTATCCTGGCCGGACACCCCTAAATACCGTCGTGCTTATTCACTTTCCTCCTGTGCTCTCGATAGAGATTTTTTTGAAATCACCGTCAAACGCGATGGTCAGATGGGCACTCGAATTGTAGATTGGGCTAAGGCAGGGGATCGTTTAGTGGTCATTGAGCCTGTCGGGAAGTTTCTACCGGTCCTGGAGCCCGACGCCCATCTGCTTTGCATTGCGGGCGGTTCCGGTGTTACTCCCTTTCGAGGGTTTGTCCGTGAGGCTACTCGTCGAGGACTGAAAACTCGAATAACCATTCTTTACAGTGTGCGTACCACTCAGGACATTATTTTCGAGACTGAATTCAAAGCCTTGGAAAAGGAGAACCCGAATTTTCATTTTCATGTTACCTGCACTCGTCTGACCGACTCAGATCCCTGGACCGGTAGGCGGGGCCGTATCGATTCGGAATGGGTCCAGTCAATGATTGAGGATCGCGAGAAAACAGTTTTCTATGCCTGTGGTCCCAATGACCTTGTCCTACGGACCGAGGAATTGGTTCTGAAAGATCTCGGTATACCTGAAAACCGAATCAAGACCGAAAAGTGGGGTTGACTCGATTTAAAAAATGAACCAACGAACATCTCTTCATTCATTGCATTTGGAAGCGGGTGCGCAGATGGTTGAATTCGGTGGATGGGATATGCCGGTCTTTTATACGGGCATTATTGATGAGCATCGTAGTGTGCGTGAAAAGGCGGGAATATTCGACATTTCTCACATGGGTGTTTTCCGGATTTACGGTTCCGGTGCAAGTAAGTTCCTTAATTTTTCACTTACGAACGATCTAGCCGGACTTATTCCCGGACAGGCCCAATATACGATTGCGTGCCTCCCGGCCGGGGGAGTGGTGGATGATTTGTATCTGTATCGATTGGATCAGGAGGATTTCATGTTGGTGGTTAATGCTTCCCGAAAGGAAAGGGATCTCCAGTGGCTTCTACAATGTTTGAAGGAGCATGGTTTTGAACAATCGGTAACCATTGAAGATCGCTCAGATGAGGAAGGAGCGGTTGCCATTCAGGGGCCTTGTTCGAGACAGATATTGGCAGAATGCCTTAAATTTTCTAAGTCCGAGATGGATTTGAAATCGAAAATGACATCGATGACGAAGAACCATCTGGCACGATTTAAATTTGAGGGTGAGTCAGTTTGGATTTGTTGTACTGGATATACAGGGGAGGACGGGTTTGAAATTGTTGCTTCCCGAGAGCTACTGCCCAGACTGTGGAAAGGAATCCTGTCGACAGGAGAAGCCTTTGGAATTAGTCCGATTGGGTTGGGCGCCAGAGATACTCTCAGAATGGAGATGGGCTATCCCCTGTATGGGCATGAACTCAATGAGAGTCTCACCCCGCTTGACGCAGGATTAGGTTGGGTTGTTGCGTTTTCTAAAGAGGATTTTATTGGGAAATCTAAGTTGAAAGCTCAAAAAAACGAAGGATTGAAGCAACGCGCCATAGCTTTTAAATTACTCGGAAAGTCGGCACCTCCACGTGAAGGCTATTCACTTCTTCAGCCCCGGGAGGGCGGTGATTCCGAAACAACAGGGATGGTAACCAGCGGAACAATGAGCCCTTCTCTCGGGATTGGGATCGGATTGGGCAGGGTGGACCCTCGATCCTCTACTATTGGAAACCGCATCGAGGTGGCTATCCGAAATCGAACCGTTCTGGCCGAAGTGGTGCGAAGGCCAATTTATCGTAAACCCTGAACATTTCTGTTAATTAATTGATTCATTATGACTCTCCCTGAAGATTTAAAATACGCTGAATCCCATGAATGGGTTCGTGTTGAGGCAGACGTGGCCACGATCGGTATTTCGGATCATGCCCAGGCCGAGTTGACCGATATCGTTTTCGTGGAGCTGCCTGAGATCGGTAAACAATTCGAAGCCGGTGATGCCTGTGCCGTGGTTGAATCCGTCAAGACGGCTAGTGATATTTATTCTCCGATCGGAGGGGAAGTCATCGAGGTGAATGAAAAACTGGTGGATCAGCCTGAATTGGTGAATCAGTCTGCCTTCACAGAAGGTTGGTTTTTTAAACTGAAAATCACAGGTTTCTCCGCACCCGATTCGCTCATGACAGCTGAACAGTATGGGGAACACATCAGCTGAGATAGGTTTTGGTGGGCGTGCTGAATTGCCATTAGGTTAAGGTTTCAGGTGCCCCTGAAGCTGGGGGCGTCGACCCCGGATCATTGAAATCGGCATACATTTCTTCCATATTCCGGCCTCGGCGCGGCCAGCTTCAGGGATGACGGTGTTAAAACACCTGCGGAAAATCCTTAACCTAATGGCAGTGGGGCGTGCTGTCCCTGTGGGTCGATCCAGGTTGGATTTTCGGTGCGCTGAGACAGCGGGCCCTACCCGATATCCAAGAACCGGTGCGCTGAGACAGCGCGTTTACCACATTTAAAATCTGTTTGACAATTATTTATTTTAATATCAATGTATCCTTATCCGTTGATATGACGGTCTCATTCTGAGTGGTGGAGGGGTCTGGCCCTTTGATGCCACGGCAACCGATTGACCTACGCAGTCAATGTCAGGTGCCAATTCCAGCTTGGATTTCAGTTTTGAAATCCGGGGAAAATGAGAAGAAAGCGTGCGGAAGCCTCTTCTCATTCGGTGAGAAGGGGATTTTTTTTGAAATGAATAACAGCGAACGGAAGTAACAAATATTATGAGTCAGAAGAGCGGCTATATGGAGGCATTGAAATGCCGTGAGTGCGGACGAAAGTATCCGTTGGAAGCGGTCCATGTCTGCGAGTATGATTTTGGTCCATTGGAGGTTGTCTACAACTATGACAAGATCCGAAAATCCCTCAACCGTGAGGTGATTACCGGCCGGCCTCAAACCATGTGGCGTTACCGCGAACTTCTTCCGATTGCAGGGCAACCGACTGTGGGACTTGAGGTGGGATACACACCATTGATCAAGGCCGACCGTCTCGCTGAAAAATTGGGTATTCGTGGGCTCTGGATTAAGAATGACACTGTCAATTACCCCACGCTTTCCTTTAAGGACCGAGTGGTCAGCGTGGCGATGAGTCGGGCAGCTGAAATGGGATTCAAGACGGTGGCCTGTGCTTCGACCGGTAATCTTGCAAACTCTGTCGCCGCCAACGCGGCGGCCGCCGGATGGGATGCCTTTGTGTTTATCCCGGCAGACTTGGAACAGGGGAAAGTCATCAATTCCTTGATTTACGGGGCAGAGGTGATTGCGATCAAGGGGCATTATGATGAAGTCAACCGCTTGTGTGCCGAGATAGCCGGCAAGTACGGTTGGGCATTCGTCAATGTCAACATGAGGCCCTATTATGCAGAGGGATCCAAATCGATGGGCTTTGAAATAGTGGAGCAGTCCGGTTGGAAAATTCCTCGTCATACCGTGGTTTGTATGGCCTCGGGTTCTCTCCTGACTAAAATTTACAAGAGCTATCGTGAAATGATTGAAATCGGTCTGGTGGACGATACGGAGCATCAGGTGCACGGAGCTCAGGCCACTGGGTGTTCTCCGATATCGACAGCTCACAAAGCCGGGATGGATTTCTTTAAACCGGTTAAACCCGATACCATTGCAAAATCTCTGGCCATCGGGACTCCGGCGGATGGGTTTTATGCGCTCAAGGCCATGAAGGAAAGCGGGAGTTCCTGCGATGATGTCACCGATGATGAAATCCGTGAAGGGATAAGCCTGCTTGCTGAATGTGAGGGGATTTTTGCCGAAACGGCCGGCGGAGTAACGGTCGGTGTGGCTAAGAAACTGATTGCATCAGGCAAGATTCCTGCGGAAGATGAAGCGGTGCTTTGCATTACCGGCCACGGATTGAAAACCTTGGATGCCGTGGTGGGTCATACGGGCGAAGCTAATATTATCAAACCCAGTTTGAGAGAATTTGAATCCTTGTTGAGCAACGTTAAAAAGGTTGCCGTCAACTGAATTGAATATGGCTATACAAGTAAGAATCCCGACTCCATTAAGGAAACTCACCAATAACGAGGAAATCATTGAAATCGACGCTGACACGGTAAAAGGCGTAATTTCAGAATTGCAGAGCCGATACCCCGGATTCCGAGATCGCCTTCTGGATGAGAAGGGTGAAATCCGTCGTTTCGTCAACATCTACGTCAATGAAGAAGACATTCGTTTTCTGAAGAATCAGGAAACTGAGATCAAGGACGGGGATGAGATAAGCATTATCCCGGCGATCGCCGGAGGCTGAAACCAGCGGTCCGGAATATTTCCGGTTAGGCCTACTATTTTATTGAGCTGAATCAAACCCAATCCGAATTACCATGGCGAGCCCTTCAAAAAAGAAAACGTCACGAGCAGTTAAAAAGAAAGTTGTCCAGACGAAGAGGAAAACCAGCCGATCTGCTAATGATCTTCGTGAAACCAGGCGGCTATGGTTGATGTATCCTTCCAAGCTGATTACCTCTCCAATCATCTGGCAGTTGGGACAAAAGTTCAAAGTGGAAACCAATGTGCGGCAAGTCAGTGTGACCGATGAAATTGGAATCGTCTGTCTCGAATTGAATGGCAAGAGGTCCGAGATTACTTCGGCAATCAAATGGTTGGAAAAGAAGGCAATTAGCGTGGAGCCTGTTGAAATCAATGTGATTGAAAGCTGAGCGAGAGAGAAGAAGTCGTTTTTTGTAGTAATCGAACCTTGACCGATTTGGCTAACTTGGGTATACAGAAACACTTGTGAATATGATGCCGCTTAACCCTTAACCCACACCCTCTTTATGACAAAGCGTGACCTGGTCATCCGAATCAGCAATGAAACAGGCTTGGTACAACAGGATGTTCTGAAAGTGATCCAGAAAACCTTGAACTATGTAGCCGAAGCATTGGCAAATGATGAAAAGGTGGAGTTGAGAAACTTCGGCGTATTTGAGGTCAAGGTCCGCAAAGCCCGTATCGGGCGAAATCCCAATGCTCCGGTAACCGATGTTAAAATCCCCTCAAGAGCCGTCGTCAAATTCAAACCCGGCAAGGAAATGAAAGAGGCCGTCTTGAAATTGACACCTTCTAAAAATGATTCCAAGTGAGGTTTTTCCTCAGAAAAGGACACAGATTCATTCAATAAGGTAGGGCGTGCTGTCCCCAGCTGCGCAGTAAATATTCAATCAATTCGGGACGCTGGGACGCAATTAATATTCAACCAATTCGGCACGCTGGGACAGCGAGCCCTAGCTCGACCCGCGCTTTCCCTGACAACAAAAAACACCATGAGTTTGGAAACCTTACCTGGATTCAGAGATTTTTTTCCGTCTCCAGTTCCCACAGCAGAATCCTGGAGTATGGGGCAGTTGACCTATCTGTTCTCCAAGTGGCGGAACACGGCGCGGACGTACGGCTTCAGTGAATATGATGGGCCACCTCTTGAACCCTTGGAATTGTACACTCGAAAAAGTGGTCAGGAGATCGTTGGTCAGCTTTATAATTTTGAAGACAAGGGAGAGCGTTCGATATCCTTGAGACCTGAAATTACTCCCACAGTGGCCCGGATGATTGCGGGGCATGCCAGGAATTATAAAAAACCGATGAAATGGTTTTCGATTCCTCAGCTTTTTCGATATGAGCGACAGCAGAAAGGGCGACTCCGGGAACATTTTCAGTTTAATGCTGACATATTCGGTGAACCTGGAGTTGGAGGTGAAGCCGAAATTATTGCGCTTTTGATCGATACGCTCAGGGCTTTCGGGTTGACTGAGGATGATTTCCGAATCCGTTTGAGCAGTCGCCAGGCCTGGCAGCATTTTTTCGATGCAAGATGTTCCGGATCTCAGGATGCCGATGGTTTTTTTCAAATTATCGATAAGATGGAACGAGCCGATCGGGCAGGCTCTGAAAAGAAGTTGGGTGAGTTCGGAGTTTCCATCGAAGAAGTGGAGAGATTTATTCGGGAAGGTGAACCGACTGAAGAATTAAGAGAGGTGTGCCTGAATCTTGAAAACCGCGGATTGGGTGGTTTTGTTGAGATCGACTATCAGGTCATTCGCGGTTTGGCTTATTACACCGGCACCGTATTTGAAGCATTCGACCGGAAAGGCGAATTTCGAGCCATTGCTGGAGGTGGAAGGTATGATCGCCTGGTTCATCAGGTGACCCGTGGATCGGTCGATTTATGCTCGCTGGGATTCGGAATGGGAGATGTTGTGCTGAGCGAGCTCCTGAAAGCACGTGGATTGATGCCCGAGTTTTTCAACTCACCGGATGTTTATGTTGCCATTGAATCTGAGGATTATAGACTGGAAACGATGCAATTGGTTCAGAATCTTCGCAACCGGGGGATGTCGGTTGAATATCCGCTGAGCAAGATGAAACCGAATAAACAGTTTAAAAGAGCCATGGAATTGAAGGCTTCGTTTTTTGCTCAGTTGGACTCGCAGGACCCGAAACAGGTTCGAGTGAAATGTCTGAAATCCCGGGAAGAAAAAGTCGTTCCGTTATTGAATATTGATCGACTTGAAGACTTGTTTGTCGATTGATTTTACGCTGGACTCAAAGGGGTATAATCAAACAGAAGCATCGAGCTGATGTCTATCTGTAAAAGTTTCAGAGCGGAGTGTTGAAGTCACGCTTCAGCGTGAACTCCGAGGGACTTAATTGCCCTAAGGATCTCCCGCTGCTGGAGAATGTTCTGGTTTCCTGCAATTGATTGCCGAATACTCAGGCCATGAGATCACTTTTGATCGGAATAGACAGTGGTACCCAATCCACTAAAGTTTTGGTGGTGAATGCCGGTAATGGCAAGGTTGTCGGCGAAGCTTCCCGAGCCTATGGGCTCATTCCCGATCTTCCGGCGGGTGTCAAAGAGCAGCATCCGAGCACTTGGACGGAAGCTGCCGGTAAGGCGATCAAAGCGGCTCTGAAATCCGCAAAAGCTTCGGCGGGAGAGGTCAAGGCTATTGGGGTCAGTGGTCAGCAGCATGGATTTGTCCCTCTGGATCGTCATGGTGAGGTGATTCGTCCTGCGAAATTGTGGTGTGATACGAGCACTGTGGAGGAATGTCAGGAAATCACCCAGAAACTTGGCGGTCCCAAACAAACAATTCGTTGTTTGGGAAACGCAATCCTACCTGGTTTTACAGCTCCCAAAATTCTCTGGCTGAAGAAAAATGAAAAGAAGAACTACCAGAAACTGCACACCGTTCTTTTGCCTCATGATTACCTGAACTATTGGCTGACCGGTCAATGTATCATGGAGTTTGGAGATGCCAGTGGCACGGCATTGCTGGACGTCAGGAAACGTCTGTGGTCCAGCGAGGCTCTGAAGGCGATTGATTCGGAATTGGAATCGAAGTTGCCACCATTGATTTCCAGTGAAAAAGGTGCCGGTCTGCTTCAGAAATCCACAGCGAAATCACTGGGTTTGAATGAAGGCATCTTCGTCAGTGCCGGTGGAGGCGATAACATGATGGGAGCCATAGGGACCGGAAATACGAGTCCCGGAGTGATCACGGCCAGCTTTGGGACCAGCGGGACTATTTATGCCTGTAGTGATAAACCGATCGTGGATACCAAGGGGGAGATTGCTGCCTTCTGCGATTCGACCAATCATTGGTTGCCGTTGCTGTGCACTATGAATGTGACCACTGCGACCGAACTGATCCGGGATATGTTTCATTGGAAACACGATGCTTTTTCAAAGGCCGTCTCGAAAGTGCCTCCGGGAGCCGGCGGTCTGACTCTTCTGCCCTATCTGGAAGGGGAGCGCACTCCAAATGTGCCGAATGGGACAGGCGTGTTTTTGGGGGTTAATCAAAATACCTGCCGTCCGGAATTCCTTGCCCGGGCTGCTATGGAGGGAGTTACTCTGGGAATGAATTACGGTTTGAACCGATTGAAAAAGCAGGGAGTGAAACCAGCTCAGATCCGGGCGACGGGTGGTGGAGCCCAATCCAAGGTGTGGCGCGGGATCATGGCGAATATCTTTAATGCCGAAGTGGTCACTCTGAAAGTCGCAGAAGGCGCTGCCTACGGAGCTGCTTTACAGGCTCTATGGGCATGGCGTCTGAGTAATGGTGAGACCATTGAAATCAAGGATATCACAGATTCGTTTGTGAAACTGAATCGAAACGAGACGGTTTCTCCAGAGTCGGAAGCTGTGGAAATTTATAGAGAACTTCAGGAACTTCAGGATAAGACTTCAGCTTCGCTTTCCCGGGTATTTGACCGACACCGGGAAATCCTTTCCAATTTCGGAAAATAAAAAAGCCCGGCAAGTAATAGCGGGCTTTTGAAAGGGCTTCAGGAGCTGTAGCGTCGGCTGTCTCAGCCGAAAGAAGCGTTGTTGTTCGCCTCAAAAATGCGCTGGGGACAGCGCACGCTACAACGCTGATGGCGGGGGGCAGCGCATGCTACAGGTCTTGCTATACTGATCGGCATCAAGTTTTCGGAAAATCCCAGAGGCTGAAATTGTCGGACTT
>DUCD01000468.1:0-1142 GCA_012959985.1 Verrucomicrobiales bacterium | reverse complement strand
CCCTGTTCTGCCCGGCATCAAGTTTGTGAAGAATTCCGAGGTTTAAATCCGAAAACTTGATGCGTAAGAGTATACCTCAGTTATTGTATTTTACGGGTGGATCTTTCCTGCATCCAGAATACATCAATATTGTTTGGGGATGCCACGTTAAGAGAAAGTTCCCGATCCTTTGTCAGCCGCAGTTTGGTCCGAGGGTCAATCCACTTTCGGATTTCCGAGTGTCCGTCTGCGAAGGCAATTCCTCCGGCACCATTGTGGTAGCTGGCCGGATAATCAACAATTTTCCAGGAACGCCCGCGGTTCGGGTAACCAATCATGTCGACCACGAAGTAACCATCGTTGATGCTGTCTTCCCGTTCATCGAGTAGGACGAAAGTCTTGGAAGGGCCTGGAATAGTGTAGTCGCCTTGTTTTACGTAAACTTTCCAGCCAGAACCGGAATTGCCCCAGGCAGTCCCCCCGTTCCAGTTGTTCATTGAGACGGTCCGTATTCTGGGCATGCGACGGCCCCGGATAGGTGCGGTGCTTCTATCCGCTGGGCATCTGAATAGAGCGGAGGCCTTTCCGATATAACCATAAAGTGGGCTGGGCACGATATCCGCAGTGACATCCCAGTTAGAACGATTGGCGCTGCCCAGATCCATCCAACCGGTCATCCAGTTTGGCGCCGGTCGATCGTTATAGTTGCCGGTGGCTTTTAGAACATAGTCGTCATTGTCGTCCGAATAGAGACGCCATCCCAACATGAGCTGACGGGTATTGTTCACACATGCGATGTTTTGAGCTTTTTCCTTGGCTTTGCCCAGTGCCGGGAGAAGCATTCCGGCCAGAATGGCTATGATCGCGATGACCACCAGGAGTTCAATAAGGGTAAACGCTGACTTCTGCCGGATTAATCCAGCAAAACGTCCCGAGGATTTATTTTTTTTCATATTTTTTCGGTTTAAGCATGGCACCGTTTTCACCTGATGGATGGAATACCGTGTGACGGTTGCCGTTGACAGCTATGTTTGAGAGTTCCGAAAAAATAGCGAAAGTCCAATATTTTGGCAAGTGTGCGTTTTGCAGCCCACCTCGAAAGACTGCCAATATACTGATCGGCATCAAGTTTTCGGAAAATCCCAGGGGCTGAAATTGTCGGA
>DUCD01000467.1:5091-11126 GCA_012959985.1 Verrucomicrobiales bacterium | reverse complement strand
GAATTGAAGGGCCTAATTTACGTAAGTTATTGATAGAGATGGTGCCGATGGAGGGGATCGAACCCTCTTCAAGGCATTTGTTAAAAACCTCTAAAACACGTGTAAAATGCTGTAAAACAGGACTTTAGATCGAGCCAACTCAAGGTGTAACTTTGTTAGAATTGCCTTCATTTGTGAAAATTTGTGTCATGCTTTGTCATGCCCTATTTCTTCTGTTGAAGTAAATAACGACAAATTTTCAACATCACTATTTTAAGGAGTCAAATTCGAAGATCCAGACCAATTCTATTGAACCCCATACCATTGCCTGTAAACCTTCTACAGGTGAGAGGGAGCGAGGGCGTAGTGGAATTGGCAGACGCAAGGGACTTAAAATTCGTTTTTTTGCCATTTTCGAGCGGAGGATTAAAACCTTCTGCGTGGTACCCATAATTCATGAATTTGAAATCGGAGCCCTGGGTCCTTTTGGCAAATGTATTATACCACCATTTCCAAAACTGTCGTTTTGTTTTTGGATTAATATGAATAAAAAAGGCTATGAGTTTTGCTACTTGCGATAGGCAAACAGAACTCCTTCATTATTCATTGTGAATGTATCTCCTTCAAGGCTCGCAGTCGTCGTGCCGGCGCCTTCCCATTTCAAATGGAAATCGGAACCGTTCCGGCTGTAGCTTCCCTTGAATTCCCGTCCGGTTTCTTTGCCATCCGGTAAACCATAGTTCATCGCGCTGGTAAAGCTTCCGTCTTCAATGAGCGTGATTTCACCGGCCCTGACCTCCGGAGCGCCTCCGGCATGCGGCGGAGAATAAGGAAGTTCATGGTCGTTAATTGACACCAATTTATAAACGCCTGAGGAATTTGAATTGTTGTTTTCAGGGGTATGTGTTCGACAGCCCGTCAAACACAGTCCCAAACCCAAAATGCCAGTTAGTATTGCCTGGATATTTTTCATATATCTCCTTATAGCCGGATCGATGCCAAACATTTCGGATGGTTGATGAATTTTCTTAACTTGTTTAAAATAACAGTGTTAAGACGATAGTTGAGATTTAAACTCTTTCGGAAATGTGCATTTTTTGTATGATGGGATGCTGATTGTGAACATCGTTCGGCAAAGATGATTTTGAAATTTCCCTTTCGTTGATTTAAGATCGAGAGAGTCACGCGAGAACTATTCCCGGGACAAGCCATGAATATCGATAAAGAATCCTACGACAAGATATCGGAGTTGATCACCAGTGACGACAGTCCGGTCGGAATTGACGCGAAAAAAACTCACATTTACATAATACATAAACTTCACCAGATTGAAAAAAGACTGGAAGCTTTGGAAGATCGGGAAGAGACATAACCCGGTTGAAGAACCTCAGCATGATCCCAATGCCCGGACCTGGTCTCACCGACTTGTTCTCCTCGTTCGAAGGCGGCTCTGCATTGGGATCGGGTCGTTGATCTCGGCGAACTCTGCCCATGGAACGGTTTCGTAGAGCTGCGCGACTCCATTCTTCCAGCACGAGAATGCCGCCCCGCCTCGTATGTTCAGGTTAACTTAACGACCGGAATATCATGGAGCACAAGGTGGCCCGTTTTCAAATCTCTAGCGGTGACGAGGAGATGCTTGTTTCGATCAATTCCGAATTCGATGGCAAAGCGCTTCTCACCTTGAGTGGCAGGCGGCTCGGCGTTTAAAAAAGTCTGCTTTTTTTCATTTATCCAAAAATAGTTCCGACGGTATTCCTCCTCGGCGGTGGTTTCGACAAGGCGGGCCGAACCCGTCGGATCAAAAACCAATTCAAGGGGCGCTTTGGCAGACTGCCGGCGATTTTCACTGATTTCAAAAATCGCAATGCCCAACTCCTTCTGCCCGGCATAGGTGGCCTTGATCGTCATGCGCGCGATGGGCTTAAGAGTCGGATATTCGGCACCACGCTTGACGATAACCAGATAGTCGTAATCCCCTTTCTCCGAATTCAGCCACCGGATCGCGTACTCATGTTGAATGTGATCAAAGAAATCCACCCCGGCCACAAATGATGCCGCGCCACGCGCCACGGCATCCAGCGGCCGCTCCTGCCGAACCCGGTCACGCCCGAAAATCCGTTGAACCGTTTTTTGCACGGATGGAATCAGGCTGCTGCCGCCGACCATCAATACAGAATGAACATCATCCTCGCTGTACCCACGCTCACGGGCCGCGTTAAGAGACCGGCGAATGGTTTGATCGACCTGGCTGTAAAACTCCTGCTGATCCAATAGTTCTTCAAAATTTTCCCGAGTCAATTCGTATTCCAGGACCCGATTATTTTCTGGATGGCTCAGAGAAATCAAGGCCTGTTTTTCAGTGGAAAGCCGCTCTTTGGCGTTGCGACATTTCAGTAGAAGCTCCGTGCTGATCGCACGCAAGCTGTCATCCATTTCACTGAGTTGGTTTTGGCGAAGCACCTCCTTCATCAACCAGGTATCCACGCTGAGGCCTCCCAGATCATGCCCTGCTTTTCCCAATATACGGCAGCGTCGGCCTGAAGTCAGTCCGTCCTCTTCCTCGATCATTACCACGGCTGTATCCAGAGTCCCACCTCCGAAATCAAAAATCATATAAACACGACCCGGCTGAATATTCGCGCCGTAACCCAGCGCGGCCGCCGAGGGCTCATCGATCAGGCGAATCCGTGAGATACCCGCGGCTTCAGTGACCCCGCTGATCCAATCGGAATAATGTTCAAAGGATTCTACCGGGGCGGTCAACGCCACCTCCGCTCCTTCCAATTCATGAAGTGATCCGGTGCTCAGCAATACCGCAGAAAGAAAATCACACCCGGCGTCCCGATGGGAAACTTCACGCCCGTCGATCCGGCGTTTAATGAGACTGCGATGTCCAATATAACGCTTGATCAAACTGAACGTTCGGTTTGATGAGCTCAACTGCCTTTCACTAACCTGCTGACCAATCCAACGGACACCATCTACCGCATAATGGATCACGGACGGCACGACGGATACGGGTTCCTCGTTATATTGGTAATGACGACCGTAATCCGGAAGATGAAACGGAACGCCCTCGCGGCTCACTTCATCCCAAACCGCCATTACGGTGTTCGATGTTCCGAAATCAATGCCAATGCGTGGGTTCATAGTGTCTACAGTATGTCAAATCTCGATTTCAATGTCGAATTCCCCAATCTCCATGGCGACCTCTTCGGTGACATGAATATCGTGGCGTCTTCGCCAGCGCATCAAAGCACGCAGGAATTCCAGCCACTGACGTTCGTCGCCGGTCACTTTCGGGTTATAGAGAGCATCCTGAACCCAAGCCAGATCGTCCGGCCGGGTATCACTAACAGGTTTGCGGCAGAGCCGTGTCAACTCGGATTTCCAAAACCGAATCGTACCGTCCCAACTCGAGCTGATCAAAGCGTTGACGCCCGGTTGAAAGCACACGGCAACCAAACGCTGCTCATGCCCCGTCAAAACGGAGATCTCGAATGCAGTGGACACGTCCCAAATACGCACGGTGTCATCGAAACCACCGGAAGCAAGGGACCGTCCATCCGGACTGAAGGTCGCACAAAGGACCCAAGCCGTATGACCGTCCATCGTTTCCGTGGAGCCGAATGATGCGAGGGATTCACCTGTGGGCAGGCTCCAAAGTCGGAGGGTGCCATCCATGCTTCCCGTAGCGAGTCGGGAACCATCCGGACTGATGGCCAGGCACAGAATATCATCAATATGCCCCTTTAATCGGCGCAGCGAAATTTGATCTCGAATTTCCCACACCAAGGCTGAGCGATCCTTGCTTCCTGTGACCAGCATGTTCGAATCAGGTGTAAAGGAAAGGCAGTGAATGAGACTTTTATGACCCTGAAGGGTCGCCACCGGGGCGCCGTCCGGCATCGACCATAAGCGGGCATTGCGATCATGACTCCCGGTTGCCAACAACCGTCCGTCCGGGCTGAAGGCCATACAGACAACCTTATCCTGATGGCCTTCCAAAACCGCCTTCTGCCGGCCCGTTTCAAGGTCCCACAAACGGATGGAACCATCGCTTCCGCCGGAAGCCAGAAGGCCCCCATCGGGGTGAATGGCCAGACTTTCGACTTCACCCTGATGATCCCCCTCCAATGTTTTCAGTAATCGGCCATCCGCAAAATTCCAGACTCGAATAACGCCTTCCCGGCCGGCGCTGACCACGACTCGATCCATGGGATCAATGACCAGACCTGAGATCCAATCATCGTGACCACTTAGAACAAGCGGTGGTTGGGGAGGTGACAACGGCCAAATGCGGCAGGTGTGGTCACAACTTCCCGTGACCAGGGTGTGTCCGGATGAGGAAAGCTTCATGCAACTCAGTCGGTCCGTATGCCCTTCCAAGGAAGACACACAATTCATCAAACGTCCGAACAGTGGGGGTTCGCTGTCACTCATCGCTCCCAACGTTACCAAGTTTTTGAATTCATCACGGTCCTGCGCTGAATCGGGCATCCAGCCGCTGCCATCCAAACCGCTTAAAAGTTTGGCGGACCATACCGCCGGAGCGGCTTGCGCCATCCGCCATAGATCTTCCCAACGTTGGTTTTCGTTAAGAACCAGGATGACGGATTCCCATTCCTGGTCGGTCATGGTATTCAATCGGCGCTCCAGTCGTTCACCCGCGATCACTTCCAGACATTCCATTCGTCCTGCCCGTCTCGCTTTTTCAACCAACCGACAGCGAACGCGGGAATCGGCGCCTTCATACGCCGTCGCCAATAATCGCTGGTCAAAATCGAGATCCGTGTAGGGTTCCCATTGATCCGTGAGAATAAAAAAGACCGCACGTTGATAGGGATCGGTGGGCAAATAGTTCCATCGAAGGCAAATTTCGCGAGCGATGGGTGAATCTTCCTCAATAACCGATCGGCATAAGGCGTCTCGCGATTCCGGGTTTTCCAACTTTTCCAGGAAGCCCCGGGAGCTTGAGGAGATTCGATCATCGTCATCAGCACAAGCCTGGACCAAAAACGGAATCAACCGGGGATCCTTGTCGAAGGATGGTTCCATGGTCTCGGTTTTCAGCCGGGAATAGACATAAAGTTCAGGGGAGCTTTCTGCTTGATAACCGCCTTGCACCAACACCGAAGTCAATTCGGGATCACGTGTCTCCAACCAGCAGGCACAGAAGGCTTCAATCCCTTTCTTCGTTTTCAAACGCGATAAACAAACCCTTGCATTCTCTGCTATGGCTCCATCAGAATCCCCGCGCGCATCCAGAATTGAGTAAACCTCGACCGCCCCTCCCCGCGTCACCGCATCCAACTGCCCAATCCGGAGCGCCGTCAACACCCTCAGCTCTGTGGGGCCGGTTGCCATCCATTTCTTGCCGGCGATGATCTCATCGAGATCCTGTTGCCGATTTTCCGCCCAAAGTGAACAGGCCAGATCGATGGAGGCGGGATCCGACAAATTGCCGATAGCCGCTAAGGCGATGGCTTGCACCACCGGATCGTCATGAGGAAGTCCATGTTCAATTAGGGCGCGGGTAGTGTCCGTTGAAATCTCGGCTGCCAAGGCTCGTATGGCCTGCTTTCGGATCCAGGCTCCCAAAAGAGGAGTGACGTTGGACAACCTCTTTAGATGAGTATTGAGGACCGAGGGTTCCATGACGCCGATCAAATTGCCCCGTTCTCAATCGTGGATTGGATTATGCAGGGGGACAAACTGAGATTCCGCTTCACCACTTTCTTGAAAGGAAGCAGACTGCGCCCTGCCCTCTCGCAACCAGGTGCGCAAATGATCAATGCGCTCCCGCGCTGAGATGGACAAAGGGACTTGCCGTTTGAGGGCACCCGAAAGATCGTCCGCTTCTAGCGTCCGACGTCAGTCGTCGACCAACGTCCAGTCCACGGTTTTGGTGGACCCGCCCCCACCACTGCTGGTCGGGGGCGCCCCCTCTTCCATAGCCGTCCAGTCGACGGTCCGAGTAGCGCCTTTGCCGCCACTCGTTGCTGGCGGCGCGTCGGCTTCTATTGCCGTCCAGTCGACGGTCCCGGTGGACT
>DUCD01000467.1:1985-5081 GCA_012959985.1 Verrucomicrobiales bacterium | reverse complement strand
GGAGCCAGTCGGTCGATGTCAAAATCTCCGGCGAATCGCTTTCGTTTCTGAAGGTGAACCTTGAAAATAGCGTTCCTTTCCTCAAGGGTCGGAAGGTCGAGAAAGAATATTTCATCAAAACGCCCCTTGCGAAGAAGCTCCGGCGGTAGGCTGGAAATGTCATTGGCCGTTGCGACGACAAAACAGGGCGCCTCCTTCTCCTGCATCCAGGTCAATATGGTCCCGAAGACACGCGTGCTCGTGCCGCTGTCCGACCCGCCATGGGCCAGCGCCTTTTCCATTTCATCAATCCAGACAATGCAGGGGGAAACGGTCTCAGCCGTATGCAGGGCCTTGCGGACACGTTCTTCCGATTCGCCGACCAAACTGCAGAATAGGGAGCCGACATCGAGGCGGAGCAAGGGCATCCGCCACAGACCACCGATCATTTTTGCCGTCAGGCTTTTACCAGTGCCGGGAATACCGATCAAAGCGAGCCCCTTCGGGGCCGGCAAGCCATAATCACGGGCCTCATGCCCAAAAGCGCGTTCACGCAGACGGAGCCACTGCTTCAACACTTCCAATCCACCCACGTCATCCAACGTCTCGTTGACGGAATAGTATTCCAAGGATTCGCTCTCGCGAATGATCGCCTTCTTTTCCCGGGTGACGAGGTCGATGTCGCGATCGTCCAGGACCCCATCATCGACGACGCATTTAGCAAAGACACGCTGAGCCTGTGCAACGGACAAACCCAGCGCTGCCTGAATCAATTTCTCCCGCCCAAGATCGGTCAGGTTAATCTTTACACCGGATGTCTTCTGCACGCGGGCCAGCACGATTTCCAAATCATCGGCATCGGGTTGAGGCAATTCCAGCACAACTGTTTCGTCCTTGAGTTCGTTGGGCACCTTCGAAGAAGTGGTGGTGACAATGATGGACTTCAGGGCAAACTTAAGTCGCTGCGCGACACTGCGCAGCTTTCGCTTGATCTGAGGATTCGACCAGCAATCGGGAAAATCCTTAAGAACAAAAACACCATTTTCCTCGATCCGATCTATCTGCTCCAGAGCGGTCATGGGGTCTTTGGCCGTCAAGCCTTCCTGCTTGGCTCCGCACAGAACGGTAAAGGATTCAGCCACATCCCAGGTCCAACAAGGCCGTTTTGCCTTTTCGCAAACGGCCTTGATCACCTCCAGCGCCCGCTCTTCCTCCGATGTTACTACCAGCATCAGAGTAAACCTTGCTCGCAGATGTAAATCCAGTTCCTTTTCAAATGTCATAAGCGTTCACGGATTTTCCGACCTCCGATCGTGCTGACAAGGCACGGATCAAATGACGGGCTTCCATCAGCGCCGGGGCCATGTCGTCATCACTCCCAACGGAGTGGATCGATGCCGGTCAACAGCAGATCTCCCTCCGGGCCAATGACAACTTCCGCCTCGGGCACATTCTCAAAATCCTTTTTTTGGTGGCGATCAGTCAAGAAATGAAATTGTTTATTCCGAGATCCCGCCAGGCCACGGGCCACTCGCTGCTGTTCGATAAATCGGCCTGAAATCAATACGTCCACGCAGTCAAGCCAGGAACAACGATTTGAGCCTGACGGCAATATAGCAATACGCCGCGATATTTCCTGCCAGGTATATCCGGTAAATAGAATGATCGAAAGACCGGTTTCCCGGCGAATCCGCCGGACCAGGACTTCAATCGCCGTCCATTGTTGAAGCGGTTCACCACCACTGATGGTGATTCCATCGATTTCACCCTCCGCGGAAACAATTCTTTCCACAAGGCTGCGAACAGAGACTTTAAAGCCGGCATCGGGGGAATGAGAATCCGGGTTGAAACACCCCGGGCAATTCAGTGTGCATCCCTGCGTCCAGACCACGGCGCGACGGCCCGGGCCATTGCTATAACTGCGATCCTCAAAACCAAGGAGGCGCAGATACAGGTTTGATTCCTTAAGAAACATAAACGGTATCACCCGCCTGACTGCCATTGACGGTCCTGCATCTCCTGACTCGGCGCTTCCAGGAATTCATGTGTTTTCTCCCGATTCAACACCTCTGAGCCCAAGCTCTCCTCCAAGGCTTTGGTGGCCTCAAGGCAAGCCGGGCCCTTCAGCCCGCGCACCTGCAACTTCACTTCACCATCGGCCTCAATGATGACTTCGATTTCGTGTAATTCCATATTCTCGAATACAATGTTGGCAAATCCTCACAACTATTGACTCTATCCCGTGCGGCGCAGAACCAGGCGAATACGGCCGTTTTCTTCGACCTCCTCCGTAGCCAAGGCAAAACCCTGCTGTTCCAGTTTTGTTCGCGCGGTTTGGTAAGCATAGCGCTGTGTCAGCTGCTGGACGAACCGTCTGTGATAATCCGGCGGCATGCCCTCCAAATCCGACACAATTTCATAGCCCTCTTCCGTCTTTCTGAATCCCACCTCGTATTCCGGGTTCCTTCGAGTGATCTTGAATTCAACCGGTGTACTCACGCCTTCCAAACCAAACACTTCCACCTCGCCTTCCTGCCAGGTATATCCCAAATCTTTGAGCGCCTGCTGAAGAAGTTCTTTGTTCACCATCCGTGTTTTGAGATTCGTGAAGTGTGACATCGCTTTATTTACCAATTAATAACAGGTGTTTTCTTTTTCTATGTTCCGTCAGGATGGGCATTCAGCGGCGTTGATTCAAGAAAAATGGGCGCTTATGGCCTTCTTGGAAATCAGAATCTGCCATCCAAACCTGTCGAAAGGATGAGTTTGCTGGAATTTCATTGTTTGCGGGCCACTCACCCAGGCATTTCTATAAATGACCTGTCCCTTAGTTGTTCCCCTCAAATCGAGCTGGTCAACGGCATTGGGTTTGCGTAGGGTAAGACTCATGAAACATCTCCAGTTTCTAAAATGGATTTTACTCGCAGGTCTTCTTCCCGTCTCACTTGCGTCAGGCTTCTTTCATGATGCAACGGCAGCCGAGCCGGTTGATGACTCTTCATCTTTTCTTGGCTCCGCGCAAGGCAGAAACTGGTTAGTCCGCTGGGAGAAAAACATCACTGGCGACTCGAATAATCGATATTGCGACAAGGAAATGGGCGAACAACTCGGCTGGCT
>DUCD01000467.1:1325-1975 GCA_012959985.1 Verrucomicrobiales bacterium | reverse complement strand
GAAAAGCTTTAAAGGAAATGGTAAAGGGATTAATTCCAGCTAAAGGAAAGTTTGCAGAAGAAGAAAAAGAAAAAACTGATCAAGCAGCAGATTATTTAAATATACTTACTGCATTGAAGAATGGCTTCTACTATGGTTACCTCGCCACGCAGGACCCCAAATGGGTGGAGCATCTCATTGATTGGACCGACGCCTGCATCCAAAGAGGAATCAAAGAGCCGGATGGTTTCATTGGCTGGCTCCGGCGGCGGTATGTATTTGTATGACTCCAGCTCCCGTCCTACCTTGACCAACTGCGTATTCTCGGGCAATTCGGCTGGCAGAGAAGGCGGCGGGATGTACATCCGATTCTTGATGTCCCGCAATCCCTCTGTGGCACTGATAGAAAGTACTTCATAAAAACTTTCTTTCAGTTAACTCTTAAAAAATGCCTATATTTGTTGCCGGATTGTTGCCGGAGGCTTAATCGCATGAAAAAATGTGTGCATTAAGAGCAATTTGCCTCTAAGTAGAGACACGCCCGGTAGGTGGATTGGTGAGGTACAGAGCGGGACCGCCGACCCCTAAGTTTTGTGCAATTAGGTCAAAAAAGGGGGATAAAAGGGGGACAAAAGGGGATCGTAAAAAATAGACAGAGTATCAGAGAGCTG
>DUCD01000467.1:0-1315 GCA_012959985.1 Verrucomicrobiales bacterium | reverse complement strand
ATTCCTGCCGAAAAGGGTAATTTATAAGATTTATAAAAGATCTTCTATAACTTGTATGATGCCAGTTCAATGTCCTCGAAGTCAGGTCTTGTCCGAATAACCCATTTGGGTTTGATAAAAATGTAAATGTGCCAATAGGGATCTCTATCCTTAAGCGAAGATTGGTTTAATTCATCGAGCCTTGATATAATGACATCGGAAGGGATGAGGTAAGTATGATTTCCCTCTTTTCCCTTACATCCAAAAACAAAGTATGATTCTTCAGCAGCCTTGAGTCGCTCGATCTGTGGAGGATGTATGGAATACCAGTAGATGTTCTTTTTCTCATAGAACTTTGAAACTGCACAGAGAACTGCCAGACTTCGGGTTGGACTACCGTAAAGGGTTCTAGATTCCTTGATCAGTTTCACACCTTTTGCGTCTTCCACTTTGGCAATGCATGCCTCATGGAAATTGGCGATTATTAAAGGCGGCTTCCTCGGTTTGCCTATAGCGGCGCCATTATCAAGTTCCTCTTCGCTTGGTTCTTCGGACGGAACAATGTCTTCGGCAGTTGCAAAGACTAGATCGACGATTCCATCGACCTTTGTATACTCTTGAGGAAACAAAGTGGCGTGGATTCTCTTTAGTAAGTTCTGATCTTCCAACTCTTCTTTTATTTTTAAAAGGCGATGCAGAGAATCGATGCTGATAAGTCTCATGTCCCAAGACTGCTTAGAACCTCTGATTTGAGCTTCAAGCTCTCCTGTGTCTTCCCTTCCAACTACAATTAAGATGGCTGAGTCCGTAAGGCTTACATCGCCAGCATGATCAAGTTGCTCGCGGTAATCGGAAATTGTATCTAGCTTTATTCGGTATGCGTCAGTGGTCTTAACCTCAACAATGAGGGTGCGTCCGTCCTCACCTTGCCACAATCCATCAAAGCCATTCTCCCCTCGTTTTCCCCTGTATCTGCCGTTCGTTACCTTAAAGCCCAACCTTTTGCCAACTTCGTTAACAATGTCCTGAAGAGCAAGACCACTGTCAGTGAAGCTTTTACTAAGACATTTGTCCGTGTGGTCATTTAAACTTTCGCTCGGAACATAAGACAAAAGTTCTCTCAATTGGTTTGAAGTATCCGAATCATCCCGGAGCTTACCATCGCCGGACATGGCAATTATTTGATCAATGGACTTTCCTTCGAGAAAGTCGGGCTTTTCCCTGTAAAGATCTGCGGTAGTTGTAGACATCTAGAATCATCAAAGCGTTGAGAATACCAATAGTCAATGTAACATATGCGCCGAAGTGGCTCACCGACAGTTTGTGTTCACGATTC
>DUCD01000466.1:8392-11184 GCA_012959985.1 Verrucomicrobiales bacterium | reverse complement strand
CTGGGGCATTTCCTGATCACCGAACGAGGAGATGCCGCCCCGAGAGCGTGCTCCGATGGAATGCCGACGCCTGGGCCCCCCACCCTGTTGCGGGCCTAATGCAGATGGCCCGAAAAAAACCTCTGGATATTCACGGATTCCTTTGATTTTAAGGAGTTCGGTAATGTAGTCCACAGGCCCGTTTTTCGCAAGGTAGCCGGGCTTCAACCCAAGGTAATAATCACTTTCGGCTCCTCCAATGTTTTCGTAGTCATCAGGATCCATCCAGTCTTTTATTGAATTCACGATATCCGTAGATTCGGAAGCATCGACCCCGGCAAGCATCAGTGCCTGATTCAAAATGACATCATCCGCAAAATTTATATTAAATTTCCGTTCGAGATCCACGATTTTAATAGAGAAAAAGCCCGGCCCAAGTCGGTTGTAATCGAGGTGCATGTCCCCGTACAATTCCTCAAAATCCCCGAAGCCGCCTGCCCAGAATTGATTTAGAGAATCTGATTGATAACCGGGAGCCTGAGGTTGAATGGATAAAACCAATTTGGCAAATTCCACGCCAGAGCGCCCCAGCCATTCGAGATCCGGTTCGATCATGGCATTTCGCGCCAGACGGGTTTCGATCTTCATTGAATAGGAAAGACCTCCGGCAAGAATCCCAAGCGATACAATGACGATCATGACCATAATGATTGCGAATCCTTTAGAACCGGATTCAGTTGGTGGATAGATGCACATTCAATAATTGCGGTCCTAGTTCCTTCTTGGTTGAACCATGTCGCGAGCGCGGTTTCCGACTCTTCCTCTCTGGGTTTGTCCTCCCCGAGATCTGATATTTCTACTGGCAGCCCCCCCCCTGGGAACCTGCATATCCGGAGTAATGGTTAAAGCAGGCAAAGCAATGGTACGCACGGCAATGGTCTCATCCTTTCTTGAACGGGAATTGGGCTGAGTAAATCCCAAGCTGATTTTAACCGCTACTGGAAGCATGTTAGTATCGGGCCATTCGACCAGCCACTCGTCCTCCAGTGGATCATAAAACTCAATTTCAAAAAGGCTTAGATTCTTTGTGAGGACCATTTCATAATAATCCTCGTCGGTCGGCTCCTCGACGAACAGAGGGGTTTGTCTCATGATCAACTGATTACCTCCTTTTTTCAATGGTTCAGCATAAAAGGTTACTCGGCGAAGGGTTTCGTCTTCGCCGAAAACCCCTCCTAAAGGAAACGATTCCGGAAGGCGGGCCGCCAAACTGATTGAAGCGAAATTACCTTCATTCAATGCCTCAAAATAATAGAAGTAAGCATTGGTGGAAAAAAGTTGAGCCGAAAGGAAGGCATCTTCGATGCTGCGCATGGCGATTCTTTCTCTCTGCACATCGGCAGCGGTTGCCTGAGCAGCGGCCGTACCTCGAATAATGGCGGTCCAGGAAGAATACATCGCTCCTATGACCAGTGAAAAAATAGCGATGGCCAGCATTATTTCCAACAAGGTAAAGGCAATGGATGCGCCTCCCGAATAACGGAGACCGTGCAGAGACTTGTTATGAAGGTGAAGTTTCATCGCCTGAACGAACTGCCTCGTCGACCGAAGGTCCTTCCCCCCCCCGCACTCCCTGCCATCGTTGAGAATTCCGGACGATAAACCAGAACGCTCAATGTTGATTGTGCATTTCCTGATTGAGTGATGGTATTAACGGTTACATCCACTTGGAACAACCCATTGGTGAGTTCCTCAATGCTTCTCGTCCAGGATGCATTGGGAAACCGGTAACCGAAATCACCGGAATCGGACCCTGGAACCACTTCGGGCATAACAAAAACCTCAGCGGCAACACTGCCTGCATGAATATTGGATTGCTTCAATCCACCGGCGGCCCTCAAACTTTGGGAAGTCATTTCAAGAATCGCGAAAAGAGCCATGAAGAAAATTGCCACGGCAATCATCACTTCCAGAAGAGAAAAAGCTTTATCAAAATGTATTTTCAGGTTCATCGATGCACCTCCAGACTGGGAATGCCTGTGGCGACTTCCAGGTCGATCTGTCTGAGCTTATCCCCCCAGCGGAATACAACGGTAAAATCATCGCTGGTTCCATTTGGAAAAAAACGGATATAGGCGGCTTCCTGCTGCTGCATCTCAATATAGTTCACCCCTAATATCAGAATTTCGAGCTCTTCATGCAAGGTGGCTGCAAAGCCGAAATCGTGTTTGGATCTCTGAGGCAAATCAGCAATTCCTGAGACCTCAGCCAATTCAGGAGGCAGACCGGCACCTACATTGCCGCCGCTTACATTGACCGTTCGCAACGTACCGCTAATTAGATCGAAAACGAGATCCACGGCCCTCCCCGTTAAAATTGCCTGTGCTCTGGCTTTATTACATCCATCGAGAATGGCTTCGGATGCTTGCCTAATAGGATCCCGTTGAAGGGAGCGAAACATGGAGGGAACACCGATCGTCATGATGACGGCCATAATAGCGATAACCAGCATGACTTCGATCAGGGTAAAACCCTTGAAATAAATCCTGTGTTGACTCGGTTTCGCGACCATTTTTCAGTTCAAGGTAGAGGTAATAGCGAACATCGCTGAGAGGACACTGAACAACAACCCCCCCACACCGATGGCCATAAAGATGATCAATGCAGGTTCAATCAGATTTGTCAGAACCTGAAGAGAGACCGTCAGTTCATTTTCATATGTTTCAGCGACATGTTGAAGAGAACCCGCCACATCTCCCGTTTCTTCTCCAATTTTTATTAAATCCAACATGAGCTGAGGAAAAATCCCACGC
>DUCD01000466.1:1638-8305 GCA_012959985.1 Verrucomicrobiales bacterium | reverse complement strand
GGAAAAATCCCACTCTTCGCCAAGGGCTGAGCCAGCGTTTTCCCATCGGTTACTTCCTCCCGTGTTTTGCAAATCGCCTCTTGAATCACCACATTAGGGATAACGTTTTCGGTGATTTTCAATGCGGTCAGTACCGGAACTCCATTTTGAAGAAGTGTCGACAGGGTCCGGGCAAACTGCCCAAACAAATTCATTCGAAACACTCTGCCCAGAACGGGAACTTTAAGTTTCCATTCATCGATTTTACTCCTGCCGAAATCAGAAACCTGAAACCGTCGGAAAACAATTCCCAGAACAATGACTCCGAGAATCATCATGTGCCACCAGTTTGCAAAGAAATCACTGAAACTGATGAGCATCTGGGTGGAAGCGGGAAGCTTGGCATCCAATCCATCAAAAATCTGAAGGAATTTCGGCAGCATGAATGTCATGAAAAAGAAGATAATGGCAATCCCGACGCACCCCACAATGATGGGATAAATCATGGCGGATTTAAATTTAGTCTGAACTTCGGCAAATCTCTTAAAATGAGCCGCCAAACGCCTCAAGACCTCCACCAGAGCGCCGCTTGACTCTCCTGCCCTAACCATATTGATGTAGAGATTAGAAAAGATTACCGGTTGCTTGGCCATACTGTCCGATAGATTTTGCCCTTCGGTGACGTCTTGTTTGAGCTGTAGGCTGACTTCACTCGGAATCCCTTTGGATTGTAGATGGGAAGCGCTGTTCAAAGCCATAACCAAGGGCATGCCTGAACTCAGGAGATTAGCCAACTGTTCAGTAAAGGTTGCCAACTCCTGCATTTTCGGTTTGCGCTGACGACTTGCAAAACTGCGGAACAGAGGGGGGATTTTGACCGCTTCCCGATTGGATTTGGCCTGTTTCTTGTCTCGGCGGGAGGATGATTTGCTTTTACCGGCAGACAATTCCACGGACAGTGGAAACAGTCCTTGCCGGTCAATCTGGTTTAATACCGCTGATTTATCGACACCTTCCAGAACACCGGTGATCAACTCACCGTTTCGACGTCGGGCTTTGTATGAAAATTCTGCCATTGATCTTCTCTACTCATTTTAAACCTGAATCCAGAAAAAGTTTCGAGCGAAGAGCCCATAGAGACGATTTCAGGCGCTATTCGGAACGATTCCGAAAATATCAGGAACTCAATTCAGCCTATTTCCGGTCTGTTGCGCTTTTTTCCTGAATAAACATTGAACCGGCTTTCCGGTAGCCGGCCAGATCCAATGTTACCTGGAGGTATCCAATTTCCCTGAATTTTTCGAGGATTTCAGATCTAATAAACCCATCCAGGATTTTAGAAATATCCTCTGAGCCTGTTTCAATACGGGCAAGGCAGCCCATAACAAGCTCATGGTGTCGGACTCTGAATTGCTTCAATCCCAAGCCATACAATATTTTTTCGCCCGATTCGATCATCCTGATTTTCTCCGGCGACACACTTTCTCCATGTGGAATTCTGGAGCTTAAACAGGCCATTGATGGCTTATCTGCTGTTGGCAGGCCAAGTTCCCTCGATAATTCTCTGATCTCAGCTTTCGACAATCCCGC
The DNA here is from genome assembly GCA_012959985.1 of Verrucomicrobiales bacterium. GTDB lineage: Bacteria > Verrucomicrobiota > Verrucomicrobiia > Limisphaerales > DUCD01 > DUCD01. Next base: position 6,736 of record DUCD01000466.1, on the reverse strand, counting down.
CTCCTTCAATGGCGAACGCACTTGAAATTCCGAGGCGGCAACCGATCCAGGACGATGATCCGAGGCGTCCTCCAGAATCTCACCGTAAGCAATCACGGAAAAGCCCTCTGTTTGGGCAATCGGTTTCATTAATGAGAACAATTCATGACGACAGAAGTAACAACGATTCTCATTGTTCTCCAAATATTCAGGGTTCTCAAACTCACTGGTCTTGAGGATTCTCAGCGCAAACCCTTCGTGTTTTGCGATTTCCTGCGCCTCCTTTAATTCAGCACGGGGAAGACTCGGGGTATCGGCAATGACAGCCAATGAACCTGAGCCCAGAACTTGATGGGCAATCACTGCAAGAAGCACGGAATCCACGCCCCCAGAGTAAGCCACCAGGCAGGAATCGTAAGATCGAATGATATCTTTAAGTGTGTTCAGTTTTGAACTTGTCACTCTCCGAACCTGCCATTGGAACCGGTAGTTGTCGAGAGAAGAGCCTTGCCATCCCCTCAGAATAACATTCGGATGAGTTGTTTCATGGGTGTAAGTTCAGCCCCCCAAAGGGACGAAAAAAGGAGCCGATCCGGTAGTGTTGTCTCAGCGCGCCGAGCACAGGGTGAAGATGCAGCCTAGTGGCGGGTTGGGGACAGCGGGCTCCACCTATTGGCTCCCCGGATACTCGATGCGCAGAAACAACCCTCCTATTCTTGTCTCACCCAAATCCAGTTATCCACGAATACTTTGCACTAGAACGCGAAAGGAACTCCCAAACATTTCGGGATGGGTCAGTGTTTGGAGTTGTCGTCTTTGAGAAACAGACCATTTCTCAACGGACAAAAGGTCACCACTCTTGGCAAGGACTTCTTTGATCAGGAAGTCAGCTTGCAACCCGTAAAACTCGGGGGAAAAACTCTCGGCTTCTCCAATTTCGCGTAGTCGGCCAAAATCGATATGAAAAGTCAGATCCTTGGTTCCGGGGTCTTTAAGAAGATGGGGCTCCTGTTTCTGGTTTCGATAGGCACGAAGGGTACCCTGCAAACGGTGGGGACTGAAAAAATCCATAGTCTCCAGACCATAATCCACGCAGACCATTTTACCTGATTTTAAGATTCTGCAAGCTTTCTGCCACCAAGCCTCCGCTTGCGGGCTCCACTCGTAAATAAATCCATCGGGGAGAACTTCCAACAATTCAGGTGAAACAAAGGATTTCACGTGATCAGGTAATTTAACGGGTTCCTGTTCCAGCCTCTGCCAGGTAAACTCATCACCCACACTGCCAACACCCCACTCAAACCAGTTTTCATTCACTTTATCCCAACCCAACCGCCTGACAGGAAAAGCGTCCAAAAGTTCGTTACAGAAAACAACCCCGTTTAGAGACCGATCCGGAATCTCTTCCAATCGCGAAAACCAGCGGGTGGGAATGGGAAGGTTTTCAAGTTTTCCCTGTTGTTTTTTCTTGCGTAGAGAGGAAGGTTCAATCAGCCAATATTGGAACCGATCCCGACAATCCTCACAATTTTCAATGATGCTTTGAAGCACATCCAAAGCGAACTGTCCATCATGTGCCCCCCCTTCGATGATGACAAAGGGTAATTCCATATCACCGGACCAGCGGCAGAAAAGTTCGGCTATAAGTTTCCCATAGACCTCCCCGACACTGACGCTGGTAATGAAATCCCCCTGACGTCCAATGGGATTATGCGTTTTTTCATAATAACCATATTCTGGATGATAAAGGGCTATTTCCATGAACCGATTGAACGGGAGTATCTTACATTCGGCAATTTCCCGACTGATAATCTCTTCCAAAGCATTCATTATCTTGAATTCACCACTGATTTTTGCTTAGCTCGATTCAAACATTGATTCAACTAAACGGAAGTGCTTATGGCAAAAATTGACGCATTTTTCAACTTGATGATGGAACAGGGGGCTTCGGATCTTCATTTGGCTTCCGGAAGTCCTCCTATTTTGCGAATCAACGGTGAGCTTCAGCGGGTGGATTACGCCGAAATGGAAAGTGATGACCTAAGGGAAATGCTTTACGACATCACACCGGAACACAAGATCAAGGTCTATGAGGAAACCGGTGACGTCGACTTCGGTTACGAAATTCCCAATGTTTCCAGGTTTCGTGCCAATTTCTTCAATCAGATGAATGGCTGTGCCGCTGTTTTTCGGCAAATCCCCACAACGGTTCTCTCCTTCGAGGATTTTGAAAAATTCGATGCTCCCCTACCGCCCGTTCTGAAGAAATTTGCTATGCTGCAAAAAGGGATGGTATTGGTGACCGGCCCCACCGGATCTGGAAAATCCACCACCTTAGCAGCCATTATTGATTACATTAACAAGAATCGAAAGGACCATATCCTGACGGTGGAGGACCCCATAGAATTTGTCCATGAAAGCAAAGCCAGCTTGGTAAACCATCGTGAGGTCGGCTGGCATACCAAGACGTTCGCTTCGGCACTGAAAGGCGCTTTGCGACAGGACCCAGACATCATTCTAGTAGGAGAAATGCGGGATCTGGAAACCATTGAGTTGGCCATCACCGCAGCGAGCACCGGTCACCTTGTGTTCGGAACCCTCCATACTTCGAGTGCGGCAAAGACGGTTGATCGTATGATTGATGTGTTCCCTGCGGACCAGCAGAACAAAATCCGCTCCAGTCTTGCTGAGGCGATGAAGGGCGTTGTCGCTCAAAACCTGTTCAAGAGAATCGACAAGAAAGGACGAGTGGCGGCATTGGAAATTCTGGTCTTCACGACGGCCATTGCCGCTCTCGTCCGGGATGGAAAAACTCACATGATTCCAGGGATGATTCAAATCGGCAAGAAAATGGGCAACCAACCGCTCGACGATGCCATTATGGATCATTTGAAGATGAAGAGGATCTCTCCTGAGGAAGCCTATGACAAGTGCCTGGACAGAAAGAAATTCAGACCTTTCCTGGCAAATCCCCCACCCGAAGATGAAATATAAAGGCAGGAAATTGTGCCCTGAACTTTTCATTCATATGCGTTATATCAACACTTAAACTGACGCCAGCCTTTAGACCATGAGAACGAACGAACTCAATTATATTCTATCGACCATGTTGGATTCACAGGATGATGTTTCGGATTTGAACATCACTGTTGATAAACCGCTTCAGGTCGAAAATTCGGGCCAGTTAGTCCCGGTTGCGCTCGAACCGCATATAGAAACCCTGACCCCTTTCCAGACGGAAACCATGGCATTGAACCTGATCAACGGGAACCGCCGCTTGACAACCGATCTGATCAAGACCGGATCCTGCGACTCCTCCTACTCGGTTCCGGATAAAGCACGCTTCAGGGTGAATATTTTTTCCCAACGCCAAAATTATTCCATCGTCCTTCGTAAATTGACCACCGAGATTCCAACTCTGGCACAGCTGAAACTCCCGGAAATCTTCAAAAAGGTGGCGTCAGAAAAAACCGGATTGGTTCTGGTGACCGGGGCAACCGGTTCCGGAAAATCCACGACTCTCGCAGCCATGTTGAATGACATCAACGAGACCAAATCCATCCACATTATTACGCTGGAAGATCCCGTCGAGTTTGTGCATCCCCAAAAAAAGGCGACCTTCAACCAACGGGAAATGGGGAACGATTACAACACCTTCGCCACAGGCCTGCGCGCCGCTCTGCGACAAGCCCCCAAAGTAATTCTGGTCGGAGAGATGCGTGACCGCGAAACAGTTGAAATCGGACTCAGCGCGGCGGAAACGGGACACCTTGTGGTCAGCACTCTGCACACCATTGATGCAGGTCAAACCATCAATCGTATTCTGGGTCTTTTTGACCAGGATGAGCAGGATCAGATCCGTCTTCGACTGGCAGACACCCTCCGGTGGATTGTTGCTCAGAGGCTTGCCCCCAGAAAAGGCGGCGGCCGGGTTGCTCTCCTTGAAATCATGGGGAACAACATGCGCATTAAAGACAGTATCATTATGGGGGAAGGAGAAGGTCGAAGTTTTTATGAAATCATCGAAGCGAATTATCCGTTTGGATGGAGAAATTTTGATCAAGCCTGTTTGGAGGCCTATGAACAGGATAAGATCACCGAAGAAACCGCCTTGGTCTATTGTTCCAAGAAAGGACCGACAACCCGAGGAATTGACAATATCAAGAAGAGCCGGGGAGAAGTGACTACCGACGTGGAATCTTTGAGAATGCGGGCTGCCAAAGAGGCTCCAAAAGCACCGACTATGGGGGGTGACGGCTCAGGCGGTAGCGATAAAATTAAATTAAAACTTAAATAACCTTTCTTCGATATGGATTTCGATTTTATAGCCCCAGGTGAAAAGGCAGCATTGATTGCCATAACGCAGCCGGATATTCTACAATGCGTTCAGAACGTATTGACGGATTCCAACTTCAAGTACCATTCGGTAGATACATCCGACGAATTCGCCACTCGCTTCGGTCAATTCGAATACCTACCGGTCATCATCCATGAAACCTTTGCCTCAAACAGTCTAGAGGAAAATGAAACTCTGAAAATCGCCCAGAGGTTTTCCATGCCGGTTCGCCGACATGCGGTATTTTTTCTCATCGGTGAACGATTTGAAACTATGAACACCCTCCAGGCCTTTCAACAAAGTATGCATGCGGTCATCAATCCAACAGAATTGCCGAATATGAAGGCAATCCTCGACAAAACTTTGACCGAATCCGATTTGTTCATGCACACCTACCGAGATGTTTTCACTTTGAATAGCAAAGGCGATTTATAAAGAGGTTTATCCCTTAGTTCTCATGTCCCGAATCGATCAGGCTCTGGTGGATCAAGGGTTCTTCAAAAGTCGGGAGAAGGCCAAACGGTCCGTGATGGCCGGTCAGGTATTGATCAACGGACATAAAGCACAGAAACCAAGTGATAAAGTGCGCCCGGACGATCAGGTGGTTCTTCTGGAATCCGAGCGTTTTGTCAGCCGAGGCGGATACAAACTGGAGCGGGGCCTCGACTATTTCAATCTGGAGGCAAAAAACCGAACCGCCATCGATGTCGGTGCCTCAACCGGAGGGTTTACAGATTGCCTGCTTCAACGGGGGGCTTCATTGGTTTACGCTGTCGATGTCGG
>DUCD01000466.1:0-1622 GCA_012959985.1 Verrucomicrobiales bacterium | reverse complement strand
AATTGGATTGGCAACTTCGTAACAACCCCAAAGTGGTCGTCAAAGAACGATTGAATGCGAGACATCTTACTCAGGGACAACTGGGAGCAAGCTTTGAACCCGTCGATTTGATCACGGTGGATTGCTCCTTCATTTCACTCAAAAAAATCCTTTTACCCCTGCCTTCCCTACTCAAAGCTTCCGGAAACATTGTGGCACTGATAAAACCTCAATTTGAAGCCGGTAAGAAGGAGGCCGATCGAGGTGCCGGAGTCATTAAAGATCCGGAAATTCACCGGAGAATCCTTTGGGAATTGGAACTTTTTGTTGGAAAAATGGAGAAACTATCTTGGCATGGATGCACGGAATCCCCCATCACCGGACCTGCCGGCAATAGGGAATTTCTAGCATGGATAAAGAAAATGCCGTAGAATAGGTTGTTTCGACTCAAAAAAGCTGAACCATGGTACGCTTGAAAGATATTGCCCAGATAGCTGGAGTGTCCATTATGACAGTTTCCAAAGTCCTTCGCGATGCTCCGGACATTTCGGCCGCGACAAAAGTACGGGTGAAATTACTCGCCGACCAAATGGGTTATGTCCCCAACTCCATGGCGCAGGGACTCCGCACCCGTTCCAGCAAAACTCTGGGCCTGATTATTTCAGCAATGACAAATCCACTTTATGCCCGGATGGTCATGGCAATTCAGGAATCCGCATTCGCCTCAGGTTACCAAGTGCTGCTGGAATTCTCAATGAACCTCCCCGAACAGGAGGAAACCGCCATCCGCCGCTTTCTGGCACGGCGAGTCGATGGAATCTTAATCTCCCCGGTTTATGATTTAGCCTCCCAGTCAACGACCTATTCCGAATTAAAGAAACGGGATATTCCCGTGGTGATACTTGGACATACAACCGATTATTGCAGTGGTTTCGTTAATATTGAAACGGATGATATCCAGGCATCCTATGAACTGACCCAACACCTCATCGAACTCGGACACAGGCAGATTGCTTTTTTCACCGGACCGAAGGCGTCCCCCTGGTCGGAAGAAAGGTTTGAGGGGTACAGCCGTGCTCTGCGGGAAGCTCGCATCGGTGTGAATGATTCCCTGATTTTCACCGCAGGCAGCACCATAGCTGAAGGTAGAAAGGCGGCACTTCAATTTCTTCAGGAAGCTCCAAAGGCCACCGCACTCCAGGCAGCCAATGACCTCATTGCCATTGGAGTTGCCGAAGAAATACTGAAGGCCGGACACCGCATTCCCAATGATTTTTCCCTGACTGGCTTCGGCAATATCCTGACGAGTGAATTCTATAGAGTTCCGTTGACCACCGTCAGGCAACCCAAACACCGATTGGGCACTCAGGCCATGGAAGTCATGAAAACTCTCCTGAAAGGTGAAAAGGCTTCCTCAATGAGACTGCCGGCAGAACTTCAGATCAGAGAAAGCACCGCCCCTCCTCCTGGCAATGTCACTGACTTAAGCTGAAACAGGGTATCCGTTGGAGTTCACGCTTCAGCGTGTCTGGAACTGGCTTGAAAAACACGCTGAAGCGTGAACTCCAACCTTTATGTGAATCGATACCGATTCATTCATTTTAGAATCTCCTATATTAGACTTTCCGTAAATGCCTTATGTC
>DUCD01000465.1 GCA_012959985.1 Verrucomicrobiales bacterium | reverse complement strand
TGAAGGCAGGAGCTTTGAGTTCATGCCACTGAAATTACCTGCAAACTTACCTTTCTAAAGGATTCAGAATCTGCTTTTAATGAAGGGTGTTAGGGCTTGTTTCCTTGACTCAACACCTCGGAACGCCCATTCTCTCACAATGCTCGAAAAGCAAATTCCTATTAGTTAGTAAATGCTCGAAAAGCAAATTCCTATTAGTCACAACCGACCATGAATACCCTATCTATTTTCCTCGATGGGAAAAGTCCTACGCGAAGAAACACTGAGTGCCATAAAAGTGTGACCTTGGGACTCGGCATGATTCTTTTGGGAGCCTTTTTTTCGTCTATTAACCTATCATTCGCCGGACTCAAAGGGGACATTATCGTTCGACCGTTGGGTGGACTCACCCTAAACATCGACGGTGATTTTTCCGACTGGCCCCTGGAAAAATTTGTGACGGTGGCCCAACAGCCCGTCTTTCCCAATGGTCAAAACGCCGATGCCACCGATGCCCGCGGCGACCACTTGGTCTTTGATCGGGATCGTATCGGCCGTTTCAATGATACTCCCCCAAACGCCTGGGCTGACGGACCTTCCGATTTCGGCGTCGCCGCCTATTTTGCGTATGATGCCCAATTCCTCTATATCCTCCACGTCTTCATTGATGACGTGCTGCGGGATGATCGGGATGCCTCTGATTTCGGCACCCAGGGATATCTCAATGACGGATTTGAGTTTTTTCTGGATACCAGAAATAACAGCGATGATTGCGCGACGGATCTCGCTTTTCCTGATTTCGATCCGGAAGAACCTAACACTGACGATTTGCAGGTTACGATCGGACTTAACCGGAATTTCAAACCGGCCGGCAGTGCGGCGAATGTGCTGGGCGCCCGGCAAACCGTCGAGCGAAGCGGGGACCCGGACCTGCGCGGGCCAGACAAGGGAGGACCCGGAGGGATTTACCGGGACATGTTGGATTCACTGGATTCGCCGGACATCGCGGTCAGATCTTATGAAGACCTGCGCGCCGCCGGGGCGAGAAACCCGGAAATCTTGGCCAATCCCAGTACTACATTTACCGGTTATGCCATCGAGTTGAGAATCCCTTTCGGCTCGGTAACGGCTTTCACTCCGGACCATGACATGGGTTTTGAAATCTTTTGGCGTGACGTGGACCAGGACAATGAGTCCTCGGCGGGGGGCGGCAACATCAGTTGGGCTTCGTGGGCTCAGAGCACAGCCGTGCCTTGCGATGATCCGGGCATCGCCCTTTTTAATACGGCTAACTGGGCCAAACTGGTTTTTTCCAAGGATCAACCTTTAGAGAATATTGTGAGTACCGCGCCGGAGATTAGTATAACGCGAAAGAACGAGGATATCGCGTTGATTTGGGAGGGTACGGCTGATCTGCAATGGACATCCCAAGTGGAAGAAAGCTTTGCCGACATTTTCGATGCAACGAGCCCGTTTCCCTTAGACACGACTCTCACGAACCAGCGGTTTTACCGATTGAAGTCGGAATTAACCGGTGTTGAGCCGGCTCTGGAACCGGTCGTGGTCTTTTTTGACGATCTCGAATCCGGTGCTCAAGGCTGGACACATTCGGGGCTCGACGGTTCCTCGGACATATGGGAATTGGGTGCCCCGCTCAATGGCCCCTCGGCAGCATTCAGCGAATCCGCGGTCTTCGGCACCGATTTGGACGATGACTATTCATTAAATACGACCAGCAGGTTGCGCAGTCCCATCATCGATCTTGCCGGACAAACGGACGTGATCATAAGATGGATGGAGTATCGAGATATCGAGCCCGCGATCGATGGCCAAGTATTCGACCACATTCGCATCAATATTCGTGACGCCAATAATCCCGAAGGACCTGCTCTTATCGAGGAAGCTTGGATACGGTGGGGAGTGGTTCGGGGTTGGCTCCAGCGACAACTGGAAATCGGACCTCCGGCGGCGGGAGGGAAAATCATCATCGAGTTTGAGTTCTTTTCGGATGAAATAAATGATCCGCCGCAAGCTGGCTGGTTCATTGACGATGTCGCCGTACTGGCTCAGTGACATTGGGGATCCTGAAAAATCGTCCACCTTGTACTTGTCATGCGACAGTCCGACCCACCGGGCATTGACCGGTGTCCTTGTAAACGCCGGTCGAAAAATGCGGTGGAATGGAGTCACCGACAGGAAACTTTCTCATTCCGCGCCATTCTCTCAGCAGCGTCCTGTCCAAATATTAGATTGAAGGTGCTTACTCAATCAACTGTTACTAGACAAGTGATCAGTTATTCATGACGATATAAACGCCAGCCGAAAAGTGCGGAGGGTGAGATGCTCTAAAAGGGCATTCGAAAAATGCGGCGTACTGCCTAGAAAGGGGCATGTATGTCGATATGACAATGGACTGAGATCAGAAAACGAGTGCTTGTAGAGGGGGAAAGCAAGCGATCCATACTCAAGGAAACCAGGATGCACTGGAAAACGCTGGAGAAAATGCTCTCTAACAGTTGTCCTCCCGGCTATCGACAGAGCAAACCTCGGGATCGTCCTAAGATAGGCCCCTTTGAAGAACGAATTCGTCAAATATTAAGAGATGACCTAAAAAACCCGAAAAAACAGAGACATACCGCCAAACGTATCTGGGAACGGATGCGGGATGAAGAAGGTTACAGCGGAGGATATTCATCTGTTAAGCAAATCGTCCGTAAGATTCAGCAAACCAATCAGGAGGTGTTCATGCCATTGAAACATCTTCCCGGAGAAGCTCAGGTGGATTTCGGGTTTGCCTTGGTCAACATCAGCAATCGGTTGGAAAAAGTGCCCTTCTTCGTCATGGCTCTGCCGTGTCCTTTCGGCAAGGCTGCATGACGAATTCAGGGCGGAGCTGGTAATCTCCGGGGCATGAAGAAACCTCGAAGGAAATCAGTCATACCGGGAGATCAGGAATCGTTGACGGAACTTCAGGAAAGGTTCAGGTCCTGGAGAAAAACCAAAGCCTATCCAAGGGCTCCCATCCCCCCTCAATTATGGAACGAAGCGGTTCAGCAGGCAGGTGCCCATGGTGGCGCTCATGTCTGTCGGGCACTGGGACTGGATTACAACGGCCTGAAGCGACGCCTGAGCGACAATGAAGCGCATTCAGCGACAACGAAATCCGAAACCGCATTCGTTCGGTTGGAAATGAGCAATCCGCTACCGAGCGCCGGATGTGTCGTTGAGTTGATGGAACCGGCCGGAGTGAAGATGACCATCCGACTGGGACCGGAACAGACGGCGATCCTGCCGGGTTGGGTGGAAGCATTCGGGAGACCCCGGCAGTGATTCAGATTACTCCTCAGATGCGGATCCTTCTGGCGGTCGAACCGGCGGATTTCCGTAAAGGAATCGACGGACTTGCTCGGATCTGCAGAAAGGAACTTGAGCAGGCGCCTTTTTCGGGAACGCTCTTCGTGTTCCGCAATCGCTCGGCCAAGGCGCTGAAACTTCTGACCTGCGACGGCCAGGGATTCTGGTTATGTCAGAAACGTCTTTCGCAGGGGCGTTTCATGTGGTGGCCTCAAACCGGAGAAGAAGGTGTCTACCGTGTCGATCCTCATCAGTTGCATCTTCTTTTATGGAATGGCGATCCTTCGATCGCACAGACCGCTCCGATCTGGCGCCCGGTTGAGTCAACCGGTTGAAGCCAGTGAAAAAAACCTTACGTTCCGGTCCACCGGGGTTCATGCTTGATCCAGGCATGAACAATGAGATTCGATACAGGGGCAGGATCATCAGCGTAGAGGACATTGAGTTCATCCGGCGGCTGATTTCCGACAACCCGCAATTAAGTCGACGGCGCCTCTCAGTCAGGCTCTGTGAAGCATGGAACTGGGTTCAACCCAATGGAGCCCTTCGGGACATGGTCTGTCGGGGGATGATGCTTCAGCGGCATCGGTCGGGATTGATCCGGTTGCCCGAACCTCGTCAGTCCCCGACCAATCCACTGGTTCGGCCCCGCCGCCCTCAACCGATGCCTGCCTGCGATCCGGATCGGATTGAAGGCAACTTGAGCCAACTCGGAGAACTTGAGTTCCGACAGGTTCGGCCAACCCCGCAGGATGGACTCTTCGGCAGTCTGATCCAGAGTCATCATTATCTGGGCTACACCCAGCCGGTCGGTGAACATCTGAAGTTCATCATCTATGCCCGGGGCGTGCCGGTGGCCTGTATGGCCTGGAGCTCAGCACCGCGCCATCTTGGCCCCCGGGACCGATTTATCCGATGGTCCGGCCAACAGCGTCGGGACAACATCGCAGGGATCGCCTACAACACGCGGTTTTTAATTCTACCGTGGGTGAAAGTCCCGAACTTAGCCAGCCATCTGCTGTCGCGGATGGCAAAGATTCTCAGCGAACAATGGGAAAAGCTCTACAATCACCCGATCCAGTTATTGGAAACCTTCATTGATCCCACCCGTTTTCGGGGAACCTGCCACCGGGCGGCCAACTGGATCTATCTGGGCCTGACCACCGGTCGGGGCAAGAACGATCATACCTACAAACCCAACCGCTCACTGAAGCAGTTATGGGTCTATCCGCTGGGGAAGGATTTCAGAAACCATCTCATTCGCGGTGATGAGTGAGGCATCGATCATCGAAGGCATCAGGCTGGAAGATGAAGATCTGCACCGGCTTCTGGAACGGATAGCAGACCGGATCGATCCCACCGACTACCGGCTCATCCAGCAGTTGGCCCAAAGTACCCGACTCCTGCTGGAACTGATCGAAAAGAAGAGAACATCAATCCGCAGACTGCGGAGTCTGCTCTTCGGTCCCCGAACCGAGAAGGCGCGCAATATCCTTCCCGGCAAAAATCCCGGGAAGAAGACTTCGAAGAAAAAACACAAAGGACACGGACGCAACGGAGCCGGTGATTATCCCGGAGCCCGGAAGATTCAAGTGTCCCATCAGCAATTAAGTCCGGGAGATGCCTGTCCGGAGCCCGATTGCAAAAAAGGCAGGCTCTACAGGCAGAAGAAACCCGGAGTGCTCACCCGTTTCCTCGGGCAGCCTTTCATCCAGGCCGCCGTCTACGAATTGGAAAAACTCCGATGCAGCCTTTGCGGCAAAGTCGACACCGCCCAGGCACCCGAAGAAGCCGGCACACAGAAATACGATGAAAGTGTGGGCCGCATGATCAGCCTGCTCCATTACGGTGCCGGAGTTCCTTTCCACCGCATTGAGAAAATCCAGAAGGATCTGGGTGTGCCTCTGCCGGCTTCCACTCAATGGGAAATCTGTGAGAAGACCTCCGATCAAATCCATCCCGGCTTTGACCCACTGCTCATGCAGGCTGCTCAAGGCCACCTGATCCACAACGACGATACGACGATGAAAATCCTCAGCCTCTTCAGCGACAGGGATCCAGACGGAGCTTTCAAAGAGGATCCGATCGGCAATGCTTCGCGCGGCGACCAGCGAAAGGGCCTCTTCACCACTGGAATCATCTCCGAGAATACCGAGCAAACGATCGCACTTTTCTTCACCGGCACCAACCATGCCGGGGAGAACCTGAACGACCTGCTGTGCAAACGACTCCCGGATCTGCCTCCGCCCATCCAGATGTGCGACGGGCTTTCCCGCAATCTCCCTGAGTCTTTTCAAACCGTCCTCAGCAATTGCCTCAGCCATGGAAGACGCCACTTCGCCGACATCCTTGAGAATTTCCCCGACGAATGTGCTTACGTCATCGGCAAACTCGGCGCGGTCTACCGCAACGATGCTTTGGCAAAGAAGCGGGCTATGTCTCCGGAGCAGCGGTTGAATTTCCATCAGGAAAAAAGTGGTCCGATCATGGACGGTCTGAACAAGTGGATGAAGTCCCAACTTGATGAGAAAAGAGTCGAACCCAATTGCGGCCTTGGAAATGCCATCACCTACATGCTCAAACGGTGGGATCCGTTGACTCTCTTCCTGAGGAAACCGGGAACTCCCCTGGATAACAATATCTGCGAAAGAGCTTTGAAGATGACTGTTCTCTTCAGGAAAAACTCTCTTTTCTATAAAACTGAGAACGGTGCCCGAATCGGTGACATGTTCATGAGCTTCGTTCACACCTCCAGACTCTGCGGTGCCAATCCATTCGATTACTTCACCCAGCTCCAGAAGAACGTTAAACGTTTACTCGAAAACCCGTCGCAATGGATGCCCTGGAACTATCGCCAGACCCTCGAGACTTTGGATACAACCTGAGAATACTGTCCGTTGCAACAGTTCCCCGATCCACTCAACGGCCAAGCTCAGATTCTTGATTTTTCGAGAAAATCAAGCGATAACTGTCTTGCCGAAAGGACACGATTTCCTACACGTGCGAGGACCTCTTCGACCTGGAAGGGTTTGCTTATATAGTCGACACCAACAACCTTAAAGGCTTTAACTTTGTCTGCTGCGTTGTCTAAAGCACTGATAAAGATGATGGGGATTTTTTGGGTGCGCTCATGGCTTTGAGTTGTTTGCAGACGTCGTAGCCATTCATATCTGGCATATTGATATCTAGCAGAATAAGATCTGGTGGATCCAAGTCGGCTGCTTTGAGTGCAAGTGGGCCATTGGGCACGGGTCGCACTTTATAAGATTGATCTCTTAAGAGATTGGCCAACAGCCGAAGGTTGGCTGGTGTGTCATCTACGATCAGAATATTACCACGTGTGTCATCTGGCATCGGTATTACCCTTCTCCAAGGGTTCTGAAATGGCAATGAGTTCTTCTAGTTGGAAATTGTGTATGCGTTTGGTGAGATCTTGTGCGAGCGTGGCGTGACCAGATTGGATTTGTTCCAACAGGCTTAGCATCTCATCAGTGTCTGCTCGGTTGGCGGCTCCGTGAAACTGCGAAACCCACTCTGATGACAGATCGGACAATGCTTCAGGTATAAGGTCCTGTCCACCTGTTTCGCCACGTGTTTCAGCACCCTCATCTTCATATATAAAACGTACGCCCAAATGTTTGTGAAGCGCATCGAAAACTTCCTCTGTTTTGAAGGGTTTGCGTACAAAATCATCACAACCTGCTGATAGAACAACCGCACGTTCCTCTTCAAATACACTGGCAGTTAGTGCAATGATGGTTGTGGCTTGGCCTTTTGTTGTGGCCTTAATGTGTTTGGTTGCTTCATAACCATCCATAACGGGCATGCGCATGTCCATCCAAATTAACTGGGGTTTCCATTCTTCCCATACTTCAATGCCTCGTTTGCCGTTTTCGGCTTCTCGCACGTCAAAGCCGAGTGGGGCTAAGAATCGAGTGAGGAGTTTGCGGTTTTCCAATTTGTCCTCTACGATCAAGATGCGGAACGTAGGTTGGTCGGGTGCTAAACCTATGACATTGCGAATTGCAAGGGACTTTTTTCCAACATCATTTAATTGTGCGATCTCGTATGCTGCATTAAAGGCAAATACTGATCCGCGACCTACTTCGCTGTGCACAGTGATTTCACCTTGCATAAGATTGACAAATTGCTGGCTGATGGACAAGCCTAATCCTGTGCCTTCTTGGGCTTGATGGCCAGTTTCTGTTTGTGAAAATGCTTGAAACAGTTTGTCTTGCTCTTCTTCTGCGATGCCTGGGCCCGCATCTTCTATTTCAAAGTAGAGATAGGAGGTCTTGTTTTTATTTTCTGTATGCACGCGCAATGTGACGCTGCCCACTTCAGTAAATTTGATGGCGTTGTTGAGTAAGTTGATGATCACTTGGCGTAGTTTGCCCTGGTCCATATAGACAAAATGCGGGATGTCGGATGTGCCATCAAAGAGGAGTTGCAGTCCTTTGTCAGATGCGCGAAGCTGAAACATTCCTTCGAGATCATCGAGCAGTCGGTAAAGGTCAAATGATTCTTCGATCAGAACCATTTGGCCGGCTTCAATTTTGGAAATTTCGAGGACATCGTTGATGAGTGAGAGGAGATGTTCACCGCTGCGGCTGACCACCTCGAGGTTGTCTCTGTGTTCGGGAGCGAGGGTTTGATCGCGTACCATCAACTGGGTGAACCCCAGAATGGCATTGAGGGGGGTACGCAATTCATGACTCATGTTGGCCAAAAAAGCACTTTTGGCGCGGTTAGCTGCTTCTGCTGCATCTTTGGCTTGTACGAGATCGGCATTGACCGTTTGCAATTCTCCAGTCCGTTCTTCGACGCGTTTTTCCAGGGTTTGTTGCGCTTCAGCGAGGTTCCTGCCTCGCAAAACCGATTCTATCCGGACTTTCAACAGTCTATCATTAAAGGGTTTGAAAAGAAAATCGATCGCCCCCAATTCGATGCAACGAATAACGAACTCCGTATCATCCAACGCCGAGATCATGATCACGGGAATGTCGCGCAGGTGATTGTCAGCCTTAAGTGTTTCTAAAAACTCAAGCCCATCCATTTCCGGCATCAGGATGTCACACAGAACAACATCCACAGATACCTGCTGCAGCTGTGCCATAGCTGAAAGCCCATTATCCGCAGAAATGGACTGATATCCCATCACCTCCATTTTACCTTCCATCATCAACAGAATGGACGGATTGTCATCCACTATCATTATCTTTGCAGGCTCTCTCACCACCGCTGTCAACTGTAATCGATCATTCATCTAATCTTAATTTATCTTCACGGCATCAATCCTTACTCTGCGTCCTCTCTATTTTTCATACCTCCCGAATCGATGATCACAGAGGACCCGCCAGGTGTTTTGCCAGAATGGCAAACAAAGCTTTTGACTCCACTGGTTTTGGTAGGTGATCATCGCATCCAGCCGCAAATTGACCCTTAACGGCTCCCTGCCCCGTACTGGCCGTCAGAGAGATAATAATTGGAACTTTGTTATAGTCCGGAATGTTCCGGATCCTCCTGGTAGCTTCCACCCCATCCATTGCCGGCATGCACATGTCCATAAAGATGAGGTCAGGACGAAAGCTTTGCACCAATTCCACTGCCTCTAGACCGTTTCTTGCCACCCCGACCTCATGCCCATGCACACTCAGAATATCCAACATCAAGGCCAAATTGCTCTCATTGTCCTCGACGACCAGTATGCGCCGACCCTGTATGGGTGATATCAATTCGTGCGGTACAGCCGCATCCACCGCATCCACCGCATCCACCGCATCCACCGCATCCACCGCATCCACCGCATCCACCGCATCCACTCTCTGAGGCACTGTAAACCAAAAAACACTCCCTTTCCCTTTTTCACTCTCAACCCCTATCTGGCCTCCATGCAACTCAACCAAGCGGCGAGACAAGGCCAAACCGATGCCGACCCCCCCAAGGGCCTCATCTCTTGAGCGATTCACTTGATGAAATTCAGAGAACACCCCCTCCTGGTCAATTTTCTTGATGCCAATACCCGTATCCGCAACCTCGAATCGAATGACGGAGGCCTCTGGAGCATGGGCCTTAACCACAATCCGGCCTCCTTCATGCGAGTATTTCTGAGCGTTAGAAAGAAGATTAATTAGTATCTGTTTTAACTTTCTTCTGTCCGCGCGAATCATTCCAGAGGGGACTTCAATTAGCGCATCCACCACAAGTCGCTTATTATCAAACTGCGGCCCCATCGACGACAAGACGGCTTCCACGAATTCCCCCAACTTCACTTCTTCCACCTCAAGCTTCATCATGCCCGCATCGATTTTGGCTGTGTCCAATATATCGTTAATCAAATCTAGTAGATGCTTGGCGCTCTCATCAATCTGACAAGAGTAGGCTAATTGCTTCTTATTCAGCGCACCGAAATACTGCTCCTTTAACAAATCAGCAAAACCCATTATTGAGTTCAATGGTGTCCGTAATTCGTGACTCATCGAGGAGAGGAACTTTGCGCTGGCTTGATTAGCATCCTCTAGTTGAAGGATTGCAGCTTCCAATCTCTTCAAAGAACATTTCAGTTCTTTGGTTCGAATCGAGACCATTTCCTCGAGGCCTGCACGTTCAACTGCAAGAACCTTTTCTATCCGCACTCGCTCCGTGATGTCTTGTCCAACTCCTACGACACCAGTCACTGCCCCGTTACTATCTCGACACGTCGTTGCGTTTAGCAATATATCGAGGCGTTGGCCACCTTTGGTATAAAGAGGAAATCCGTAATTGGCGGTTTCCTCCCCCTTCAATGCTTTATCAAAGACGTCCTTCACCGAGACGCGGTAATCTTCCGTGATCAACTCTTCAACGAGAACATGACCCAACACAGCTCCCTTCCCATAGCCAGTCAAGCGTTCGGCGCACTGATTCCACTCATTCACTCTTCCCTCCACGTCAATCCCGAAGATGGGTGCGTTTGCCGTATCAATGAATCGTGTCAATTCAGTCACAGCTCGTTCCTTTTCCAAGGCAATGGTCTTCAATTCATGGTTGCGGTTTTCAAGTTCAAGATTCTTTAATTCTGTTTCTGAACGGGCGAGATCCGCCATGATCGAAGCCTGTTTTAGCTTGCTTACGAAAACGAGCAGGAAAACGAGCGATAATAACCCTGCACTGATTAACATAAACACCGGACCGGCAAGGCGTTGTCGGGCTGTTTTAAACAAATCATCCAACGGACGGGTTACTTCAAGGACCCCTCTAACGTCTCCCAGTTTCCAGCCAGTTTTTGGTGTCTGTGCATGATCGTTGTGACAATTGACGCAGGTGGAAACCGTCATTTGATCGGCGATGGCGTAACGGAAAACCTGTTTTCCGTTTATAGATTCATAGGCGAAGTAAGGTTCTTCCGGATTTTCATTGAGAGCATCCCAGGCATCTTTCGCAAACTGGTCACGTAACCCACCGGTCTTGGCTCGCCAGGGAAAGGGGTAGGCGCTGTATAATTTTATTTCCGACCCCGATTGAATTTTACCGATACGATCACCGAGTTCCATGCTCAGGGTGGCGGGAAGAGGGATAGTGTCATCCACATCCTTATAGTCGTGTCGGGCAACAATGGTGTCCCTAATTCGCTCAACGACTTCAGTGGTGTAAATTGAACGGAATTCCGAGATTGCCTCGGCGAACCGCTTGGAGTCATTCAAAGCGCTGAATTCAACAAGTTTTTCCTGAGATTTAGAGAAATAATAGAGAGTTGCTCCAATAAAAACGACCATGCCTGTGGAAAATACCAGGACCGTTCTGCGCACAGCCATGTCTACGAACCAATTGATAACTGAAAAACTAATAGGAATTTGCTTTTCGAGCATCTTGAGAGAATGGGAGTTCCGAGGTGTTGAGTCAATGAAACA
>DUCD01000464.1:2485-11250 GCA_012959985.1 Verrucomicrobiales bacterium | reverse complement strand
GTCGGCAATAACACGATCTGTTCAATTCGCGTCGCGATCCCGTAAGCAGCCACCCCTTCCATACTGAAACGACTGACAAATAAAGTGATCACGAATATTCCAATCGCCACGGTCGCCATGTTGAAGCCGGCTGGAAATCCCTGCACGGCTATCTCTTTGAACGTTTTGCGTTCAGGCCAAAGATCTGAACCGGAAAAACCCATCCAAATTCTGGAATGAGTTAATCGGACAGCTAAAAACACACACCCAAGCGCCTGGATAAGGACGGTCGCCAATGCAATGCCACGCACCCCCATGGCGGGCAGACCGAAGCCACCAAAAAGAAACCATGGATCTAAAACCAAGTTCAGCAGAAAACCCAGAATCAGGACGTTTCGGTAACTCTTCGTGTCACCTTGTGCATTCAGTGCGGAGTTGATGACGGATTGCAGAATGAAAAAGCCAGTTCCCATCAACAGGACGTTCATATAAGCCAGAGAGATGCCCAGGTAGTTATCGCTGGCACCGAGTAATCGAAACAGATCGGAAGCGAACATCAATCCCAGGAACGTCAGGCAAACGGAAAAGAGAATCGAAAACGAGATCGCCTGCATGGCAATATGATGGGTTTTCCCATTATTTTTTTCTCCCAACGCATTGGCAATCAATGCAGTGGTTCCCTGTGACAACCCTGATCCAAAGGCAATAATGATGAAAAAGATCGGAAATGAGAGAGACAATGCTGCTAGAGCATCCGTGGAAATCAGTCCCGCAAAATAGGTGTCCACCACATTGTACATGGTGTTGAAAAAGAAGCCGACACTTGCCGGAACAGCTATTTTCTTAATTAACCCCGGGATGGGATCCTTCGTCAAGTCCATGTGCAAAAACGCACTACTTCATCCTTTAAGTGTTCAGGATATATTTCTAGTTTTCTTCTCTTCAACCGGTGCCTTCTTTCAGCGAATGGCCCCACTGAAAGGCGGACGGTCGAAAGTCATGCCATCGTTGAGAACTCTGGGATCACCGGTCCGCTCCAATTCATCCAGCAACCTCACCCGCAATCGATTGAGGTCAGTAGCATATTCCAATTCACCGGCAACGTTTTTGACTTGGTCGGGGTCTTTGGAAAGGTCATACAGTTCCTCCCGGGGATGCTTTCCGAAGGCAATCTGATAAAACCGTTTCCATTCAGGATCATGGCGATGAGCAATCAGCCAGGCTTTAGTTGGGCCGGCATCCATGTCCATATAAGTTATCATGGTATTCTGAGTCAATGTGCGCTGATCTGGAGTGGACTCTCCCTCAAGGTTCAAGGGAGTCCCCATAGGCCATCGATCCGGACGGAAATTATGGATATATAAAAAATCCTGAGTCCTTAATGCACGTTGAGGGTAGGGCATCATGCCAGACCTCGCCGCCGCCACATGACGCTCTCTTCCTGTGATCACCCATGTACGCGACGGATCGATCTGACCGGATCGGCCTGAGTTAAACACATCGACAAGACTCCGCCCTGTCATGACGGATGGGGGCGTTAATCCTGCCGCTTCCAGAAAAGTGGGTGCCAGATCCATCAGATTGACAAAATCATCAATCACCCTTCCTCCTCCAATTTGCTTTCCCCAGCGAATTGCCAGAGGAACGCCCACTCCAAAATCATATAAATTGCATTTTCCGTTTGGAAAGCCTGGCGCGCCATGGTCTCCACTGACGACAATCAAGGTATTGTCCAATTCCCCGATGGCCTCCAACTTCCTGAGTAGAACTCCAAGTCCGGCATCGAAAGCCTGTATTTCCCCGAAATAATCCGCCAGATCTTCCCTGATCTCAGGGACATCCGGCAGGAATGCCGGCATCCGATCCTTCAGGGCATCCGGGTTAATGCCCCAAAGTTTCTTTCCGGACCCCTTGACCCATTTGCGGTGAACCAAAGTCGGACCAAACCAATAGCAGAACGGATCTCCGGATTTCCGACGATTGAGGAAGGACTCAAAGTTCTTTTCAACTTCCTGATAAAGAACCTGCTTTGCCTCTTCCACCGAACGCCCGTTTTCCACCATACCGGTGACGGTCTGAGAAAACCGATTGAACCGCCCTCCGGCCTTCTCGTAGGCGAATCGTTCTTCTCCATAGGGAGCATCTCGAGGTGTTCCCGGACTCCAAACCTTATAAGTCTGTCCAATATGATATCCGGCTTCTTCAAGCAGCAGCGGATAGGATGGGATCTTCGGATCCCACTTGGCTCCCTGTAGAATGGCTCCGAGTCCGGTACGCCAGAAATACTGCCCCGACAGCAACGAACTGCGACATGGGGTGCAGGAAGGAGCGGTCACAAAAGCATTCTTGAAAACCGCCCCTTCCTGTGCCACCCGATCGAAATGAGGGGTCTGAATAACTTCATTAAGACTGCCTTTGCCGTCAATTGCCCCATAAGCAGAGGCATATCGCCCCCAATCATCCGCAAAGGCAAACAGGATGTTGGGCCGTGAACCCTCTGTCTTCGCAAAGGCTACATTCAAAGCGAAGCCCCCAAGAAAGCCGCCATATATTAGGAATAAAAGAACAATATGAGGAAATTTAAAGCTCAGATTCAGATTCATATTCAATTCCAATCATCAAGAGGTTTGCAATACGGTGAGAATGGAAAAACCGGAGGACTGCGTCAACCAATACCGCGAAACATCTCAATTCAAGCTAAACTTCGACAACAAACTGCCGATAAACCCACAAGGGATGCAACTAATGAAGTTCAGCATATGAAATGACGACGGCAGCGGCCATAGATTCGGTAGAAACGAAACCTGCGGAGGATTCCCCATTAAGCGGAATCACCGAAGCCTTGTTGTCCGATCGGATTATTTCACGGGATCAGGCAAAACACGCTGAACGGATCCGCTCTAAATTGGACACCCCTTTGACACTGCTTGAGGTCATGAAAGACCTCAAGATGGTGAAAAAAAAGAGATACGTGAGACCATTTGCCGTCACAGGAGAAATTTGAGGATTGGGGAAATTCTGGTGGAACTCGGCTACTTGACCGAAGGAGACCTGGAAGAAACATTCCGCATTCAGAAAAAAGAAGGCAGGAAAAGAAAACTGGGGGAAGTTCTAATTGAACACAATTTTATCGAAGAGCGTAAGCTGATCGATGTGCTCTCCATGCAGATGGGGTTCCCTTTTGTCGAACCTCAATTCGCCGATATTGATCCGGACATTTACCACTTGGTCCCCTACGGCTGGTACGACGACCATGCCATGATTCCGATTAGGAAGGAAGGTGACCAAACTCTGATCGCCTTCGCTGACCCTCTGGATACCGTCGAGTTCGGGGCGGCGCAGATGTTCTTCGGAACAAAGTTACTTCCTGCCATTGCCTTGCCCGGTTCTATCCGTGAAGCAATCAAGCGCATGGAGCGGAATCGAACCGAAGGCAGCAATAATCATTTCGAAGCGAATCATGTCATCGATACGGTGAACGAAATCATAGGGACGGCGATCGTGGAGAATGTCAGTGATATTCACTTGGAGCCCATGCCGGACCGATTGAGGGTAAGGTTCCGCCATGATGGTGTATTAATTCATCACAAGGATTTCAATAAAAACCTGATCCCTCCGCTGACCAGCAGAATAAAAATCATGTGTCAGGCGGATATCGCCGAAAAACGCCGTCATCAAGGGGGACGGATCGTGTTTAACGAGGCCGGCAATGAAGCGGATTTGCGCGCTTCATTCTATGTGACGATCAACCGCGAAAAAATAGTTCTGAGGATTCTCAAACAACAAAGTCATTTGGTGAAAATTGAAGACTTGGGAATGGCTCCCACTGTCTTTGAACGATTCAGGGAAGAAGCACTGGACCGTCCCAGTGGAGTGGTCATGATTACGGGTCCAACGGGTTCTGGAAAGACGACAGCCGTCTACAGTTGCATCAATTATCTCAATGATCCAATGACCAGCATCATTACTGCTGAAGATCCCGTGGAGTATGTCGTTGAGGGAATTGCCCAATGCTCCATCAACCCCAAATTGGATCTGACATATGAGGAAACACTCCGTCACATTGTGCGTCAGGACCCGGATGTGGTTGTCATCGGAGAGATTCGGGATCGTTTTTCAGCGGAAGTTGCGGTGCAGGCAGCCTTGACGGGCCATAAAGTCGTCACCACATTTCACACCGAGGACAGCATTGGAGGATTAATTCGCCTGATGAACATGGACATCGAGGCATTTCTAGTTTCTTCAACAGTGGTCAGCGTGATCGCACAAAGACTGTTGAGAAAACCCTGTCCTCTCTGCGAAGCGCCGGACAACCCGAATCTGACGATTCTAAGGCGCTGGGGTTATACGCCTGAAGACGTAAAAGACACCGATTTCCGCAAAGGACGAGGTTGTGCCAAATATCGCTATACCGGTTATCAGGGAAGGATCGCCGTTGTCGAGATGCTCTTACTGGACGAATACATGCGCAACGCTCTGATCAATCATAGTACAAGTCACCAAATCCGCCGAATAAGCATTGAAAAAAGCGGCCTGATCACCTTGCTGGAAGCGGGCATCATTAAAGCCTCGCAAGGGAAAACGACGATACCTCGGATGGAAACAATATTCTGATACTGATCATCCAAATGGCAAACTTGGCTGCCAATAAATTGGGGTTCTCTCTGAAAGGGCCATCGAATTTACTTCTGGCGGCTTCTTCCACCGCCCAACGCTTGAAATTATCTGAGATCGACACGGTCGAACTGGAGATATTTATGGAGGATTCTTTAGAAATTTCTCCGTTGCCAATGACTGCATGATTCTGGCTACGGCCCGTTTTCATCCGTTTCCTTGCAGCCGCCAGCACCATGAACCTCAGGGAGCAGATGGGCCTCACAATCGAAATCGAGGATGACAAATAGCGCCAATACGCACCCAACCGGGTATCACGGTTCCTCTGTAGCACCCATCAGGCAGTAGGGCTGGAAGCTCTGGTAGATGCCCCCACCGTTACCTCCCCTTCAATAACGCTTCAACAGGCAGTTCTGCGTGTTTCTCCTACTTGTGGATTCTCTTAAATAAACATATAACAGTACCAAACATTGTTAAACAGTAATATATATTGACATTACATCTTAAACAGTATGATTTTTATACGAATCAGAAACACGACAGGTACCAATGACAATAAACCTTCGATATACGCTTCGGGTGTCCACAAACATCGCTCTCTTTATCTTCCTCTGTTTCTCGATTGGAGCCTTGTTGTGGGTTTCCGATGAATTTCTGGGTTGGAACCTTCTACCTGACTGGATTGACGCCTATGCACAACTCATCATTGTCGCCATCGGATTTGCAGCGGGTTTGGCCATAGCGACGAGCGGTATGTGTGGATTTGCTCTTCTGGCCGAAGCGGCGGCGAAACGGGCCGATATCCAAGATTACAGGACAACCCGAAAAACCTGGAAATTCGGAGGAGTGCTGATCGGGATGGCGTTCGTTGCCCTTCTCAGTCTCAATCAATTGGATAACTACCGGAAGAAGGCAGCCTTCGAAAAGGCGCGGGCTTCCTACCGGATTCAATACTTCCAGACGGTGCAGGAACTGAACCTTGCGACGCCTCGAATCATTGCCATTTTCACTTCGGACCTTATCGAAGCGACCTTATTAGCAACGGTAATGGAGAAGCATCCTGCCTTGACCACATTCCTGAGCGCGGTGCGATCGTCAACATCTTTCCGGCCCAATGTTTCTCTGCTGGTCCGTGCTGCGGCCCCATACCGTTATTGTCTGCTGAAACTGTTGGAATCCAATGATAGAGATAATTACGGAAACCCTCGCAATCGGGAAGAGAACGCCCGTCGTTATCATATAGAAAAACAGTTCTACATCGGTTTTCCCACCCAACGGGAAACAGCACTGATTGAAGAACTCTTCTCAGGAACAACGCCCCCCTTGGAATCTCGACTGGAAGGAGAAATCATCGACAATCAGTCTCCGGGATCGTGGGGAATTCTAAAGTCGGATGATGAAGTGATAGGGCTATTGATACTGCAAACCGATACCCATTCCAGATACGATTTTTTTCATGCCGGTCCCGCAGTTTCTTCGGGAGTGCCGGATGTATTTAAAACCAACAATTAACAACCATGTGATATGAAAGATACTGATTCACCTATGCCTGCCTCAAGCAGTTCGAATGAATCATCCCCGATGAGTTTCAATATAAACACCACCGAGCGGACAGATGCTAAGAAAATAGGCATTTTAACAATGCTGGATGGCATATTAAGGAATCAGGAGTCCTTCTTCGAAGATATTTTTGAGGGCAGGAATCTGAAATATTTTCTTAAATGGTTTTTCATGGCCATTTTCGGACTGATGGCTTTATATGGATTTTCGATGGGTTCGGCCGGATTCAGAAATGGGTTAACCCAAGGATTCATGCAAACGGTCAGTTCAGGGGTTAAGGTGCCGATGCTCTATCTATTAAGCATTTTGGTCTGCTACCCGGTCCTTTACTTCATCGTTGTGTTGATGGGGTCGAAGCTCAACTTTGTTCAGACCTTTGTCTTGATCTTGCTGGCACTGGTATTGAATTCCATTCTCCTGGCAGGTTGCGCGCCCATAGTCCTTTTTTTCACCTTTACGGGCTCGAGTTATGAATTCATCAAGTTGATCCACGTGGCGATTTTCGTATTCAGTGGTAGTTGGGCTATGCAAACCCTGTGGCGCGGGCTGACCGCCATGTGCGAAAAATCCGACCTCTACCCCAGACAGGCCGTCCAGATCCTTCAGGTTTGGGTTTTAGTTTTTGGTTTTGTTGGAATTCAAATGGCGTGGAGTCTACGTCCGTTCGTCGGGTCACCGGATCGTAAGTTTCAAATTATCCGAACAACTCAGGATGGCAATTTTTATCAGATGGTCTGGAACTCATTCGTCGATTTGAGTAAGAAAGACCTCTGAGTGACTGAAATGAAATCCGAGGAAATCATGACGCTTGAAGAAGTGGCTCGCTATTTGAAGCTCAAGCCACAGACTGTTTACAAGTGGGCACAGGAAGGACAGATACCGGGAACGAAGTTGGGAAAGGAATGGCGATTTCGAAAAAGTATTCTCGATGAATGGATCGATTCCTCGATTGCACTTTCAAAAGGTGGTTTCGATCTGATGTTTCAATCAAGCCTTCTAGCCAACAAGCACACCGGGCTTTCCAGCAATGAGATCGAGGATTTGCTCAAGGAGGCAATGGATTGAAGCCCGAACAGTCTGAGCCTGCAACTAGAGTAGTGCTGACTCCGGAACTCGTGGGACGCAGTCTGGTTCAACAGGATTGTCTTGCGGTATTGCAGACCTGGCGCGATCGAAAAATGATTCTCGTGGTCAACCGCCCTTTATTGCTTTCCTATTTAAAATTGTTGAAATCATTAGGCGTTCCGGTCGAACAGAATCGACGTTGGCTCTGGTGGTTCACCTCATCGGAAAAGGTGGTTTATTCGGAAACTCAGACCGAGGAGAATCAAAGTGGATTTCAGCTATGTCAAAGCCTCCAGCAAAACTCGAATGCTGAAATGATTGTCTGCTCCAATGAATATTTTCAGACATTCAATGAAACCCTCGACAATTGGGTTCCGGTAAGTCGCTTTCAGCTTCTCCCGGCTTTGTAACGGCCAGGCACCTCCACTGGGGCACAGTCGTCCGGATATAATAATTTCTAATTTCCTTCTGCAAATTACCTTGCTGTTCCATTGGCAATTCCCCATTCTTCGTCCGCAAATTCCAATACAGTTAACCCATAGTTAAATCAATCCATGGCCTCCAATATCAAAGCCAAAAAGGATTCCTACTGGCGCATGAACCTTCGCATCGTGACGAGTCTGATGCTGGTATGGTTCCTGTTTTCATCGGTACTGAGTATTTTTTTGGTGGAAAAATTGAATGAATTTAAAATAGGAGGATTTCCATTGGGGTTCTGGATTGCCCAGCAGGGTTCCATCATTGTTTTCATTTTTCTAGTGCTGATCTACGCTTTGCTAATGGCGAAAATCGATCGAGAATACAGCAAACAGGAATCAAAAGAGGAGGTGAGTTCATGAGCATTCAAACATGGACTTACATCATCGTTTTTCTGACTTTCTCTCTTTACATCTATATTGCATTTCGGAGTCGAGTCAGCAGCACCAAGGGTTTTTACGTCGCCGGCCAAGGGGTTCCTGCCTTCTTAAACGGAATGGCGACTGGCGCAGACTGGATGAGCGCCGCTTCTTTCATCTCCATGGCCGGGTTAATTTCATTCATGGGATATACCGGTTCGATGTACCTGATCGGTTGGACAGGGGGGTATGTATTGCTGGCCCTCCTGCTGGCTCCCTACCTCCGGAAATTCGGTAAGTTCACTGTGCCTGACTTTGTCGGAGATCGATATTATTCCAACGCCGCCCGATTGGTCGCGGTATTCTGCGCCATCTTTATTTCCTTCACCTACGTCGCCGGGCAGATGAGGGGAGTCGGTGTGGTTTTCTCAAGGTTCCTGGGCGTCGGTGTTACCGAAGGGGTTATCATCGGAATGGTCATCGTTTTTGTTTACGCCACTTTGGGGGGAATGAAGGGTATTACTTACACTCAGGTCGCTCAATATTGTGTGTTAATTGTGGCGTTCACTATCCCGGCCGTTGCTATTTCCTTTAAAATGACGGGCAACCCAATTCCTCAACTGGGTTTCGGGTCTAAGCTGATCGAAGGTGAAAATGCCGGAATGCATCTGCTGCAGGCACTGGACCAGATTCACAGAGACCTTGGGCTTC
>DUCD01000464.1:1114-2453 GCA_012959985.1 Verrucomicrobiales bacterium | reverse complement strand
TATACCGGCTCTTTTGTTTCAGGTAAAAAGGAAATGATCGATGTCTTTGCGATCACGCTTGCCTTAATGGTGGGGACGGCCGGATTACCACACGTCATTATAAGGTTTTATACGGTTCGAACTGTTCAGGCAGCGCGATGGAGCGCTTTCTGGGCGCTGCTATTCATCGGCTTGTTGTATACCACGGCTCCGGCCGTGGCGGCGTTTGCCCGGGTGAATATGGTTCAGGCGCTTCATCAAACACCTTACGCGGAACGTCCGGAATGGTTCCAAAGTTGGGAAACAACCGGTCTACTGGCCTGGATGGATAAAAACAAGGACGGGCTTATCCAGTATGGGTCCGGGAATGCATTTAAGGGCAAACCGGAAATCGGTAACGGTACCGGTGCATCCGGTGAACCCTTGCTTGCCAATGCTCCTCTAGATACTCCCAATGAACTTTATGTGGATCGGGACATCATGGTTCTGGCCAACCCAGAAATAGCCAATCTTCCGAACTGGGTAGTTGCTCTGGTTGCGGCGGGGGGATTGGCCGCTGCCTTGTCGACAGCTGCCGGCCTGTTGCTGGTCATCTCCTCTTCCGTATCCCACGATCTGATCAAACGAATTATCAATCCTGACCTCAGTGAAAAACTCGAACTCCGGTATGCCCGGATTGCCGCCGGGGGAACGGTGATCATTGCAGGTATTCTGGGAATATATCCTCCGGGTTTTGTCGCCCAAGTCGTGGCATTTGCCTTCGGTTTGGCCGCATCCAGTTTCTTCCCCGTGATTCTTCTGGGAATTTTCAGTAAGAGAACGACTAAAGAAGGCGCAATTTCAGGAATGCTCAGTGGCATCCTGTTCACGGGTTCCTACATCATTTATTTTAAATTCATCAATAAAAGCGCCGGTTCTGACCAGTGGTTGTTCGGCATCAGCCCTGAAGGAATAGGCTCCCTTGGAATGGTGCTGAATTTCATCGTCACATGGACAGTCAGCCAATTCACTCCGCCTCCCCCCGAAGAAGTACAGCTTCAGGTTGAGAAACTGCGTCATCCTGATTCGGTCTAAATGCGAGACGATCTGAGCGGGCTCACTGCACTGCCATTAGGTTGAGCACTCATTCTCCGGAAAACAGTGCTCAATCCGGCAATCAATTGAAGTTGTAGCGTGCGCTGTCCCCAGCGCATTATCGTAAATATCATACTAAAACGACATTTTCGGCTGAGACAGCCGACGCTACAACTTAAGGCCAGTGGTGAATGGCACTAAGTTAAGACGGGGTTTCGATGGAATTACTGGGCAATTGGGTCTGGGATTGACATGACCAGAAGGATGTCAAATCCGGCCTCACCGC
>DUCD01000464.1:0-1003 GCA_012959985.1 Verrucomicrobiales bacterium | reverse complement strand
CCCCGGACAATGGAAAACCAATCAGGACCTAACAAAATGCCTTAACTTAGTGTCATTCAGGCCAGTGGTCTGATAATTTTCATCCTTAACCGAACGGCATTAGGGCTCGCTGTCCCCTGCGAACCGCTCGGTAATTGAATCCCTCAGATAATCTCAGTCGAAGGTAATGGACTCCATCCGGCGCTGAAATTCCAACAGTGTTTGTTTCTTTTCTGCATCATTCATTTTCCGAGGCACGCTCATCGGTTCTGCATAATGAAGATTACAACGAGTAAAAGGCAGAGGGATCTGAAATCCGTCCCAGCTTCGCAGGCTGATTTTCCAATGGATTTCATAGGAAATGGGAAGCAATGGAATTCCGGTGATCTGAGCCAGAGACATGATTCCTTCCTGAACTTTGTAGCGAGGTCCCCGAGGACCGTCGGGCGTGATGGCGACATCGAGTCCTTTCTTTCCCCATCTGCATATTTCCAACAACGCCTGCCGTCCCCGTCGACTGGTCGACCCCCTGACCGGCTCAACTCCGAATTTCCTGAGTACTTCAACAAGGACGCCTCCATCCTGACTGGCACTGGCCATAACCGCCAAGCGCCGATCCGTATTCCCCTTTTGAAAGAACCGCTGGTAGACAACCAGCGTGAGCGCCAGTCGATTATGCCAGACTCCGAAGATGAACTGCTGTTCGTGCGGCAAAGCCAGCGCTTTTGATGATTCACTGATTCGCCAGCGGATCGTGGAGGCGATCAGTCTGATGAACCAATAAGCTCCAAAGGAAATCCATGGATGATACCATTTAAGCGGGCGAGGACGTTCAATACTCGGTGGGGGAGAAATCGGCGTATCAGGCATATTCAAAACTGTCAGGCAATGTTTGTGACCCCTGGATCTATTGAAAACTCTTCGTCCATGCCTATTTTCTTTTTTTCAATCCAGCCCGAACCAACGCCTCGACCCCGGCAGTCGACCCCAGTGCCGCCTGTGCCGCCTGTGCCGCAACGGCCGC
>DUCD01000463.1 GCA_012959985.1 Verrucomicrobiales bacterium | reverse complement strand
AGGCGGTAACATCTGGACTGATTTTTGAAAAATGGTCGTGGAGTATTGATGTTTACCTGAACATGGATTCGTCAGTGGGTTTTTTCGATGTTTAGACAGGGGAGAGAATCTCCCCCATCTGCCCGGACCGTGAACGGGTCTGTTTTCGCTGTAGTCACCCTTAGTGAACAATATTGTCCTTCACCAGACTGACTTTGTCTGAGGGTTTATCGATAGCGAAATTGACGGCCTTTTTGCGGCCAAAGTCCCTGACGATATTTCCGGTGATCAAAATTCGTTCACATTCAGGGTCGCAGACAATGGCTTTGCCATCGATTCCCGCGAACAAGTTTCCGCTGATCACGATATCTTCTGTATTCTCCAGCAGAACTCCTGAGCCAACATCGATTTGGGTGATTTGGTCGTGTTCGAGGATTCTTTTGTGCTTCCCGCCGCCGAGGTAACTGTTTGAGAAATTATTGCCCGTGATCGTGATGCGGCCGCTATCGGGTCCGACACGGACCCCAAAGTGATGGACAATGGTAAAGGTGTTTCCACTCACGGCGCAGCCCCAGGCATCCCGAAGATCGACTCCCCCTTCGAAATCATGGGCAATGACGTTTGAACTCAAGGTCATTCCGTAACAGTCCCGATCGAGAAGCATGGCCAGTCCCTGACATTCTTCGATCATGTTTCCAGAAATGACCGACCCATAGGTGTTTTCGATGACAATCCCGTGCCGGAGATGGTCGTCGAAATTGTTGGCGTTACAGGTCAGGTTGAAACTGTCTGTGCAGCGGACCCCGTCGTTGTTTTCCTCAAATTGATTTGCATTCACAACGATGTCGTGGCCGCGCGCAATATTGAGGCCCGCTTGAGCGTTGTAAGTCAAAATCGAATCGGACACACGCGGATCTTCGTAGCAGTCAAGGAGATTGACTCCATGCCCGCCGTTATGGTCGACGGAAAGTTCGGAGATGAGGATTTCGTTGATACCTTCCGCCAAGATGCCATCGCCGGAATTGCTGTTACCGCTGATTCGGAAGTGGTTCATCTGGATACGCCATAAGCGACTGTCCGGGCTCCTGTCGTATTCATCAGACCGAATATGTAAGGCGGGTTGGCCACCCTGATTCAGGTTGACGATTCGGGTGGCTGCTCCGGCGCCCTGGATCAGGGTGTCGGACGTTCGGACGATGAGCGGTTCAGTAATATCATAGCGCTTAGGGGCCAGGCGAACAATTCCGCCGCTCGGGTGCAGCGCGTCGAATGCCGCCTGGAGTGTCGTGAAATCGGCGGCGTTTACTTCGACCGGCGTCGGGTCTTGCGCGACGCCAACGAGCATTCCGATCATGAAGCAGATTGTGGATGTGGTAAGGCAATCGGGCGAGGATTTGAGGGCTTTCATTTGCCCATGGTTATTGACTTCGCAAGGGACAGCAAGAGTTATTCAATAGGTTTTTGATTTATTCCGGGCCGCGGCCTACCGTTGGGACGACCACCATCCCGACTTGTTTTATCCGATGCACAGAAGATGACCCTATTCGGTTTTGGCCGCTAAGGCATCAACCAGTTCCACGACTCGACCCCGCAGTCATTTTCGATCGGGATGTTGGAAAAGGATGATCACGGCTCCATCGAAGAAACCGCCCTGTCGATCGTACCCTCGCTTGGTATTTAAATCTGTGCTGATTCACCGCCAGAGCTTTAACCATTCCGGAAATCACACATTCACCATGGCGGTGCGTCGAGCCGCAGCGCTCCACATCATTTGGAAATCGCCTGGATTGCATCTACGATCACATAGCCGTCAGTGGCCTGGTTTTCAATAACGACCGAGGGATTGGAGCCCGCCGATAGTGGGAAGACTCCAAGGCTTGTCCAGAGGTTGTCTAACTCAGGGTTCTTTCTTTGATTCACTACGACTGTGGTTTTGCCAT
>DUCD01000462.1:10630-11276 GCA_012959985.1 Verrucomicrobiales bacterium | reverse complement strand
CCGCGTTGAGGCCGCTGATCCTGAAGGTGGCCGCGTTGAGGCCGCTGATCCTGAAGGTGGCCGCGTTGAGGCCGCTGTATGGAAAGGAGTATGTATGGTATGGGCACCATGCCAATGTCCGGGGTCGGCGCCCCCAGCTTCAGGGGCATTTCTCCAGAAAGGGTATTCGTCAATTTGACAGCTTTTTCCCAATGAGTCATACTGAATTCTCGCACAAATTGACCATGCGGTTCGGGGCAATCTCTATTGGACAGTTTTTGATGACGGGGTGGATGGCTTCGGCATCGCCGGTATTACCGAGTGTTGATCGGTTCTATCGTGACAAACCCGGAAAACTGTTCGAGGTCGGTGAAATTCTGTTGACTGAACTGCATTGTGTAAATTGTCACTCTCCCGGTGATGATTACCAGGAACGAATCCCCGTTTCGTTCGGTCCGGATTTGTCTGGTGTCAATTTTCTTTTGCGCCCGGATTACCTTTTGAATTGGTTGACCGAACCTCATGCTGTCAAGGCAAGCACCCGCATGCCGGAACTGCTTACTGGGAAGCCCATACAGGAACGGAGGGTTGTTGCTGAAGCATTGGTGGAATACCTTTCCACATTGGATCAGGAGGATCACGCAACAGGCTTCGAAGGTTCCTTTAA